>CBIHLN010000004.1:0-65392 GCA_966210725.1 uncultured Lysobacter sp. | reverse complement strand
CCGATGACCCCGACCCTGCGCCCCGCGCTGCTCGCCGCCCTGCTCGCCCTGCCCGCCACCGCCCTGCCGCAGACGGCGCCGCTCACTACCCATGCCGAGCGCAGCGGCTTCATCCAGACCGGGCGCTACGACGAGGTAACGCGGCTGTGCGAAGCCTTTGCGGCGCGCTACCCCGACCGGGTGCGCTGCGAAACGTTCGGCACCACACCGGAGGGCCGCCCGATGCACGTGCTGGTCGCGACCGACACCGGCGCCTCCACCGCCCGGGAGGCCGCCGAGCGCGGCATCCCCGTCACCCTGATGCAGGGCGGCATCCACGCCGGCGAGATCGACGGCAAGGACGCCGGCTTCCTGGCGCTGCGGCAGATGCTCGAGGGCGAGGCGGCCGAAGGCGCGCTGGGCAAGCAGGTGCTGCTGTTCGTGCCCGTGTTCAACGTCGACGGGCACGAGCGCTTCGGCGCCTGGAACCGGCCCAACCAGCGCGGGCCCGAGCAGATGGGCTGGCGCACCACGGCGCAGAACTACAACCTCAATCGCGACTACCTGAAGGCGGACGCGCCGGAGATGCGGGCGATGCTGTCGCTGCTGGACACGTGGGACCCGCTGGTGGTCGCCGACCTGCACGCCACCAACGGCGCGCAGTTCGAACACGACATCGCCATCCAGGTCGAACCGCTGCACGGCGGCGACGAGGTGCTGCAGGTGATCGGCACGCAGCTGCGCGATGCCACCATCGCCCGCCTGGCCGACCAGGGCGCGCTGCCGCTGCCGTTCTACCCCTCGTTCGTCGAGTACGACAACCCGGCCTCGGGCATCGAGGACGGCGCGGCGCCGCCGCGCTTCTCCCAAGGCTACCTGTCGACGCGCAACCGGTTCGGAATGCTGGTCGAAACCCACTCCTGGAAGGACTACCCGACCCGCGTGGCGTTGACCCGCAACACCATTGTCGCGGTGGTCGAACTGGTCGCGCAGCACGGCGCGCAGTGGCTGGACGCGGTGCAGGCGGCCGACGCGCGTGCCGCGGCCATCGCCGGCACGCCCGTGCCGCTGGACTACAAGGCGACCGGTGCCGCGCGGACGATCCCCTTCCGTGGCTATGCCTACACCCGCACGCCGTCGGATGTCTCCGGCGCGCTGATGACGCGCTACGACGAGAGCACGCCGCAGGTGTGGAACATCCCGTTGCGCGACGACGTGGTGCCGGGACGCGTGATCGAAGCGCCAGGTGCCGGCTATCTGGTGCCGGCCACGCACGCGGACTGGGTGGCCGGGCGCTTGGACGCGCATGGCGTGCAGTACCGCACGCTCGATGCGGCGCTGGACGACGTCGCGGTGCAGGCGTTCCGCGCCGACACGGTGGAGTTCTCCGCACGGCCGCTGGAGAGCCACCAGCGGCTCACGCTCGAAGGCACGTGGGCCGGTGAGACGCACGACCTGGGCGCCGGCGCACTGTTCGTCCCGGTCGCCCAGCCCCTGTCGCGCGTCGTGATCGCGATGCTGGAGCCGCAGGCACCCGATTCGCTCGCCGCGTGGGGCTTCTTCAACAACCACTTCGAACGCAAGGAGTACATGGAGCCGTACGTGGCCGAAGTTGTGGCGCGCGAGATGCTGGCGGCCGATCCTGCACTGAAGGCCGAGTTCGAGCGCCGCGTGCGCGAGGACGAGGCATTTGCCGGAGACCCCGCCGCGCGGCTGGACTTCTTCTACCGCCGCCACAGCGCGTGGGACGACCGCTTGAACCTGTACCCGGTGCTGCGCGTCGATACCGCGCCGAAGTAACCGGAGCGACCCTGCCCCTGCAGGAGCGGCTTCAGCCGCGATCTGGAACCGGTCGCACGGACAGGGTCCGATCGCGGCTGCAGCCGCTCCTACAGCGGCGCCTGCGGAGGCCCCGGCGTGCCCATGACAACCGGCTAACGGGCCGCGGCCGGATAATCCGGGCTCCCCGCGCTCACCGGAGTCCGCCATGGCCCGCCTTCCCGTTGCCTCGCCGATCGGCCCGGCGCTGCTGGCCGCCGCGATGGCCTTCGCATTGCCGGCGTGCCAGTCCCGCGACCCCGGCATCAGTGCGCCGGCGCCGGAGGACACGCCCTACGGCGGCGCGCCCGCCGCTCAGGGTTCGATCGTCGGCACCGCCACCTACCGCGAGCGCATCCTCGTGCCCGGTGCGCACCTGCAGGTCCAACTGATCGACAACCGGCTGGTGGACACCCCGGCGGCCGTCATGGCGGAGATCCGCATCGACAACGCGTCGGGCCCGCCGTACCGCTTCACCCTGCCCTATGACCCGGCCAAGGTGCGCGACGGCGATCGCTACGGGTTGCACGCCTCGCTGTACGACGGTGACGGTCGGCTGCAGTTCGTGACCGACACCCGCACGCCGGTGACACCGGGCCAGGACATCGCGGTCGAGTTGCCCATGGTGCGCGCCTCCGCCCGCTCCGACGCGGCCAGCACGCCGGCCGGCGACGAGGCGGCGGTGCACTGGCAATGCGGCGACCTGCGCGTAACCGGCCGCTTCGCCCCGTCGCCGGCGTCGGTGCACCTGTGGTGGTCGGGTCGCAGTGCGGTACTTCCGCAGGCCATGGCCGCGTCCGGTGCGCGCTATGCCGATGCCGACATGGAGTTCTGGACCAAGGGCGACACCGCCCGCCTGACGCTGTCCGGTGACGAGGCGCGCGAATGCACGCGCAGCGGGGTCGCCTCGCCCTGGTACGAGGCCTCGCAGCGCGGCATCGCGTTCCGCGCCATGGGCAACGAGCCGGGCTGGTGGGTGGAGGTGGGGGGCGGCACGACGCCGACGATCCGCGCCGAACTCGACTACGGCGAGCGCCGCGTGGAAGCACGTGGCCGCGCGACCGAGGACGGCTTCGCGGGCGAGGCCGCCGATGGCAGCGCCGTCGTCCTCTCGATCCGGCGCGAGCCCTGCAGCGACGGCATGAGCGGGGAGGCGTTCGAAGCCGGGGCGGAGTTGCGGATCCGGGATCGCACATTCACGGGGTGCGGGGCGTACCTGCAGGAGTAGGTGGAGCCCGTCCACCCGCCACGGCGGGGAGGCCCCGGCGGGAACGACGTCAGTCGCGACCTGCGCAGTCGCGCCGTATCGCGCTTCAACCCACGTCGTCCACGAAACCACGCCTGCGGCCCCGACCGTTTCCTGCCGGGGCCGGGTGTGGACCGGGACGCCTCGTCGCCGTCAGCGGTCGGGATGACCGCCGTCATCCAGCGGCCACCGCCACAACGGCCGATACACGCCCGCTTGGCTGGAGACGAGCGCGAACGCCCGCACCGGCCACGCCACATCGACGCACGCATCCCCGGGCGGCGCCCGGTCGCAGCCGCGCAGCACGGTGACGTGCGGCCTGAATGCGGTCTCGGGCGGACGCCGGATGCGCGCGTCCAGCAGCGCGGCGTCCAATGCCTGCCACAACGCCAGCAGCCCGGGGGGCGTGGCATCGGGCCCCAGCCACCACAGCCAGCCGCGGCCCTGCCGGAATCTGCCCAGCCGGGACAGCGGCAGGTCGAACGCAGGCGCGCGGACAGCACCGGCGGCCCGGCATGCGGCATCCAGCAGCGACGCCGGCGGGCTGTCGAACTCGCCCAGGTAACTCAACGTCAGGTGGTAGAGCGCGGGCGGCGTGCGTCGGCCGGGGACACGGCCGGCAAGGTGCCCGCCCACGGCACGCGCGATCGCCTCGCCCGTGGGCGCATCGGGCAGCAATGCGAAGAACAGGCGTTCGAGTCGCCGCGGATCGGGGGCCGGCGGCATGCCGGCCAGGTCGGGCTGGTGCATGCGCGAAGTCTAGGCGCTCCACCGCAGTGCGGCCCATTTCATCGGCCGGCCACGCGCCCTTGCAGACCATGTCGCGTCCACCGACAGGAGACACGTCCATGGCCACCCGGAAGCAGGCATCGCCCGGCAACCAGAGCACGATGACCCCGCAACCCGACACCATCCGCGACGACTACCGGGGCTCAAACAAGCTCGACGGCAAAGTGGCGCTGGTCACCGGTGGCGACAGCGGGATCGGCCGCTCGGTGGCCGTGCATTTCGCCCGCGAAGGCGCGGATGTCGCGATCCTCTACCTCAGCGAGGACGGCGACGCCCGCGACACCGCGGCGATGGTCGAGGCCGAGGGCCGCCGCTGCCTGTTGATCCGTGGCGACGCACGGCGCGAAGCCCGCTGCCGGTCGGCCGTGGCGCGCACGGTCAAGACGCTGGGCCGGCTGGACGTGCTGGTGAACAACCTGGCCGACCATGTGCCCCAGGACACGCTCGAGGACATCACGCCCGCGCAGTTGCGCGACACGTTCGAGAACAACGTCTTTCCGTTCTTCCACCTGACGCGCCATGCGCTGGCGCACATGAAAAGCGGCAGCGCGATCATCAACACCGGCTCGGTGACCTCGTTCCGCGGCAGCGACCACCTGATCGACTACGCCTCGACCAAGGGCGCCATCGAGACATTCACCTACTCGCTGGCCAAGAACGTGGTCGACCGCGGCATCCGGGTGAACGGCGTCGCGCCCGGCCCGATCTGGACGCCGCTGATCGCCTCGAGCTTCAGCAGGAAGGAGCAGCGCGAGTTCGGGCGCAACACGCCGATGAAGCGCGCCGGCCAGCCCAGCGAACTGGGCCCGGCGTACGTGTACCTGGCGTGCGCGGACAGCAGCTACGTGACCGGGCAGTTCCTGCACGTCAACGGCGGCGGCTTCATGGGCTGAGGCCGGCGTCGGCTGGATGTCAGCGCGCGCCCGATCCGCGCAGGCCCACGATGTGATCCACGAGGCCCTTGAGTTGGGCCGCCTGCACCCGGTCCACCACCGGTGCGAACGCGCCGATGTGGTCCGGCGCATAGCCGCCGGCGCGGTAGTGCAGCACGATGCGGGTCATGTCGCGACGTTCGTCGCCGTCAGGCCCCTGCACCGGCTCCAGCCGGAATTCCAGGACGCCGTGCAGGCCCATCCCCTGCAGCGGGCCGAGGCCACCGGTCATGCGCAGCAGCTTGCCGGGGTCGGTGTACACCACCTGCAGGTGCTGCGCCTGGCGGTCGCCGTCGATCTCGCAGAAGCACCCACCGGCGCGCGCATCGATCGACAGCTTCGACTCGCTGCCCCACCACGTGTGGTCCTTCGGCCACCAGCGGTCCACGTCATCGACGATCGCGTCCCACGCCGTGGCGGCATCCACCGCGACGACGGCTTCGTTCTCCAAGGTGAAGCCGGCCGCGGACTGGTCCTTGACGGCGGCGGTCGCCGGGACGGCGAGTGCCACCAGCGCGATGCACGCCATGCTGGCGCGGAGGCGGGTCGGGAGGGACATGGCGGGCTCCGAGGGTCGGGTACGGCGATTAGGGCCCGCCAACGCGATGGACCGCAAGCGCTCCGTGCAGCCGGCCCGCTCCGGCCATCAACGATTTTCTCTGCCGTCATTCCCGCGAAGGCGGGAATCCATGGACGTACAGACTTTGATTAAGTAGGTGCAATCAAGAGCGGCAGTAGAGATCGCGTGTCAACCACCGCGCCCCCTGGACCCTCGGGCCAGACTCGCCCTCGAAAGGCGAGCAACGTCCATGGGTTCCCGCCTTCGCGGGAATGACGACTGGGGGGGCGGGGATAACGGCTTGGACGTGGCGGCGAGCAATCGACTGAGCGTGACGGGCGACGCGGCAATCCGCATCACACGGCTCAGCCGTCCAATTCCGCCCAGCGGGCATAGGCCGCGTCCAGCTCGGCCTGGGTATCGGCCAGCATGGCGTTGTCGGCGGCGATCAACGCGGCATCGCGCTGGAAGAACGCCGGGTCGGCCATGGCCGCGGTCAGCTGCGCGATACGGGCCTCCAGCGCCTCGATCAGCGCCGGCAGCTGCTCGAGCTCGCGTGCGTCCTTGAAGCTGAGCTTGCGCTTGGGGGTCGTCGGGGTGGTGGCCGCGGCGGCAATCGGCGAGACAGGCATCGGGGCCGACGGCGCCGCTGTCGAAGCCGGCGCGGTGAACTCGACGCGCCGCTGGCGCAGCCAGTCGCTGTAGCCGCCCACGTATTCGCCGACCCGGCCGTTGCCCTCCATCACCAGCGTGGAGGTCACCACGTTGTCGAGGAAGTCGCGGTCATGGCTGACCAGCAGCAACGTGCCGGTGTACTCGCCGAGGATCTCCTCCAGCAACTCCAGCGTCTCGACGTCCAGGTCGTTGGTCGGTTCGTCCATCACCAGCAGGTTGGACGGCTGAGCGAACAGTTTCGCCAGCAGCAGGCGGTTGCGTTCGCCGCCCGACAGCCGGGTGATGGGCGCGCGCGCCCGCTCGGGGGTGAACAGGAAGTCCTGCAGGTAACCGATCACGTGCTTGGACTTGCCACCGACCTCGACGAACTCGCGGCCCTCGGCCACGTTCTCCAGCGCGTTCCAGTCCTCGCGCAGGGTCGCGCGGTACTGGTCGAAGTACGCCACCTGCAGGTTGCTGCCCAGGCGCACCTCGCCGGACGTGGGCGCCAGTTCGCCCAGCAGCACCTTGATCAGCGTGGTCTTGCCGCTCCCGTTGGGTCCGATCAGGCCGATGCGGTCTCCGCGGAAGATGGTGGTGGAGACATCGCGCAGCAACGGCTTGCCGCCGTAGTCGAACGATACGTCGCGCGCCTCGACCACCTTCTTGCCCGAGGACTCGGCCTGGGCGAAGTCCATGCGCACGTTGCCGGTCTGCGCGCGGCGCTCGGCGCGTTCGTTGCGCATCGCTTTCAGCCGGCGCACACGACCTTCGTCGCGGGTGCGGCGCGCCTTGATGCCCTGGCGGATCCACACCTCTTCCTGCGCCAACAGCTTGTCGAAGCGCGCGTTCTCCTGCGCCTCGGCATTCAGACGCTCCTCGCGCCGGCGTTCGTAGTTGGCCCAGTCGCCCGGCCAGCTGGTGACCTGGCCGCGGTCGATCTCGACGATGCGCGTCGCCAGCGCCTTCAGGAAGCGCCGGTCATGGGTGACGAACAGCAGCGCGCCGGCCCAGCCTTTCAGGAAGGTCTCCAGCCAGTCGATCGCCTCGATGTCCAAGTGGTTGGTCGGCTCGTCCAGCAGCAGCAGGTCCGGCGCCGAGACCAGCGCGCGCGCCAGCAGCACGCGTCGCTTCATGCCGCCCGACAGGCCCGAGAACGCGGCGTCGCCGTCCAGCCCCAGGCGCTCGAGCGTCTCCACGACGCGCTGATCGAGGCTCCAGCCGTCTGCCGCCTCGATCCGCCCCTGCACCGCCGCCAGCGCGTCGCCGTCGAACTCCTCGGCGTGGCTGAGGTGGTGGTACTCGGCCAGCCAGGCGCCGACCTCGCCCATGCCGCCGGCGACCACGTCCCAGACGTCGCCGGCCGCGCCGGCCGGAACCTCCTGCTCCAGGCGCGCAATGCGCACGGCGCCATCGCGGCGGACTTCGCCGTCGTCCGGCACCAGCTCGCCGGCGATGAGTTTCATCAGGGTGGACTTGCCGGCGCCGTTGCGACCGATGAGCGCAATGCGCTCGCCCGGTTCGATGGACAGCTGGACGTTTTCGAGCAGCAGCGGGCCGCCGACGCTGTAGTCGACGTCCTGGAGGGTGATCAAAGGCATCCGGCCATTCTACCGGCGTGCGCCTCCGCGGCGGGCGCCGGGGTCACGTCCCGGTTCAGCGGTCGCGGACGTTGACCTCCACCCAGATCCGCTCGGCCCACCAGTCGTTGCCGCGCGGGCGCGCCTGGACGCGCAGCACGTCGCCGCGCTCCAGCTCGTCGGCACGGTAGAACTGGCCGCGGTACTCCACGGCGGTGCGCTCGTCGTAATAGACGCGCTCCTCGCGCCCGCTGTAGCCGCCCCGCGTCAGGCCGATCACGCGCGATCGGGGGTCGACATAGGCCACCGCGCCGCGCAGTTCGCCGCCGTAATAGCCGCCGCCGTGCGCGTCGCGCACGTTCTGCACCACGTCGATGCGGCGCGCGACGAGGCCGTTGCCGGAACGCACGGCCTCCACGCTGATGCGGTCACCGCGCTCAAGTCCCTCCACCGCAAGCGAACGGCCCTGGTAGACCAGCTGCGTATTGCGGTCGTACATGACTTCGACCTGGCCGCCGCCGTAACCGTTGCGGCCATCCGCGCTCAACAGGATGCGGCCATACCGCGTATCCACGCCCTGCACGGTGCCGAGCACGCGCTCGCTGCCGTAGCTGCCGGGATAGCGCTGGTCGGGATAGCCCTGATCCGGATACCCCTGCCCGGGGTAGCCGCCATATCCGCCCGGACCGGTGACACAACCCGCCAGCGCGAGCAGCAGTGCCGCAGCACCGAGCACACGGGCACGGTGCAGGAAGGAAAGCGAGCGTGCGGCCGTCTGGCCCATGGCGATACTCCGCGGCGGAAAACCGCGTCAGCATCGATAAGCCGCGGTGAATGCCGGGTTATCGCCCGCGCGCTTCGTTCAGCGCGAGGACGTCACGCCCGTTACAGCGCGCGGAGGCGCTCGATCGCCGCGTCCAGCGTCGCCTCATTCTTGGCGAAGCACAGCCGCGCCAGGTGCTGGCGGCGTGGCGGCTCGGCGTAGAACGGCGACAGCGGAATCGCACACACGCCTTTCTCCACCGTCAGCCAGCGGCAGAACGACGCATCGTCCAGGTCACTCACCGAGGAGTAGTCGACCAGCTGGAAGTAGCCGCCCGGAACGTCGAGCGGCTTGAGCTGCGTGCCCAGAAGCTGGTCGTGGAAGCGGTCGCGCTTGGCCTGGTAGAACGCGCCGAGCCCTTCGTAGTGCCCCGGCTCGGCTTCGATCATCTCGGCAAACGCGGCCTGCGCCGGGGTGAAGGTGCAGAAGGTGTTGTACTGGTGGACCTTGCGCAGCTCCGCCGACAGCGCCGGCGGCGCGATGCAATAGCCGACCTTCCAGCCGGTGCAGTGGTAGGTCTTGCCGAAGCTGGACACCACGAACGCGCGCTCGCGCAGCGCCGGATGCCGCAGGGCCGACTCGTGGCGGGCGCCGTCGAAGACGATGTGCTCGTACACCTCGTCCGACAGCAGGTAGATGCCGGTGTCGTGCAGCAGCGCTTCCAGCTGCGCGATGTCATCGCCGTCGAACATCGCGCCCGACGGGTTGTGCGGGGTGTTGGTGATGATCATCCGCGTGCGTGGCGTGACAGCGGCGCGGATGCGTTCCCAGTCGGGGCGGAAATGCGCCGGGTCCAGGGCGACGTGCACCGCGCGGCCGCCGGCCAGGTCGATCGCCGGCTCGTAACAGTCGTAGCAGGGGTCGAGCACGATCACCTCGTCGCCCGGCCGCACCACGGCGTGCACGGCATCGAAGATCGCCTCGCTGGCGCCGGAGGTCACGGTGACCTCGGTGTCCGCGTCGGGCCGGTAGCCGTAGCAGCGCTCGGTCTTGGCGGCGATGGCCTGGCGCAGCACCGGCAGGCCGGTCATGGGTGCGTACTGGTTCCTGCCCTCGCGCATGGCGCGGTCCAGCGCCTGCACCAGCCGCTCAGGTACGTCGAAATCCGGGAAGCCCTGCCCCAGGTTGACCGCACCGTGGTCGGTCGCCAACTGCGACATCACGGCGAAGATGGTGGTGCCGACGTTGGGCAGCTTGGTCTGGGGAGTGGGCACGGGCATGGGCGGAGTCCGATGAATCAAACGGATGTCGAGTTTACGTAACCGCCGTGAGCCGGCATGCGAATGACGGTAAGCCGCCGAGGTCGGCCCCCTCGCAGCCGCCGTTTTTGCCCCTCCCCCTGCTTCTCAGGGGGCTAACGCAGACCTCGTTTGCACCTCCACCCATCACGCGGGACACTCGGCCCATGCGCTCGCTCACCGTCGTCGACGCCGCCGACCTCGCGGCGGCCTATGCCGCCGCGCAGTACTGCGTGCTGATCGACGGCGATGCCCTGCCGCTGCGCGTGGGTGAGTCGGCATCGGACGTGGAGGCGTACTGGCCGGCCGAGCGCTACCTCTTCATCACCGCGTGGAACCCCGCCTCCGAGCTCCATTCCGACACCGCCAACGAAACCGCCGACACGTTGCTGGTCGGCCAGCTCGATGCCGCCGGCGCTCCGCGGCAGGCCGCCTGGGCGCAGGGGACGGACGGCGACTGGCGCGAGCCGGGCTGGCTGGTGGCGGGACTGGACGACACCACCAGTTCGACGCTGGCGCAGGAGTTCGGCCAGGCCGGGATCCTGGCGTGGGAGCGGGGTCAGCCCGTGCGACTCAGGATGTTGCTGCACCGGCCCGAGGGCGCCACGACAGACCCCCACACCGACTGGCTGGGCTGATCGTCCCCATCCCGGCGGCGGTAGCGAGCCGGTCGGCCGGTAGAATCGCCGCTCCCGTTTCCACCCGGCCGCACCCGTTGCCCCACGCCGACCACCCCACCCCGCCGCTGCTGGACGTCAAGGGCCTGCGGTTCTCGCGCAACGACCTGCCCGTGTTCGGCCCGCTGGATTTCGCGGTGGACGCCGGCGAGGCGCTGCTGGTGCAGGGCGACAACGGCGCCGGCAAGACCACCCTGCTGCGCCTGCTGATCGGCCTGCTGCGGGCCGACGATGGCTCGGTCGATATCGATGGCGAGCCGGCGCGACCCGCGCGCCGCGCCCGCGCGATGGCCTACCTGGGCCATTTGCCTGGCCTGAAGGCCGACCTGAGCGTGCTGGAGAACCTCAACTTCCTGTGCGGCCTGCACGGGCGCCGTCGCGCGCAGTTGCCGGAACACGCGCTGGCGATGGTCGGGCTGGCCGGATACGAGGATGCACTGCTGCGCCAGCTGTCGGCCGGGCAGAAGAAGCGCCTGGGCCTGGCGCGGCTGTGGCTGTCGCCGGCGCCGCTGTGGCTGCTGGACGAGCCCTACGCCAATCTCGACCTGGACGGCATCGAGCTGGTGAACCGCATGGTGCAGGCGCAGCTGCGCGCGGGTGGCGCGGCGCTGGTCACCACCCACGGGGCCTATGCGGCCCCGCCCGTGCGCACGCGCACGCTGGTGCTGGAGAAGCGGTCGTGAGCGCCGCCCCCACCCTGCTGTCCACGGCCCGCGCACTGATGGCGCGCGACGCCCGGCTGCTGTGGCGACGCCGCGGCGATGCGCTGCAACCGGCGCTGTTCGCCTTGCTGGTGGTGGTGCTGTTCGCGCTGGCGCTGGGCGGCGAGCGCGAGGCGCTGGCGTCCTCGGCCGGCGCGGTGCTGTGGGTGGCCGTGCTGCTGGCCGGCCTGCTGTCGCTGGACACCCTGTTCCGCGGCGACGCCGAGGACGGCTCGCTGGAGCAGTGGATGCTGGCGCCGGTGCCGCTGGCGTGGCTTGTGGGCGTGCGCACGTTCATGCACTGGGCGACGACGTCGCTGCCCCTGCTGCTGGCCACGCCCGTGCTGGGCGAGCTGCTGTACCTGCCGCGCGACCAGCTCGGCCTGCTGCTGGTGGGCCTGGCGCTGGGCACGCCGCTGCTCAGCCTGCTGGGCTCGGTGGTCGCCGCGCTGACGGTTGGGATGCGGCGCTCCGGTATACTTGTCGCCCTGCTGGCGCTGCCCCTGTACGTCCCCGTGCTGGTCTTCGGGGCGGGCAGTATCGCGGCCTCGGCACAGGGACTGGACCCCACCGGTGCGCTGCTGCTGCTCGCGGCAGGCCTGGTGCTGACGCTGGTGCTGGCGCCGCTGGCGGCCGCGGCAGCGATACGGATCGCGCTGACCTGATGCCCCGGCCCCTGGCGGCCGCAGACGAGCCCCCTCACATCCCTCCCTTGCACTGCGCGGGAGCGGGCGAAGAGCAATGAATCCACTCCTGCGCTGGTTCCACAAACTCGGATCGCCCCCCTATTTCGACCGCTTCGCCGCGCGCTGGGCGCCGTGGGGCTACGGCCTGGGCTTCATCGTGATGGCCGTGGGCCTGTACGGTGCGCTGTTCGCGGTGCCGGCCGACTACCAGCAGGGCGACAGCTTCCGCATCCTCTACATCCACGTGCCCAGCGCGTGGATGAGCATGGCCGTGTTCGCGCTGATGGCGCTCTACGCCGCCATCGCGCTCATCTGGCGGATCAAGCTGTGCGAGATCCTGGCGATGGCCTGCGCGCCGATCGGCGCCGGCTTCACCCTGATCACGCTGGCCACTGGCTCGATCTGGGGCAAGCCGATGTGGGGCACGTGGTGGGACTGGGACCCGCGCCTGACCACCGAGCTGATCCTGCTGTTCCTGTATCTGGGCGTGATCGGCCTGTACAGCGCCATCGACGACCGCCGCGCCGCCGCGCGCGCCGCCGGCCTGCTGGCCATCGTCGGCGTGGTGCTGCTGCCGGTGATCCGCTACTCGGTGGTGTGGTGGAACTCGCTGCACCAGGGCCAGACGATCCGCATGTTCGGCGAGTCCTCGATGGATGCCAGCATGGTCTGGCCGCTGGCGTGGATGGTCATCGGCACCAAGCTGTGGTTCCTCGGCGCGCTGCTGGCGCGCGCGCGCGCCGACAACCTCCGGCGCGAGGCCGGCAAGGCCTGGGTCACGCAGGCCCCGGAGACGCCACGATGAGCTACCTGGAATACGTGGTCGCGGCCTACGCGGTGTTCGTGCTGGTGATGGCCTACGAGTTCATCGCCCCGCGCCTGCAGATCCGCCGCGCCATGCGGGCCGCCCGCCAGCGCGCCGCCCGCGCCGCCCCGCGCGCGGGCATGAATCCCAACGAGTTGACCCGATGAACCCCACCCGTCGCCGCCGCCTGACCTGGATCCTCGCGCTGGTCGCCGCCGCCGGCATCGCGGCCGCGCTGGTCGCGATGGCGCTGCAGCGCAACGTGGCCTACCTCTACACACCCAACGAAGTGCTGACCGGCGAAGCCGGCCCGCAGGTGAGCGACGGCACCGCCCGCTTCAGACTGGGCGGCATGGTCGCCAAGGGCTCGTTCGACCGCCCCAGCGGCTCGATGGAGGCGCACTTCCGCGTCACCGACGGCGACGCCGAGCTGCCCGTGTCCTACACCGGCATCCTCCCCGACCTGTTCCGCGAGAACCAGGCGGTGGTCGCCACCGGCCGCATGCAGGGCGACGTGTTCGTGGCCGAAGAACTGCTGGCCAAGCACGACGAGACCTACATGCCCAAGGAAGTCGCCGACAAGATGGGCCAGGCGCACCGCAAGCACGATGTCGACGCGCCAGCCGCGGACGCCGCCGCCGACGGAGCGGCGTACTGATGGCGCTGTCCGTGGGCGCCGCGTGCCTGGACGGGATGGGTCGCGATGCTGCCTGAGCTCGGCCAGGTCGCCCTGGTGCTGGCCCTGCTGGTCGCGCTGCTTCAGGCGGTGCTGCCGCTGGCGGGCGCCCATCGCGGCGTAACGCCCTGGATGGCGGTTGCGCGACCGGCTGCGTACGCACAGCTGGCGCTGGTCGCCCTCGCCTACGGCCTGCTGACGCATGCGTTCATCGCGCAGGACTTTTCCGTCGGCTACGTGGCCCAGCACAGCAACACGCTGCTGCCGATGGTCTACCGCATCACCGCGGTGTGGGGCTCGCACGAGGGCTCGCTGCTGCTGTGGACGCTGGTGATCGCGCTGTGGACCGCCGCGGTCGCGCGCTTCTCGCACACGCTGCCGGCCACGGTCAGCGCCCGCGTGCTGGGCGTGATGGGTGTGGTCGCGGCGGGGTTCCTGGCGTTCCTGATCTTCACCAGCAACCCGTTCGCGCGGTTGCTACCGGCGGCGGTTGAAGGGCGCGACCTCAACCCGCTTCTGCAGGACCCGGGCATGATCATCCACCCGCCGATGCTGTACTTCGGCTACGTCGGGTTCGCGGTGTCGTTCGCCTTCGCCATCGCCGCGCTGCTGGACGGCCGTGTCGACACGCGCTGGCTGCGCTGGACACGGCCGTGGACCAACATCGCGTGGGCCTTCCTGACGCTGGGCATCGCACTGGGCAGCTGGTGGGCCTACTACGAGTTGGGCTGGGGCGGCTGGTGGTTCTGGGACCCGGTCGAGAACGCCAGCTTCATGCCGTGGCTGGCCGGCGCGGCGCTGATCCACTCGCAGGCGGTCACCGAGAAGCGCGGGAGCTTCCGCAGCTGGACGCTGCTGCTGGCCATCGCCACCTTCTCGCTGTCGTTGCTGGGCGCGTTTCTGGTGCGCTCGGGCGTGCTCACCAGCGTGCACAGCTTCGCCGCCGACCCCTCGCGCGGCCTCTTCATCCTCGTGTTCCTGGGCCTCGTGATCGGCGGCTCGCTGCTGCTGTACGCGCTGCGCGCGCCGTCCACGCTCAACGACGGCAAGCCGTTCGCGCCGGCCTCGCGCGAGACGCTGCTGCTGGCCAACAACCTGCTGCTGGTGACCGCCTGCGCCATGGTGCTGATCGGCACGCTGTACCCGCTGCTGGCTGACGCGCTGGGGCTGGGCAAGATCTCGGTGGGCCCGCCGTACTTCGCGCTGATGTTCATCCTGCTGATGGCGCCGCTGGTGCTGCTGGTGCCCTTTGGCGCGCTGACGCGCTGGCAGCGCGAGCAGGCCTCCCGGCCGCTGGCGATGCTGGTGCCGTGGCTGGTGGTCGCACTGATCGCCGGCGCCGGCGCGTTCTTCCTGGCCCCGCAGGGCGCGTGGAAGGTGGCCGCGGGCATCTTCGGTGCGGTATGGGTGGCGGGTGGCACGCTGCGCTTCGTGTGGTCGCGCCTGCGCGCCAACGGCCGCTTCACTCCGGAAATGGCGGGCATGATCCTGGCGCACCTGGGCATCGCGGTGTTCCTGGTCGGCGCGCTGCTCACCGAAGGCCTCAACCGCCAGCGCGAGGTCGCGGTGGCGCCGGGCAACCACGTCACCCTGGGCGACTACCGCTTCCGCTTCGACGGCGTCGACAAGGTGCAGGGGCCGAACTTCCTGGCCGACCGCGGCACCGTCACGGTCTTCAACGGTGAGCACCGCATCGCGGTCATGCACCCGGAGAAACGCGCCTACGCGGCCGGCGGCCAGGTCATGACCGAGGCGGCGCTGATCCCCGGCGTCACCCGCGACCTGTATGTCGCCCTCGGCGAGCCGCTGGGCGATGGCGCGTGGGCGCTGCGCGTGCACGTCAAGCCGTTCGTCCGCTGGATATGGGCGGGCGCGCTGCTGATGATGCTGGGCGGTTTCGTCACTGCCACCGACCGCCGCTTCCGCAAGCCGATCGCCCCCGAAACCGAGCCTTCGCGATGACCGACCCCGCTGCCGCCCGTCCGTCCCTCGCCCGCTGGCTGCCGCTGATGGTGGTGGCGGCGCTGGGCGTGCTGCTGGCCGCGGGCGTGTGGATGAGCCGCAACCCCGGCCGCGACGCCCTGCCCTCGGCACTGATCGACCGCCCCGCACCCGAGTTCTCGCTGCCGCTGCTGCACGAACCCGGCCGCATGGTCTCAGGCCAGGACCTGCGTGGCGCGCCGTACCTGCTCAATGTCTGGGGCAGCTGGTGCCCGGAGTGCCGCGTCGAGCACCCGGTGCTGACGCGCTTCGCCGAGACCAAGCGGGTGCGCGTGATCGGCTACAACCTCAAGGACGAGCGAACCGACGCGCTGCGTTGGCTGGAGCAGTTCGGCAACCCGTACTGGATGGTGCTGGTCGACCCGGACGGCCGCACCGCCATCGACTGGGGCATCTACGGCGCGCCCGAAACCTTCCTGGTCGATGCCAACGGCGTGGTGCGCTGGAAGCACGTGGGCACCGTCACCGACGGGATCATCCAGGACGAATTGTTGCCTGCGCTGCAGGCGGTCGAGCGCATCCCGACGGAGCAGTCGCTGTGACGCGCCCGCCCGCCCGTCGCCTGCACACGGCGCTGCTGGTGCTGTGCGCGCTGCTCGCGCTGGCGTCGATGCCGCTGCCGGTCCTCGCACAGGCCAACGCCGACCCCACGCCGCTGCAGTTCACCGACACCGCCGAGGAGCGCCGCTTCCACGCCCTGGTCGCCGAGCTGCGCTGCGTGATGTGCCAGAACCAGTCGCTGGCCGACTCCGACGCCCAGATCGCGCACGACCTGCGCCGCGAGGTGCTGGACCTGATGCACGCCGGCCGCTCGGACGAGGAGATCAAGGAGTTCCTCGTCACGCGGTACGGCGAGTTCGTGCTGTACCGGCCCGAGCTGAAATCCAACACGTGGCTGCTGTGGTTCGGGCCGGCGCTGGTGCTGCTGGCCGGCGGCGTCGCGGTGGTGCTGGCGGTACGCCGTCGCGGCGCGCGCGTGGTGCCTGAAGACGATGGGCAGGAGTGGTGATGGCGCTGTTCGTGACCCTGGCCGCGTTGCTGGCCCTCGGCGCCCTGGCCTGGGCGACCGCGCCGCTGTGGCGGCAGGCACGCGTGCCGGGACTGGCCGCGGTTGTCCTGCTCGCCGTGCTGGCCGGCACGCTGTACCTCGCGGTCGGCAACCCCGAGGCGCTGGACCCTGCCAAGCGCCGGCCGCCGGAAACGCTGCCCGAAGCGATCGCCAGCCTCGAAGAGGCGCTGGAGCGCGACCCGTCGCAGGCCGAGGGCTGGCGCCTGCTGGCGCGCGCCTACGCCGCTGAAGCCCGCACGAACGACGCGCGCGATGCCTTTGCCCGTGCCGTCGCGCTGGCGCCTGACGACGCCGACCTGCTGGCCGAAGCCGCCGAGTCGCGTGCGCTGGCCAGCGACAACCGTCGCTTCGACGACACGGCCATCGACCTGCTGCAGCGCGCCCTGCAGGTGCAACCGATGCACCAGCGCAGCCGCTGGTTCCTGGGCATCGCGCAGCGCCAGCGCGGCCAGCACGCCGACGCCGCAGCCACGTGGGAGCCCTTGCTCGGCATCGTCGACCCCACCACGGCCGCGCCCTTGCGCGAACAGATCGACATCGCGCGCAAGGAAGCCGGCCTGCCGCCGCTGCCTGCCGCGGTCGCGGCCGCCCCGGCGCCGGGCGCGGCGACGGGGCCCGGCCCGGGCATCACCGCCAGCGTGTCGCTGGATCCACAGCTGGCCATGCGCCTGCCCGAAGGTGCGGTCGTGTACGTGATCGCGCGCCAGCTCGAAGGTCCGCCGATGCCGGTGGCCGTGGAGCGGCTGCCGGTGTCCGCGCTGCCCACGGTGGTGACGCTCGACGACGGCGACAGCCCGATGCCGACGCTCAGGCTGTCGCAGCTGGACACGGTCGAGGTGGTCGCGCGCGTGTCCATGCGGGGCGACGCCGCCGCGCAGGCGGGTGATTTCACTTCGGCGCCGGTGCATGCCGCACCGGGCGCGCAATCGCGCATCGCGCTGCTCATCGACCAGGACGTGCGCTGATCGCACTGGCCCGACGAGGCACAATGCCGGGCCCGTGACTCCACGCCGCCAGAAGGATCCGCCCGGCATGACCGAATTCATCCCGCCCGGTACCCGCTTCGTTGCCCTGCCCGACCCGTTCCCGATGCGGCGCGGCGGCGTGCTCCACGGCGCGCGGGTGGCGTACGAGACGTGGGGCGTGCTCAACGCGGCGCGCGACAACGCGGTGCTGATCCTGACGGGCCTGTCGCCCGACGCGCACGCCGCCGCCAGCGACGCCAACCCGGAAGCGGGCTGGTGGGACGCCATGGTCGGCCCAGGCAAGCCGATCGACACCGACCGCTGGTTCGTGGTCTGCGTCAACTCGCTGGGCAGCTGCAAGGGGTCCACGGGCCCGGCGTCGGTCGACCCCGCGACCGGCGCACCCTACCGGCTGGCGTTTCCCGAACTGTCGATCGAGGACGGCGCCGAGGCCGCGTTGTGCGTGGTCCGCGAACTCGGCATCGACCGCCTGGCCTGCGTGGTCGGCAATTCGATGGGCGGCATGACCGCGCTGGCGCTGCTGGTGCGGCATCCGGGCATCGCGCGCAGCCATATCAACATCTCGGGTGCGGCGCGCGCACTGCCGTTCTCCATCGCGATCCGCTCGCTCCAGCGCGAGGCCATCCGCCTGGACCCGCAGTGGAATGGCGGCGACTACGACGACGACCACTACCCCGAGTCCGGCATGCGCATGGCGCGCAAGCTGGGCGTGATCACCTACCGGTCCGCACTGGAGTGGGACGGCCGCTTCGGGCGCGTGAGGCTGGACTCGGACCGCGCCGATGACGAGCCGTTCGGGTTGGAGTTCGAAGTCGAAAGCTACCTGGAAGCGCACGCCCGCCGCTTCGTGCGGCGCTTCGACCCCAACTGCTACCTCTACCTCAGCCGGTCGATGGACTGGTTCGACCTGGGCGACTACTGCGAGCGCCGCGGCGGCCCCAGCGACGGCCAGACCCGCGCCGGCCTGGCGAAGATCACCGTCGAGAGAGCCCTGGCCATCGGCGTGCACACCGACATCCTCTTCCCCCTGCAGCAGCAGCAGGAGATCGCCGACGGCCTGCGCGACGGCGGCGCGCAGGCGCGTTTCGTGCCGCTGGAATCGCCACAGGGCCATGACGCCTTCCTGGTCGACATCGCGCGCTTCGGCCCGGCAGTGCGGTCGTTCCTGGATGGATTGGAATAGGGCCGATTCCGGCCACCCGGGGTGAGCTCCTGCCCCTGCACGCGGGAGGGGGAGCAAAGACCTCCATCCGGCAGCCGCCGCCCCACCCGCGTAAAATCCCCGGCATGAACGCTGCCGCCCTGCCCGACATCGACTTCCCCGGCCACGACAAGCTGGTCCATGCGCTCGACCAGGCGGTCTCCGCCGGCGACGAACACGCCGTCACCTCCGCGCTGCGCAACACCCTGTGCCGGATGATCCGCGACCGCGACGTCAGCCTGCCGGCGTGCGTGTTCGACCCGATCGACGACCACTACGCGCGCCGCGAGATCTACCGCAGCCCGGAACTGGGCTACAGCGTGGTGGCGATGACGTGGGGCCCGGGCCAGGGCACGCCGGTGCACGACCACTGCGGGCTGTGGTGCGTGGAGGGCGTGTGGGACGGCGAGCTGGAGATCACCCAGTACGAACTGCTCGAGCGCGAGGGCGACCGGTTCCGGTTCCGCGCCGCGGGGGGCATGGTCGCGGGCCCCGGCAGCGCCGGCAGCCTGATTCCGCCGCACGAGTACCACACCATCCGCAACACCCGGCAGGACGCGGTGGCGGTGTCGGTCCACATCTACAAGGGCCCGATGCAGGCCTGCTCGATGTTCGTCCCCCAGGACGGCGAGTGGTTCGCGCGCGTCGACACGTGCCTGCCCAACGACGAAGCGGCCTGAGCCTCAGGGACGACGCTACGACTGCGGTCCGGTGGCCAGGGTTGAGCTGAGAAGCGACGGCATGACGCCCTCCGCTACCGGTGGCGAAAACCAGTAGCCCTGTATGCGGGCGCAGCCCATGTCCCGCAGCGCCTCGACCTGCGCCGTATCCTCGACCCCTTCCGCGATCAGCGACTTCCCCGTGGCATGGGCCATGGCGATGATGGCCTTGACCAGTGCGAAACCACCGGGCGACGTGTTCATCTCCGAGATGAATGCACGGTCGATCTTCAGGATGTCCACGGGCAGGTCCTTCAGGTACGCCAGGGACGAATAGCCGGTACCGAAATCATCCACTGAGATGTGGACACCGAGCGCGCGGATCGCCGCCAGCCGCTCCGCGGCCCGCGCCACATCCACCATCAGCATGCTTTCGGTGACTTCGATCTCCAGCTCACCACGTCCCATGCCATGCCGTGCCATCGCGCGTTGGACTGTTTCCACGAACCGCGCCGACTGCAACTGCCGTCCGGAGACATTGACCGCCACGCTGCCCAGTTCGAACCCCGTACGCTTCCACGAGGCAAATGCCCGGCAGGCGACTTCAAGCACCTGGCCGCCCAGCTCCTCGATGAGGCCGCTGCTCTCGGCCAGCGGAATGAACACGTCAGGCGCGATGCGGCCACGCGCGGGGTGATTCCAGCGCGCCAATGCCTCGGCGCCGACGACCCGTCCGGAACGGGTATCGACCACCGGCTGGAAGTGGACGGCCACCTCGCCGGCGGCAACCGCGCGATGAAGGTCGGCCTCGAGCTGGACCCGGTCAGTCGCATCACCCGTCATCCAGGGCTCGAACATCCGCACGCCATTGCCTCCGGACTTCTTGCTCACGTACATGGCGATGTCGGAGTGTCGTATCAGGCGCTCCACGCCGGTCGCATGCTCCGGGTACATCGCGATGCCGATGCTGACGCCGAGGAACAACTCGACGCCGTCGACCACGACCGGGCGCGTCAGGCGCGAAACCGCCTCCTCGGCCGCCCGGATCGCAGACGTGACATCCGAGCGCGCCAGAATCACCAGGAACTCGTCGCCCCCATAGCGCGCGACGAACTGGCTGCCTCCCGGCGCCAGGCTGTCCAGGAGACCGGCTGCCTGCACGAGCACGCGATCACCGGTCGCGTGTCCCAGGCCGTCATTGATCGCCTTGAAGCCGTCGAGATCCAGGAACAGCACGGCGACCGAGTGACCGGACCGTTCGGCGGCGGCCACGATGTCGGCCAATGCCTCCTGGGCCGCAAAGCGGTTGGGCAGGCCCGTCAACGCATCGCGGCGGGCCTGGCTGATGAGCCTTGCCTCACGCTCCTGGCTGGCCATCGCCACCGCAAGGCGCCGGCCCATCTCGCTGAGTTCGTGCATCTCGGCGTCCGGCGGCGTGACCTCATCCACCATGCCGACGGCGAGCTGTCCCGCGACCCCTTCCACCGTGCGCAACGGGGTGTACCAGAGGCGGGCAGCGCCTTCGCTGGCCAGCATCGCGGCGATGCCCCGCCCGGGCGCGAACCGGTGCGCGGGCCACCAGTGTTCCGCGGGAGGATCGTCCGTGCCGACCTGGCCGGCGTCCGACAACCGTGACCGCCGGATCGTGCCGTCGCCCGCCGCCCGCCAGTACATTCCGCCCTTTTTCTCGGGAGACGGGAGGATCGCCACGCCGACGAGAGCATCCGGGAACAGGTGCCGGATCCGGTCCAACACGAGGTGGACGACCTCGCCGAGCGGGCGCCCCTGGAGGATCTTCTCATCCACGGCCGACAGTGCACGCAGTGCACCCAGCTGGCGCGCCACCGTCTCCCCCATTTCGTCGAATGCGGTCGTCAACCGACCGAACTCGTCGTTACGCCGGGCGCGATGTTCGCGCTTGAGACCCAGCGGGATCCGTCGCGTCTGTTCGATCAGCTCCTCCAGCGGGAGCATGGTCCTGCGGATCACGAGCAGACTGAGCAACGCAACGAGCAGCAGCGTGCCGAGCCAGATCCATCCGATCTTCCGGAGCAGCGCCGGGAGCGCCTCGAGGGCCCCGCGCGCAGGCAGCGAGGTCGTGAACACCCAGGACGGCGTGTCGAAACGGCCGCCGAGGAACAGCGTCCATTCGCCTGAAGGCACCTCCGAACCTGCGTCGACGGCTGAGGCCCCACCACCGCAATGGAGCATGGGCCCATCCTGCACGCGCACACAGACCGACTGGCCGTCCTCGAGCTCTTCGTCGGGCCCCCACAGGAAGGCACGGTCCAATTCGCCCATCCACGCCGTCGCGGGTGCCGCGCTATCGGGCGCGGGAACAGCAACATGGACGAGCGTGACAGCCGGCAGATCGCCCTCTACCGGGCGCACGACCACCCGCGTGCCCGCCCGGAGTCGCGTCACGTCGGCGGGCCCTGGCAAGGCCCGGACCTGCCGGAACATCGGAGGCGGGTCGCCATACGACCGCGCTCCATCCGCCGACGGGCTTGCGGCCAGGAATTCAAGCACTGACGAGGCCGAATCGAGGCGCTCGAGCACTTGGAACGCGTATGCCTTTGCGGCGGACACCACCTCGCGATCGCGCGCCTGGCGAGAACTGTCGTCCAGCGCGCGGTAGGCCATGAGCGAAAGCACCAGGACCGGACCCAGGGCCGCGGCGCAGAAGTACAGGAACGTGCGCCGCGCGATGCGGCTCCGCAGGAAGGTGCCTTCGACCTTCATGGAACCTCAGTACTGGGACGCGAGATCGATGAAGCGGCCGTCATTGGCCCGGATGATGTCGTCGGCACTGTCCTTGTTGGATATCTGCGTCTTGAACACACCGTCCTTACCCGCGCTGAACAAGTCGAAGTCGGAATTGAGTGGATTGAGCTTCTTGTCCTTGCGCGCCTTTCCCTTGGCGCCCTTACCGCTGAGGTCGGTGTAGTAATAGGGCGAGCCCCATGGATCTTCCATGGCCTGCCCAATTCTGCCAAGTGTTTCCGGGTAGTGGCCGTTCTCGGCGTAATAGTCCTTGACCCCAACTCCGATAACGCCGATCTCGGTTATGGCCTGCTTTACCTTGATCCGCTCCTTGTAATCCGCGTAGGCAGGCAGCGCCAGGGCCAGCAAGACAGCCAGCACTCCCATCGCGAGCATGAGCTCGACCAAGGTGAACCCGGCTAAACGCCTTCTGCAGAAAATCTGCGCGCCTTGATTGAAGGGGACGGGGTCGTTCACTTGCTGAAAGTTCGTGTTGACGTAATCCCGAACGTTATCGGCCGGATCGGATGGTAATTGAGTTTTGTGAGGTGTCTTCTGGTGAGCCTCATTGAGAACCGCAGCGCGTGTCGCAATCTGGCTTAGCCGCTGGAGGGGATGACCGACGCGACACCATTGTTAATCGGGACGCTGCGCCGGAGTGAATGGAGACGCCGGGTCGCTCGCTGGGAACGTCCCCTCAAGCGCCTCGTGCTGCAGGTCGTCTTCATGCGCTTCTTGAAGAGGGTGCGTGGCACGCCGTATCGCAGCCCGCATTGCCTTTGATCGATGGATCCTTGAGGTCGTGTCCGGGCAGACCGACGCTCTCGTGCGGAAGGGAGCCCTGACGCTAGGCGTCCTTGCGTTACTCACGCGTGCAACGGGCATGAAAAAGCCCGGCATCGCCGGGCTCTCGTCATGGTGCCGGAGGTGGGACTCGAACAGAGCGCGCAAGATGTTGTTCTAAAAGCGCATTCAATTAGTCGGCGTCGGACATGCCCCCAAACGTGCCCCCATGCGACGTCAGTACAAGTTGCGCCACGGAGCAGCGATCAACTTGGTCACTGCCGATGGGGAGCGTCGGGCAGGACAACCACCGCCCCGTTCTTCTTGACGAGCTGACGCTTTCGAGCGAGCAACGGACCATGCAGATCAGACCTCGCCAGCTCTAGCTTTGTGGGCTTGCGGCTAGCACGATCCGCGTTCTTTTTTCGCCCCGACGTAGGGTTGATAACGCCTAGCGCGCCTCTATCGACCGGCCGAACCCCAAAGTGGAAGATTCGGTTCAGGGGACTGCCTTTAAACGGGTCGTTCTTCTTTGCCACCAAGTTCACTCTGGTAGAGGCCCGGCACTCGTGGTGCGCCACCGCAACGCTGCTCGCATTGCGAAGGCTAGCTATCGGGAAGGACCCGGGGGGTCAACACCCACTTCAAGCAATCGCTTGTGGGCAACTGCGAGCTGCTCTTCGCTGAAGAGCTCCGACCACGGCTCTTGCAGGACCAGGTACTCAACGCTCAACTTGAGATTCTCGCGCCCGCGCAGGAACAGTTCGGTGAATCCAGCGGACGGGCTGGCGGATGCCAAAAGCTGATCCGCCGCCCCCTTACCGCCGTTGCCTTGAACCATTTGCAGGAAGCGGGTTGCGCGATATGGGGGCCGTAGCTGCGCGGCACACTCATAGATGTGCAGCATGGCACCGTGGAACTTCTCTTCAAGACTCGGCGACACTCTCCCCTCCTGCCAAGAATTCACGAGGATGATCCTGTAACCCGAAGGCGCCAGCATCAGATGCCGAAAAGCTACACGACTCCAGCGGAGCATGCCCTAGTTGACACACCCAACGCGTCAGCGGTCCCGGCCGCCGCCACGCCCGTACCCGCGGGAGGGGGGCAGCACAACATGTCCTATGATTGGACCGAAATGGGGGGCGCAAGGGGAAGGCTTTGGGCAGTAGACCGGTCGAAAGCAACTTCTGGTTCCTTCAGGGGCACGACCCCGTATTTCTGACCCTGGCCACCATGGCCGAGCAGGTCTTCGCGGCTGATCCGAACACCACGCTGATCAAGCTCCGCCAGCTCGGCGAGGCCTTGGCGAAGGACCTGGCAGGCCGGGCCGGCCTCCAGGTCGACGAGCGCTCCTCGCAAGCTGATCTCATCTTCCAGCTGTCGCGGGAGCTGCGGCTCGACCCGCGAATCCGGGAGCTATTCCACGTCCTCCGGGTGGAAGGCAACAAGGCGACCCATGGCTTCACCACGCAACATCGCGAGGCGATGGACGGCCTCAAGATCGCCCGTGAGCTCGCAGTCTGGTACCACCGCGCATTCGGACAGAACACGGCTGATTTCAAACCCGGTCCCTTTGCTGCCCCTCAGGATCCAGCGGCACCGCTTCGGCGGGTACAGGCCGAAGTCCAGCAGCTCAAGGCTGAGCTGGACACTGCACGCAAAGCCCATGACGATAGCCAGAAGCTCGCACAGCTCCAGCAGGAGCAAGCGGAGTTGCATGCGGCCCTGGCGGAAGCCATGGACGTGGAGGCAAGAGAACAGGCAGCGCTGGTCGCCGAGCGGGAACAAGAACTCGACCAGCTGCGGGCGGAATTCGACCAGCGGATCGAACAGGTCGGGCTGACATCCGATCTGGCGGGGCGTGCCACGCAGCAGGTTCAAGCTGCAACGCATCAGGCGAGCCAGAATTTTGACCTGACCGAGGATCTGACGCGCATCCTGATCGACCAGCAACTGCGGGACGCGGGCTGGGAAGCCGATTCGCTTGAACTCACCTACGCCAACGGCGCTCGCCCGGAGAAGGGCGTGAACCGGGCGATCGCAGAGTGGCCGACCCGCGTCGCCGGTGCCAACGCCGACTACGTCCTGTTCACCGGCCTGGTCCCCGTCGCCATCGTCGAAGCCAAGCGCAAGCGGATCAACATCGCCGACCGGATCCCGCAAGCCGAACGCTATGCACGCGATCTCGTCCCTGCCGGCGACCTGCAGCCGGCCTGGCGCGAGGCGGGCCTCACCGTTCCCTGGCCTGACGGCCAAGACGGCACCTTTCACGTGCCGCTGGCGTTCTCCTGCAATGGTCGCCCGTACATCAAGCAGTTGGCCGAGCAGTCCGGCATCTGGTTCCGCGACCTGCGACGACCCTCCAACCTGCGGCGACCCTTGCAGGGATTCCATACGCCGGCCGGCGTCGCGGACATGCTGAAGCGCGACATCGACAGCGCGCAATCCCAGTTGGCCGAGGAAG
Source organism: uncultured Lysobacter sp. (assembly GCA_966210725.1). Classification (GTDB taxonomy): domain Bacteria; phylum Pseudomonadota; class Gammaproteobacteria; order Xanthomonadales; family Xanthomonadaceae; genus Lysobacter_C. The sequence goes on along the minus strand of CBIHLN010000004.1, from coordinate 40,303 downwards.
GCATGTCCTACCTTCGCCTGCGCGACTACCAGCAGCAAGCGATCCAGGCGGTCGAGGACGCCATGGCGGCCGGCCACCGCACCAGCCTGTTGGCCATGGCCACTGGCACGGGCAAGACCCGGACCATAATCGGGCTCATCTACCGCCTACTGAAGACCGAACGCTTCCGCCGGATCCTGTTCCTCGTCGACCGCTCCGCACTCGGCGAACAGGCCCAGGACGCCATGGGCGAGATGCGACTGGAGCAGAACCAGACGCTGACGCAGATCTACAACCTGGACGGCCTGCAGGACACGTCCACTGCGGACGAGGCGCGGGTGCAGGTTGCAACGGTCCAGGCCATGGTCCGCCGCATCTTCCAGTCGGACAACCCGCCCGCGATCGATACCTTTGATTGCATCGTCGTGGACGAAGCCCACCGCGGTTACACCCTCGACCAGGAGATGACCGAGGGTGAGCTGGCCGTCCGCGACCACGCGCAGTACATGTCGCAGTACCGGCGCGTGCTCGACTATTTCGACGCACACCGCATTGGCCTGACCGCGACGCCTGCCAAACACACCACCGACATCTTCGGCAAGCCGGTCTATACCTACAGCTACCGCGAGGCGGTCGCTGACGACTGGCTGATCGACCACGAGCCACCGATCCGCTACGAAACCCTGCTCAACACGCGCGGCATCCACTTCGAACGCGGCGAACAGGTCAGCGTGGTCAACGTCCAGACCGGGGAAGTCGACACCGCTGAGCTGGAGGATGACCTCGATTTCAACGTCGAATCCTTCAATCGCCGTGTCATCACCCCGGCGTTCGATCAGGTCGTCTGCGAACAGCTGGCGAAGGAGCTGGATCCTGATGGGGACGAGAAAACGCTCATCTTCTGCGTCAACCAAGCCCACGCGGAACGCGTGAAGCACCTGCTCGACAACGCCTTCAAGGCCGTCCACGGTGAGCAATATAACCAGGCCAGCGTGGCCATCGTCACCGGACGCAGCGACAAGGTCGACGCATTGATCCGGCGCTACAAAAACGAACGCCACCCCAATATCGCCATCACCGTCGACCTGCTCACCACAGGCATCGACGTGCCTGCCATCTGCAACCTGGTGTTCATGCGCCGGGTTCGCTCACGCATCCTCTACGAGCAGATGAAGGGCCGCGCCACTCGGCGCCATGACGATATCGGCAAGACCGTCTTCCGCATCTACGACCCGGTGGACCTCTACGCGGCCTTGGAAGACGTGGACACCATGAGGCCGCTGGTCAAGGATCCCAACGTCAGCATCGAACAGCTTCTCTATGAGGTAAAGGATCCACGCAGCCTGGCTGCTTCTGGCAGCAACGGCGACAGCCACGCACAGGACGTCCTCGATCAGCTCGGCCAGAAGCTGATGCGCGTACTGCGCAAGGCCGTGCATCGGGCGGAGCAGAAGCCGCCACTACGCGACAAGCTGGACCAACTTGAGGCCGCATGGGGCGTCGCACCGGAACGGCTTCACACCCATCTCCACGCGCTGGGTCCGTGGGGCGCCGCCCAGTTTCTTCAAGAGCACCCACAGTTGCTACAGCAGCTGGCGGAGGTCGGTGCCCTGCTCGGCTCCGACCACTACCCGGTCATCTCCACGCACGAAGATGAGCTACTCGACCGGCAGCAGAATTACGGCGTGCACGAACGGCCGGCCGACTACCTTGAAAGCTTCGACCGCTTCGTTCGCGAGAACCTCAACCGCTCCGTCGCCCTGACCGTGGTCGTCAACCGTCCCCGCGACCTCACTCGGGCCCAGCTTCGCGAGGTTCGCCTGCTGCTGGATGAGCACGGCTTCAGTGAGGCCAACTTGCGCGGCGCCCTGCGCGAAAGCACCCAGCAGGAGATTGCGGCCAGCATCATCGGCCACATCCGGCGGGCGGCCTTAGGGGAAGCGCTTATACCGTTCCAACACCGTGTCGCAAGCGCGATGCAGGCGATTTATAGGCGACGCGCTTGGACTCCACTGCAGCGGCGATGGCTGGAGCGTTTGGCCCAGCAGCTTGTGCATGAGGTAGTGATGGATCGGGACGTGGTGCAGCGCAACTTCGAAGCCGACGGCGGCGCGTCCAGGCTCGACAAGCTGCTCGATGGCGGGCTGGACCAGATTCTGGACGACATTGGGGAGCAGCTCTGGAACCAGGCCGGATGACGGGCGCGGGTGGTACCAGTTCCATCCGCGCGTGAAAGAATGGCCAGCTCGCAGCAGCGATGGCCGCCGCGATAGCCCCGACACCAAGCGCACTGCCTCGGCGCCCTGCCGCTGCAGTTCAGTACCTTTGGAATGCCCTCGCATGACCCACAATGACATCGTCCAGAAGCTTTGGAACCTCTGCGACGTCCTCCGCGACGACGGCATCAACTACAGCGATTACGTGACCGAGCTGGTCCTGCTGCTGTTCGTGAAGATGGAATACGAACAGGTGCGGAACAACCCCGCCTTCGAGCATAAGCTGCCCGACGGCTGCCGCTGGCCGGACCTGGAAAGCCGCTCCGGCCTCAACCTGCTGAACCACTACCGGCAGATGCTGCTGGACCTGGGCAAGAGCAGCGATCCGATGATCGCAGCCATCTACGCCGATGCGCAGACCCGGCTCAAGGAGCCGCGTCACCTTGAAACCCTGGTCAAGGCATTGGACGGGCTGGACTGGTTCAGCGCACGCGAGGACGGTCTGGGCGACCTCTACGAAGGCCTGCTGCAGAAGAACGCCAACGAGACCAAGTCCGGTGCCGGCCAGTACTTCACTCCGCGCGCATTGATCGATTCCATCATCCGCCGCCTCCAGCCGCGGCCGGGCGAGACGATCCAGGACCCGGCCGCCGGCACGGCCGGCTTCCTCATCGCCGCCGATGCCTTCATCAAGGCGCAGACCGATGACCTCTACACGCTCACCGACGCCCAGCGCCGCTTCCAGCGCACCCGCGCCTACACCGGCATGGAGCTGGTGCCTGGCACACGCCGCCTGGCGCTGATGAACTGTCTGCTGCACGGCATGGAGGGCGAAGGCGAAGGCGTGGTGCAGCTGGGCAACAGCTTGGGCAATGCCGGCGCCGCGCTGCCCAGGGTGGACATCATCCTGTCCAACCCGCCGTTCGGTACCGCCAAGGGCGGCGGCGGCCCAACCCGCGACGACCTCACCTACCGCACGAGCAACAAGCAGCTGGCCTTCCTGCAGCACATCTATCGCGGCCTCAAGCCCGGCGGCCGCGCCGCCGTGGTGCTGCCGGACAACGTGCTGTTCGAGGCCGGCGTCGGCACCGAAATCCGCCGCGACCTGATGAATAAGTGCAATCTCCACACCCTGCTGCGCCTGCCCACCGGCATCTTCTATGCGCAGGGCGTCAAGACCAATGTGCTGTTCTTCCAGAAAGGCACCGCCGACAACCCGCGCCAAGACAGCGGCTGCACCCGGGCCACCTGGGTCTACGACCTGCGCACCAATATGCCCAGCTTCGGCAAGCGCACCCCGTTCGGCGAGTCGCACCTCAAGCCATTCGAGGAGGCCTACGGCAGCGACCCCAATGGCGCCAGCCCGCGCACCGATGAAGGCGAGGAAGGCCGCTTTCGCTGCTTCACCCGGGCGCAGATTGCCGAGCGCGGCGATTCACTGGATATCAGCTGGCTCAAGGATGCCGACAGCGTCGACGCCCGCAGCCTACCCGCGCCGGAAATCCTGGCGGCCGAAGCGATGGCGGAGCTCTCGGAGGCGCTGCGCGAGCTGGATGCGCTGATGCAGGCGCTGGGCGCGGGCGATGAGGCGCTTGAGCAGAAGCGGCTGCTGGCCGAGGTGATGGGGCTGGAAGTGGCGAGTGGTGAGGTGGATGGTGAGTGAGTTGCCGGCACGCTGGACCACTGTCGCCATTGGAGAGATCTGCTCTCAAGGACAGCAGCGGATTCCCGCACCCGATGAGAGGTTCGTCTATATCGACATCGCGAGTGTCGATCGCGTCCGCAAGATCATCTCAGAACCGCAAGTTCTTCTTGGATCGGATGCACCGAGCCGAGCCCGGAAAGTTGTCGCCAATGGCGACCTCATCGTCTCCATGACCCGACCTAACTTGAATGCTGTGGCGATGATCGACGCTGAGTTTGACGGCGCCATCGCGTCGACCGGCTTCGATGTCCTGCGTCCCGACGGAGTAGAGCCACGCTGGATCTTTGCAGCGGTGAAGTCGGCCAATTTCGTAACCGCAATGAGCGCAAAAGTGCAAGGTGCGCTCTACCCCGCAATAAAGTCTGTCGACATTAAGGACTTCGAGATTCCGCTTCCCCCGCTCAATGAGCAAAAGCGCATCGCGCAGAAGCTGGATGCGCTGCTGGCGCAGGTCGACACCCTCAAAGCCCGCATCGACGCCATCCCCGCCCTGCTCAAGCGCTTTCGCCACGCGACACTTTCGGCAGCAGCTAACGGTGATCTGACGAAGGATTGGCGGGAAGTAATCCAAGGCACCCAGGACAGGGAATCAGCGAATCAGTATCTAGCGCGCATCTTGGAGGCACGCAGCCTTAGGCCGCGCACAAAGTTCAAGCCACCTGTCGCTCCCGACACTGACACTCGGAGCACAGAGGTGCCGAATACCTGGGTTGTGTCCAGCGTTTCGAGCTTCGCGGAGTGCCTCGACAGCATGCGTGTCCCTGTCAAGAAAGAGCTTCGAGCTAGAGAGGGAGGCATCTACCCTTACTTCGGCGCGAATGGCGAAGTTGATCGCGTCAATGAGTTCCTCTTCGACGACGACCTGGTGCTCGTCACGGAGGATGAGACCTTTTACGGAAGGGTCAAGCCGATCGCATACAAGTACTCAGGCAAGTGCTGGGTCAACAATCATGTTCATGTGCTGCGAGCACATGACAAGGTTGGGCAATCGTTCCTTTGCTACATCCTTATGCACTACGACGTGACTCCCTGGCTCACTGGAACTACCGGCAGAGCAAAGCTCACTCAGGGCGCACTTATGGCTCTTCCCATCGGAGTGCCACCTCCGGACGAGCAGGCTGAAATCGTCCGCCGCATTGAAAAGCTCTTTGCATTCGCCGACCAGCTCGAAGCTCGGGTTAGCGCCGCCAGAGTGCGCATCGATGCCCTGACCCAGAGCCTCCTCGGCAAGGCCTTCCGCGGCGAACTGGTGCCGCAGGATCCGGACGACGAGCCCGCCAGCGTGCTTCTGGAGCGCATCCGCGCCCAGCGTGCCGCCGCGCCGAAGCCCAAGCGTGGCCGCAAGGCCACTGTCAACTGATCAACTGCATATTCATAACGGGGCGCACCAGCATGACCACATTCGACAGCACGAAGCTGCCACTCAAAGATCTGCTCAAGGACATCGTCAACGGCAAGATCCAGCTGCCGGACTTCCAGCGCGGCTGGGTCTGGGATGACGAGCACGTGCGCAGCTTGCTGGTCAGCCTGGGGCGCTCATTCCCGGTCGGCGCAGTAATGCTGCTGGAAACCGGCGGCGCAGTGCGCTTCCAGGTGCGTCCGGTCGAGAACGTGCCCCTTGATGAATTGTCGGCGCCGGAGCGGCTGATCCTTGATGGCCAGCAGCGCCTGACCACCTTGACCCAGGTGCTCAAGCTGTCCGGTCCGGTCAAGACCACCACCGACAAGGGCAAGCCAGTCGATCGCTACTACTACATCCATATTCCGACCGCGCTCGCGGGCTCGGACCGGCTGGATGAAGCGATCATCGCCACTGACGGCAGCCGTCAGCAGCGCAGCGATTTCGGCCGCAAGATCGACCTGGACCTGTCAAGGCGAGAGCTTGAGTGCCAGCAGCTGTACTTCCCTTGCTCGGAGATCCTCGAGGCGATGGATTGGCTGCAGGACCTGTACCAGCACAACGCGGCGGCCGTTCCACAGTTCTTCGAGTTCAAGAAGCAGGTGCTGGATGCGTACAACGAGTACCAGATCCCGCTGATCGTGCTGAAGAAGGAAACCAGCAAGGAGGCGGTCTGCCTCGTGTTCGAGAAGGTCAACACCGGCGGTGTGCCCCTGTCGGTGTTCGAGTTGGTCACCGCCACCTACGCGGCAGACGGCTACAACCTGCGGGACGACTGGTTTGGTAGCACGCTGCGAGAGGTTTCCTCACGTCACAAGCGGTTAGCGAAGGAGCCAATCCTTAAGAGCGTGGAGAACACGGACTTCCTGCAGGCAGTGACGATGCTGCACACCCTCGAGAAGCGTCGCGCGGACCTGGCTGATGGAAAGGCGGGAAAGCAGGTCACGCCCGTCAGCGCCAAGCGCGCCTCCGTACTCGAGCTTCCACTGGAGGCCTACCAGCGCTGGGCCGATCCAGTCGAACAAGGCTTTCTCCGGGCAGCCAAGTTCCTTAGGCAGGAGTGCTTCACAGCTACACGCGATCTGCCCTACCGCACCCAGTTGGCACCGCTGGCGGCGGTCCTTGCCCTGGCCGGCGCCGATGAGCGCTGGCGCGAGCCGCGCATCCACCAGAAGCTGGCGCAGTGGTACTGGTGCGGTGTTCTTGGCGAGCTGTACGGCGGCGCCGTGGAAACGCGCATGGCCAACGATGTCGAAGAGCTTCTGGCGTGGATCGAAGCCGATGGCCTACCGCCCCGGACCATCGGAGATGCAGCGTTTCAGATTGACCGGTTGGCCTCACTTACCTCGCGCCTAAGCGCCGCCTACAAGGGCATCAACGTCCTGGTTCTGCGCGAAGGGGCACACGACTGGTTCTGGAAATCCCACATTCGCGACCTGGAAGCGGACGAAGTCGCCCTCGACATCCACCACATCTTTCCGCGCGACTGGTGCGAGAAACAGGGCATACCGCGCCGCCGGTACGATTCGATCATCAACAAAACCCCAATTTCGTACAAGGCAAACCGCATGATCGGCGGCTCCGCCCCGTCAACCTATCTCACCGCGCTTCAGGCACATCGGCAGGTACAGCTGGACCGTGTTGGCATGGACGTGCTTCTCGCCAGTCACCGGATCCCAGCGGGGGCACTGCGCGAAGACGATTTCGACCGATTTTACGACCAACGCCAGCAGGCCCTGCTGTCCTTGATCGAGGGCGTTATGGGCAAGCAGGTCACTCCGGAAGAATCTCCCGAGCCGGCAACCGCGTGAATAAGCACGTCGTGTACGCGTACCGATCGGACTGATCACTAGTACGGGGTCCGACCTGACTGCTTGGCTGCTATTGACCAAGTCCGCTTTCGGCCAGAATCGGACATGGGCCGAGCACCGGAGCTAAGCCGAGCCGCGAAGCAGCATCGGCCTGACAGACGTCACGGACGCCCGGGCCTCCCGGTCTCCCCGCGATAAGCCCCGCTTACCGACGGTGCGGCCGGCCCACGCGGGCCGGCTCTCCATTTACGTCAGCCTCCGGGCCGACACGGGGTCGGCCCGGGGCGCCGACCGCCGTGATGGCTCGACCGCGGCTTAGCCCTCGCGGCCGCGCAGGTGCGTCTCGCGTGGTATGGCGCTATCCAAGCCAGACCATGGAAGCTCTCCGACCACCTTCCGTTGTATGGCCAGCGCTCGGTCAGCAGAGATGTTGATTCGGTCGCGCTATGGCCGCCGATGGCAGCTATGCGTGAGCTCGCGTCTTCGAAGCCAGCGATAGGCCACAGGAATTACCAACATTGACAGCAATGGCGCCGTCAGCATTCCACCCACCATGGGCGCGGCGATACGTTGCATGACTTCTGACCCGGCACCGCTGCCTGCCAGGATCGGAAGCAGGCCGGCCAAGATGACGCCCACGGTCATGGCCTTGGGCCGCACGCGCTGCACTGCGCCCTCGCGTATGGCAGCGTCCAGCTCCCTCTCACAAGCGTCGGGGTTCAGGGCGAGCTGTCGCTCCCACGCGTGACGCAGGTACAGGAGCATGATGATGCCGAATTCGGCCGCGACACCGGCCAGCGCAATAAAGCCGATCACCGTCGCCACCGAGATGGCGTGGCCCAGCAGCCACACCAGCCACAGGCCGCCGATCAGGGCGAACGGCAGGCTCAGCATGATGATCGCCGCCTCGCCGAAGCGGCGAAATACCAGGTAAATCAGCACGAACACGATCAGCAGGGTCGCGGGCACCACGATGCGCAGGCGTTCGGCGGCACGCTGCAGGTACTCGTACTGGCCGGACCATGCGAGCGAGTAGCCGGCCGGGAGTTGCACCTGCTCGGCCACAACACGCCGCAGGTCGTCGACCACCGAGCCCAGATCCCGCCCCGTCACGTCGATGTAGACATAGCTGGTCAGCTGGCCATTGTCGCTCTTGAGCATCGGTGGACCCATGGTGTACGCCAGCTCGGCGACCTGCCCGAGGTTCAGTTGCACGCCATTGGGCGCGACCAGCGGCAACTGCGCGAGTTCCGCGATCGAGTCGCGCTGCGTACGCGGATAGCGCACCACGATCGGATAGCGCTCGCGCCCCTCGATGGTCTGGTCGATCGGCTGGCCGCCGACCACGGTGGCGATCAGGCGCTGCACCTCCGCCTGGGTGAATCCGTAACGCGCGGCGACTGCGGGCCTGACCTTGACATCCAAATAGCGGCCACCGGCGGCGCGGTCGGCCACGGCCGAGCTCACGCCCTTCACGCCCGCGGCCACCACTTCGATGCGGGCCCCGAGTCGGGCCAGCACGTCGGTGTCCGGCCCCAAGATCTTGATGCCGATCGGGCTTTTAATGCCGGTGGCGAGCATGTCGATGCGGTTTCGGATTGGAGGAACGAACAGGTTGGTCAGTCCCGGCACCTTCACGGCGGCCTCCAGTTCCTGCTGCAGCGTCTCCATGGACATGCCGGGGCGCCACTCGCTCTTTGGCTTGAAGGTGATCGTGGTCTCGAACATCTCCAGCGGCGCCGGATCCGTGGCGGTGTCGGCGCGACCAGCCTTGCCGAACACGTGCTCGACCTCGGGCACGGTCTTGAGCATGCGGTCGGTCTGCTGCAACAGCCTAGCGGCCTCCCCCGCCGACAATCCCGGTAGGGCGGTCGGCATGTACAGCACCGTGCCCTCATTGAGCGGCGGCAGAAACTCGCTGCCCAGCCGCGATGCCGGAATCAGCGTCAGCAGCAGTGCCACGCCGGCCAACGCCAGCGTCATTCGCGGATTCCGCAGCGCTGCCTCAAGCACCGGACGGTAGGCCCGGATCAACCCACGGTTGAGCGGATTGCTTTTCTCCGGGCGGATACGGCCGCGGATCAGGTAGCCCATCAGCACTGGCACCAGCGTGATTGCCAGGCCAGCCGCCGCCGCCATCGCGTAGGTCTTGGTGAAGGCCAGCGGCGAGAACAGCCGCCCTTCCTGCGCTTCCAGGGCGAACACCGGTACGAACGACAAGGTGATCACCAGCAGGCTGACGAAGAGCGCCGGCCCGACTTCGCTGGCCGACTGCGCCATCAGTTCCCAGCGCGCCTGTCCGCGCACGTCGGCGCCATTGCGCTCGCGATATTCCTCCAGGTGCTTGTGCGCGTTCTCGATCATCACCACCGCGGCATCGACCATCGCGCCGATCGCGATCGCGATGCCGCCCAGCGAAAGCAGGTTGGCGCTGACGCCCTGGTAGCGCATCACGATGAACGCGGCAAGCACGCCCAGCGGCAGGCTGATCACCGCCACCAGCGCCGAGCGCAGGTGCGACAAGAACAGCGCACACACCAGCGCGACGACCATAAACTCCTCGACCAGCTTTCCGGTGAGGTTGTCGACCGCGTCGAGGATCAGCTTGGAGCGGTCGTAGGTGGTCACGATCTCGACGCCCGGCGGCAGGCTGTCCTGCAGCACGTCGAGCTTGGCCTCCACTGCCTCGATTGCAGTCAGCGCATTCTTGCCAGAGCGGAGCACGATGACGCCGCCGACGACTTCGCCTTCGCCGTCGAGTTCGGCGATGCCGCGGCGCAGAGTTGGGCCGCGCAGCACACGCGCGACCTCGCCGAGCAGCACCGGCACGCCACCGGTGGTCACCGGAACGCTCTCGAAGTCCCCGCGGGTCTGCAGGTATCCCGTGCTGCGCACCATCAGGTCGGCGCCGGCCTTTTCGATCACCGAACCGCCGGTGGCGCCGTTGGTTGCACGAATCGCCTCGACGACCTGCTCGACCGTGATGCCGCGGGCGGCCAGCGCCTGCGGGTCGGGCACGATCTGCCACGCCTGCACCATGCCGCCGAGGGTGGCGACCTCTGCCACGTCGGGGATGGTCTTGAGTTCGTAGCGCAGGAACCACTCCTGCAGCGCCCGCAACTCGCCCAAGTGGTGCGCCCCGCTGCGATCCACCAACGCGTACTGGTAGACCCAGCCCAAGCCGGTGGCGTCCGGCCCGAGCGCGGGCGAAACCTCGGCAGGCAACTGGTCACGCGCCTGGCTCAGATATTCGAGCACGCGCGAGCGGGCCCAGTAGAGGTCAGTGTCGTCGTCGAATAGCACGTAGACGAACGAATCGCCGAAGAACGAGTAGCCGCGTACCGCCTTGACGCCGGGCACCGCCAGCATCGTAGTACTCAGCGGATAGGTGATCTGGTCCTCGACGATGCGGGGCGGCTGGCCAGGCCATTCGGTACGGATGATGACCTGGGTGTCGGACAGGTCCGGCAGCGCATCAAGCGGCGTTCGGAATACGGACAGCACGCCCCAGACCGCAAGCGCCAAGGCGGCCAACAGCACCAGCCCGCGGTTGGCGATCGAGGCGCGGATGATGGAGGCGATCATGGCGCCGGTTCCGCTTCGTCAGTCCCAGCCTCGTCGGCGTATCTCGGCACCAGTTGCATGTCCATGAAAGGGGACTTGCCGGGCTTGTCGAAGTGCTGCTCCGGCCGCATCGGGTCGTACCAGTACAGGACCTTGCGCTGGCCTTGCGGCTCGGCCCCGGAGGCACCGCCCATGCCCGCCATGGTGCCGGGCGCATCGCCCTCGGGTGCACCGGCGTTGAGCCGATCCAGCGCACCCGACAAGCTGGCCTCCGAATCGATCAGGAACTGGCCAGAGGCCACCACCCGCTCACCGCCCTCAAGGCCGGACAGGATCTCGGTCATGCCGCCGCCGCTGCGCCCGGTGCGCACCGCAACCGGCTGGAACCGGTCTTCGGGCGTCCTCACGATCACCCGGGACAGGGTGCCACCGCCGATCACCGCATCCGACGGCACCAGCACCTGCGCCTCGCCGCCCTCGGGATCGAGTGTTACCTGGGCGAACATGCCCGGCGTCAGCAGGCCTTCCGGATTGTCGAGGACAATGCGCGCCTGCTGGGTGCGGCTGCCCGCCTCGATCTGCGGCAGCAGGGCCTCCACACGGCCTTCGAAGACCGCTCCAGGCAACGTGTCCACACGCACTTCTACCGGCGTACCTGGAACGATGTCGCCGACACCGGCCTGCGGAATCGCGGCCTCAAGCCATACCGTATCGGTGCCGTTGACGCGGAACAGCAGCGTTCCTGCCGCTGCGGTCGCGCCATTGCGCGCGACGACCTCGCTAACCACGCCATCGACTGGTGCGCTCAGTACGATGCGGCCGCCGTTGCTCCGCACGCCTGCGGGCAGCCCCAGCACACGCAGCCGCTCCTGCGCGGCGGACTGCAGCGCTTGTGCGGCGGCCGAGTCGGCGTTGCGCAACGCCTGGGCCTCGGCCAATGCGGTGCTCCAGGCCGGCGCGAGGATGCTGGCGAGCGGCTGGCCCGCCTGCACGCGCTCGTACGGCGCCTTGACGAACACGCGTTCGATGACCGCGTCGACGCGCGCGCTCACAACTTCTTCCAGGCGCAGGTCCCAGCCGATGGTCCCCGGCACGCTGATCGCACCGGGCAGGCGGCCGCGCTCGGCCTCCACGGTGCGGATGCCCAGGTTCTGGCGCACGCCAGGGTCGATCGAAATGCCGGTACCGCTCGCCTCGTCGGCGTACTTGGGCACCAGCTGCATGTCCATAAAGGGTGACTTGCCCGGCTTGTCGAAGTGCTGGTCGGGCACCATCGGGTCGTACCAGTACAGGACCTCGCGCTCGCCCTCCGTCACAGCCGTGGCGGAAATGTTCGTCATCGGCGCAGACCCTTGGCCTGCCCACCACCAACCCAGGCCGATGCCGGCCACCAGCACCACCATCGCACCGCCGGTCAGGAGAAAAGTTTGCCTGCGATTCATTGCTGAGGCTCCTCGGCCAGCAGATAAGCCAGTGAGGCCCAAGTGCGCCCGAGCGCCTCCAGGCGCTGCGTATGTTGGATCACCAGGTTCAGTTCGTCTCGCCTTGCGTCCAACCAGGGCCGGATCGGCGCGCCGGCGCGGTAGGCGGCAAGCGCGGTGGCGCTGCGATCGGCCGCCAGTGGCAGCAGCGCGCCGCGATCACGGTCCACCTGGCGCTTCAGGGCTTCCCACTGAGCAATGTCGGCGCGGATGCGAGCGACTTGTTCGCGGCGTGCATCCTCGCGGGTGGCCAGCGCCGCCGCGTACTCGGCGCGGCGTGCAGCGATGCCAAGGTCCTGGCGGTTGGCGGTAAACAGCGGCAGCTCGATGCCGAACTCCAGCATAACCATGTCCTCACGGCCATCGCTGCGCTGGCCGTAGGAGGCGGCCACGCTCCAGTCCGGGCGCTTTTCCGCCTGGGCCACATCAATAGCCGCGGCCGCAGTTTCGACTTGAGCGTCGGTCGCCAGCAACGGACCGAGCCGGTCAGTCTCACTCAGCAGCCTCCCTTTTGGCACCGGCAGCACACTGAAGTCCGGCATATCGGCGCCGACCGCCACCGTGGGGAGGCCGATCCATCGGGCCAGTTCCGCCTGCGCCGCCTCGACCTGCGCTTGGGCCGCTGCGATCCGGTTATCCAGTTCCAGCACGGCGGACTCGAAGGCCAATGCGTCGGCGGCAAGCTCACTACCGCCCGACACCCGGGCCCGAGCAAGGTCGCTGGCGAGCTCGGCCTGCTCGCGCAACGCGGCGACTTCGGTCAGTTCCCTCTGGGCCGCCCAGAGCGCGACCCAGGCTTCGGCGCTGCGGCGGCGGATTTCCAGGTGTGCTGCGCGTGTCTGCGCCTGGCGCTCATTCACCACACGAATGGCAAGGTCCCGGCGGGCGTCACGCTCGGCAGCCGCCGGGATCTCCTGGCGGATGCCGATGCGCCGCATGGTCATGGGGTCAGCACCCGGATCGAATGCATCCGGACCGGTGACCGGCAGATTGTCGATGCCGACCGTCAACGTCGGATCGGGCAAGGCGCCTGCACGGCGGGATTCCTGCAGGGCGGCTTCACGCTGGGCACGACGTGCATCGAGCATCGGCGCGGCCTCGACGGCCATGCGGACCGCCTCCTCTAGGGACAGAGGCGACGGCGCGGCCGCACCGGCAGCAGGCGCAACCAGCAGCAACAAGACCAACACGCGGGCGCCGGTCAGGGGGACGCGGACTCGCAATCGCGACGGACAGGCATTCGAAAAGAACGAAGACATGGGACCTCCGGGCAAACGTCGGACACGCACGGCGCAAATGGCCGGCGCAGGCTCAACGGCGTAGGAGGTCTAGATCAGAAGACTGCAGTAGCGCAGACGCGGTGGAGGCTGGTAACAGTCAGCCGGCCGCTGCCCTGCCAATGACTGGTGCGCCAGAGGAGCTACCACCCGCGGTTTGAAGTGGACGGGCGGCAATGCCAGCGGAGGGACTTGTGCGAACCCCGTGTCCGGAGTCACCGCATGGTCGGGTGAACAGTGCTCGGCGCAAAGCGCCGGTGACTCCTGCGCCGCCTCCATGCCCATTTGGCCGCATTCGTCGGCCATCTCGACCGGGTCGGCCGGCATGCTCGGCAGCGTACATGCGTAAGCCGCCATTGCCATCTGCTGGAACAGCAGGCACAGGATCACCGCGAGCACGATCCGTAGGCGGTAGCGGCTGCGAAGACGCATGGGCACTATGCTACTCCGACGAGTGGCGCGTCGCACCGATCGGTGGGCGCGCCCTCACACGCGAGCTAAATTGCTCGCGACGCTGAACCGGCAATTCTTCACAATTTGCTGTTTGCATGGCAGGGCACTGCCTCGACTTGCAATGTGGCGTGCTTGATCTCGAATTTTTCCTGCAGCATTTGTGCCAGCTTGCCGCGTAATTGATCTATTGAGGAGAGCCCCTCGCCCATCACGACGTGCACCGTCAGAACTGGCTCTTTCGATCCAAGTGCCCAAGCGTGCAGGTCGTGAATCTCGGCCACGCCCGGGTGTTCCAGCAGGGCACTTCGTACAGCCTCCAAGTCCAGCCCGGCCGGCACGCCCTGCATCAGGATGTGGCCGGCCTGACTCATCAGCGTCCACGTCCGTGGCAGTACCCAAAGTCCCAGCAGCACCGCAATGATCGGGTCGGCGATCGTCCACCCCGTGAGCATGATGATGATCGCGCCGACGATCACGCCGACCGAGCCGAGCATGTCGGCCCATACCTCCAGGTACGCGCCCCGGACGTTGAGGCATTCGCCGCTGCCGGCCTTGAGCAGGCGCATCGACACCAGGTTGATGACCAGGCCCAGCGCCGCGACGACGAGCATCCCGGTGGAGGCGACCTCTGGTGGCTCACGGAAGCGCCCGACGGCCTCCCAGATGATCCAGCCGGCCACCAGGAACAGCATCCCTCCATTGACCAGTGCGCCAATGGCCTCCATGCGCGCATAGCCGTAGGTGCGCTTCGCGTCCGGCGGGCGGCGCGACAGACGCACGGCCACCAGCGCGATTGTGAGCGCGATCACGTCGGTGGCCATGTGCGCGGCATCCGATAGCAACGCCAGGCTATTGGTCAACAGGCCGCCGACAATCTCGGCGACCAGGAAGGTGGCGGTGAGTCCCAGCGCCCACCACAGGGGTTTTTCGTGCCGGATGTCGCCGGTGCCGTGATCGTGCCCGCTGCCCATGTCAGTGCTTTCCCGTCGATTGGTTGTGTCGGTGATACCCGTTCGATCAGCTGCGCGGCGCGAACGCGATGACCGCCATGCCGGCTAGCACCAGCAATCCGCCCAGTGCGTCCCAGCGCGTGGGCTGGACGCCATCCACCGCCCATAGCCAGCCCAGCGCCGTCACCACGTACACCGCGCCATAGGCCGCATAGGTACGACCGGCCTCGAAGGGATGTAGCGAGAGCAGCCACGCAAACAGGGCCAGCGACACCGCCGCGGGAATCAGCACCCAGGCCTCGGCCCTGCCGCGCAGCCACAGGTACGGCAGGTAGCAGCCGACGATCTCGGCGATGGCGGTGATGAAGAACAGGCCGGCGGTCTTGGCGATCATGTGGGCGACGGACGGCTGGCACGACGGCCACCCTCGCGCAACTCGGCGCGCGCGCGCGCAAGCACGCGCCAGGCCGAGCGCAGGAACAGCGCCAGCAATGCCGCCGCGATGACCAGGTCGGGCCAGCCCGCATCGAAGGCCCACACGCCGGCCGCCGCCAGTAGCACCGCAAAACCCTCATACACATCGTTGCGCGAACATTCCCACGCCGACGCCATGTTGACGTCCCCGGCGCGGTAGGGCGTCAACAGCCACAGGCACACACCGTTGAAGGCGAGGTTCAGCAGCGCGGCCGCGCCGATCGCTTCGAACAGCGGCACTTCCGGATGCAGCAGCCGCCAGACGATCTGGACCGCCACCGCCAATGCGGCGCCGAGAATCAGCAGGCCCTTGACCACCGCCACCCGGGCCTTGGCCGCCGCACTGGCGCCGATCACGGCAAGGCTCAGCAGGTAGGTGAGCGCATCTCCGAGGTTGTCGAGGCTGCCCGACAGGAGCGACGACGAGCGGCCATAGAGCGCCGCTGCAAGCATCATCCCGAACGTGGCCAGGTTGATCACCAGCACGATCATCAGCACCCGCCGCTGGCGCGCCTGCATGGCCGCCAGGTCGACGGTCCCACCACAGCATGAATCCGACATCGCTCAGGCCTCCTGCAGTCCGGTATCCGGCTGGACGTCACGGTGCAGCCAACGGTAAAGGACAGGCAACACCAGCAACGTGAGCAACGTGGACGAGATGATGCCGCCGATCACGACCGTCGCCAGCGGACGCTGCACCTCCGAACCGGCGCCAACGTTAAAGGCCATGGGCACGAAGCCCAGCGACGCCACCAGCGCCGTCATCAGCACCGGCCGCAGGCGCGTGAGCGCACCGTCGACCACCGCGGTATCCAGCGGGTCGCCCTGCTCGCGCAGCTTGCGGATGAAGGCAATCATCACCAGCCCGTTGAGCACCGCCACGCCCGACAGGGCAATGAAACCGACGCCCGCCGAGATGGACAGCGGGATACCGCGCAAAGCGAGCGCGAGTACGCCGCCGGTCAACGCCAGCGGCACGCCACTGAACACGATCGCGGCATCCTTGGCCGAACCGAACGCCATGAACAGCAGTGCGAAGATCACCGCCAACGTCACCGGAACCACCACCGAAAGGCGCTGGCTGGCCGAGATCAACTGCTCGAACGTGCCGCCGTAATCCACCCAGTAGCCCGCCGGGATCTCGACTTCGGTCGCCACACGCCCGCGCAGCTCCTCGACAAAACCGCCCAGGTCACGGCCGCGGACGTTTGCGGTGACGACCACGCGACGTTTTCCGTTCTCGCGATTGATCTGGTTGGGCCCGGCCACCGTCTCGATCTTCGCGACCTCGCGCAGCGGCACCGTCGATGGGGCTCCAGCCTGCCCAGTGGCCACGCGGCCGGCTTCGTCGGCACTGAAATCGGACGGTAGCGGGATCGGCAGGTCGGCCAGCGTGGCCGGATTCTGGCGCAGGTGTTCGGGCAGGCGCACCACGATGTCGAAGCGCCGGTCTCCCTCGAACAGCTGGCTGGCTACTTCGCCGCCCACTGCCGTGGAAACCGTCTCCTGCACCACGCCCGGATTCAGCCCGTAGCGCGCCAGCGCCACGCGGTCGGGCGTAACGGTCAGCAGCGGCAGGCCGGTCGTCTGCTCAAGCTTGACGTCGGCTGCACCCGGCACGGACTCGGCCACCTCGGCTACCTGCTCGCCGACCTCGACCAGCGTATCCAGGTCATCACCGAACACTTTAATGGCGACTTCCGCGCGCACGCCGGAGATCAGCTCGTTCATGCGCATCTGGATGGGCTGGGTGAACTCGTAGTTGTTGCCGGGCAGCTCGGTCACCGCCGCCTCGATCTCGGCGATCAGCTCCGCCCGTGGCTTGCGCGGGTTGGGCCAATTCTCCCTGGGCTTCATGATCAGGAAGGTGTCTGCCACCGAGGGCGGCATCGGGTCGGATGCCACTTCCGCCGTGCCGATCTTGCTGTAGACGCGTTCGACCTCCGGGAACTGTGCGATCCGCTCTTCCAGATCGATCTGCATGCGTACGGCCTGGTCTATGCCGGTGCCCGGGATGCGCAGCGCGTGCAGCGCGATATCGCCTTCGTCCAGGTTGGGGATGAACTCGGTGCCCAGGCGCGTCGCCAGCAGTCCACAGGCCACCACGAGGGCGGCCGCACCGCCGACCACGATGGCGCGGTGGCGCAGCGCCCAGTCCAGCGCCGGCGCGTAGCGACGCTTCGTCCAGCGCATGACTCGGTTTTCCTTTTCGTCCACGCGTCCGCCCAGGAACACCGCCACCGCCGCCGGGACGAAGGTCAGTGACAGGACCATCGCGCCGGTCAGCGCCAACACCACGGTGATCGCCATGGGGTGGAACATTTTTCCTTCGATCCCGGTGAGCGCGAAGATCGGCAGGTACACGGCGGTGATGATCCCGAGGCCGAACAGGCTCGGCCGGATTACCTCGGCCGTGGCCGATGCCGCCACATCGTGGCGCTCCTCATCGGTCATGGCCCGGCCGAGGGCGTGCTGCATCTCGCCGAAGCGGCGCAGGCAGTTCTCGATGATGATCACGGCGCCGTCGACGATCAGGCCGAAATCCAGCGCGCCCAGGCTCATCAGGTTGCCGGACACGCCACCGCGCACCATGCCGAACATGGTGAACAGCATGGCCAGCGGGATCACGGCAGCGGTGATCAGCGCCGCGCGGAAATTGCCCAGCAGCAGGAACAGCACCGCGATGACCAGCAGCGCGCCTTCCACCAGGTTCTTGGACACGGTGGCGATGGTGCGGTCCACCAGTGCCGTGCGGTCGTACACCGCGTTGGCGGTCACACCCGGCGGTAGGCTGCCGGCGGCCTCTTCAAGCTTGGCGGCCGCGGCCTGGGCCACATCGCGGCTGTTGGAACCCACCAGCATCATCACCGTACCCAACACCACCTCGCGGCCGTTCTGGGTGGCGGCGCCGCTGCGCAATTCAGGGCCCTCCCCGACGGTAGCGACGTCGCCGACCCGGATCGGCACGCCGCCGCGGCGGTCCAGGATGATCGATCGGATCTCGTCCAGGCCTACGACCTGTCCCGGCACGCGCACCAGGAACTGCTGCCCATTCCGCTCGATGTAACCGGCACCGACGTTCTCGTTGTTGGCCGCGACCGCGGTCACCACGTCATGCAGGGTCAGACCCAGCGCCACCAGCTTGGCGGGGTCGGGAGTGATGTGGATCTGGCGCTCGTAGCCGCCGATGGTGTTGACCTCGGTCACGCCGGGCGTGTTGCGCAGCTGAGGCCGGATCACCCAGTCCTGCAGTGTGCGCAGGTCGGTGGCTGTCCACGGCGTGCCGTCGTCCTTGCGTGCCTCCGGGTCCGCATCGACCGTGTACATGAAGATCTCGCCCAGGCCGGTGGCGATGGGCCCCATGGAGGGCTCGATGCGGTCCGGCAACTGCGATGACACCTGTTGCAGCCGCTCACCCACCAGCTGGCGGGCGAAGTACAGGTCGGTGCCGTCCTCGAACACCACAGTGACCTGCGACAGTCCGTAACGGGAGATCGAGCGGGTGTAGTCCAGTCCGGGAAGCCCCGCGATGGCGGTCTCGATCGGGAACGTCACGCGCTGCTCGGACTCCAGCGGCGAGTACCCGGGGGCCTCCGTGTTGATCTGTACCTGGACGTTGGTGATGTCCGGCGTGGCATCGATCGGCAGCTTGGTGAAGCTCCAGATGCCCACGCCCACCAGCACCGCCGTCAACGCCAGCATCAGCCAGCGGTGCGCGATGGCGAAGCGGATGATGTTCTCGAGCACGCCGGGCTTCTCAGTGGTCATGCGAAGCCCCCGACTTTTCGATGTCGGCCTTTACCAGGTAGCTCTGCTCGACGACGACCCGCGCGCTCTTGTCCAGGCCCGACAGGATCTGCACGCGCTCTCCATCGCGCTTGCCCAGTTCCACCGGCCGCACCTCGTAGGTGTCGCCAACGCGCACGAACACCACGTCCCAGTCGCGGAAAGTCTGCACCGCCGCCAGCGGCACCATCAGGTCGACCGGCTCTCGGTCCACGGTGATGCGCGCCTTGACCGCGCTGCCCGGGCGCCACAGCCCATCGCTGTTATCAATCGTGGCGCGTGCGACAGTGCTCTGGCTGGCCGTCGCCGTGCCGGGCAGTACGCGTTCGAGCACCGTCTCGATGGTGGCACCGTCGCTGAGCCGGGTCACCGTGACCGGGACACCAGGGCGGATGTGCTGGGCGTCGGAGCCGAAGATGTGCAGGTCGACCCACAACCGCGACAGGTCCGCGATCTCGAACAGCGGCATGTTCTCCGTCGCCACCCCACCGATCGCGGCGTTGCGCTCGGTGACGACGCCCGCGATCGGGCTGCTGACGGAGTACGTGCTCAGGCTGACGTTGCTCTCGATCGTTGCCAGGGGCTGCCCGGCACGCACCGCATCGCCCACGTTGGCCCGCAGGCTGCGAATCGGCCCGGGGAAGCGCGCGGTCACGCTGGCGACGCGGCCCTCGACCGGTGTCAGCAGGCCCTGCACCTCATGTTCGTCAGCGATGGTGCCGGGGCCGGCCAGCGCGACCTCGATGCCGGATTTCTCGGCAACGGCAGCGGCGATCTCGGTGCGGCCCTCGTAACTCGGGTACGCCCAGCGCAGCGCTTGGCCATCGACGGTGGCCCGGACCTCGACATCAAAAGAATGCGGTTCGCCGACCACGGTCGCGGCCATCAGGCTGCCATCGGCCTGGGGCGTCAGCGTGTGCTGCTCGCTCACGCCGCCCAGGCGCTTGAGGTTGACCTTCACCGTGCCCTGTGAGGCAGGTAACGGCTCTCCATCGCGATAGAGCCAGGCCTGGTACTTGGGTGGCGTCCCGTCTTCTGCGATGGCCAGCTCCACGGCGAACTCGTCCTGCGCCAGCAGACGACCGCCATGTTCACCGGTCCGCGCCTCTTCGCCCTCGGCGTGCTCGCCTTCTTCGGCATGGCCGTGGCCGTCTTCCGCGCCGTGGTCGCCGCCGCAAGCCGAAAGCGCCAGTACGAGAGCCAGACCGGTGGCCAAGGGCCGCAGTGTGGAAACGAGCGTCATGGGGTCACTCCTTGAGTCGACGGCGTGGGGCCGGCGAGAAACGCCTGGCCGGTCAACCGCTGGATTTCTATGAGGGCGCGCTGGGCGTCGAGCGCTGCGTTGAGTTGCTGGCGCAGCGCCGAGGTGCGCTCGGCCTGCAGCGAGGCCCACTCCAAGTAGCTCGCTGCGCCTGCGCGATAGGCCGTGGCGGCCGCCGTTTCAGCGCGCGCAAGGCGTGGCAGCACGTCCTTGCCGATGCGCGACACCTCCAGCTGGGCCACGCGGTAGCGGCCATGGGCTTCGGCGAGCGTGGAGTACAGGGACAGCCCGGCGGCTTCGCGTTCGATCTCAAGCACCGCCAGCTCCGCCTGCGCGGCGCGGATGGCGGGTTGCGCGCGGACGGACGCGCCCAGCGGAATCGAAACGCCGGCGGTCAGGCCGAAGTCGTCGGTGGCCTGCAGGCGCCGTACACCAACCTGCCAGTCGATATCCGGCGTGGCTTCGGTACGGGCCAGTTGCAGCCGGGCCTCGGCAATGCGGCGTTCGTCCGCGAAGCGCGCGAGTTCCGGGTTGCGCTCCAGCCACTGCGCCAAGGTGGCGAAGTCCGCCACCTCCGCCAGTTGCAGCGCATCCACCTCGGCCACCTCGAACACCGGCATCTGCTCGCCCCACATGGCCGCCAGATGCTGGCGAGCGGCCGCCGCCTGCTGCTCGGCGCGTGCCCGCTCCAGTTCCGCCCGCGCCAATGCCGCCTGAGCCGTGAATACGACGGACTCGGGGGACGCTCCCGCCTGGTGGCGCTGGCGTGCTGCCGCGACCGTGCGCTGGCGCTGGTCGATATCGCGCTGGGCGATGGCGGCCTGCTGCCGCGCAGCCACGATCGCCAGGTACCGGCGTGCAACTTCCGCCAGCAGGTCCAGCCGGCGGGTTTCGCGTTCGATGGCCAGCGCGTCGATCCGGCTCTGGACGAGCGCGCGCCGTGCGTCGAGCTTGCCGCCACGCTCCAGCACCGACGCAAGGGTCAGCGTGAGTTCGGCGCCACTGAGGCCACTCGCCTCGCCGGTGCCAAGTGCGTTCTCGACGGTCGCGCCGGCGACGTACGCAGGACGAAGAGACGCACGGTCGAGTTCGGCGCCGAGCGCGTCTTGCCGCGGACCAAACAGGCGCAGGTCGGGATGGATTTGGGCAACGCGCTGGAACGCGTCGTCGAGGGTCAAACGGTCGGCGGCCGACGCCGGCCAAGCCACGGCAAAAGCCGCGACGCACACGGCCAGAGCCGTGAGTCGCAATAGCATGGGAGTTCTCCGATGTAGCGGAATGGACTGGGAGCTGGCCAAGCGGCCAGTCGAGCCTTTACGCCTGAATCGGAGGTCGGAAGGGAGAGCCAAGTTGCGGCGCCGGCGACCGCGTGACTACTGCCCTTAGCGGCTGCGGCTCATGCACGGGTAACCAGTGCATCCGGGCCTCGGGCGGATTGAGGCCGGCGGGATGGCCGCAACAGTGCGCGAAGTGGAGCAGCACATGCAGGGCATCGGCAGGCTCATGGCCCTCACCGCCCGAGATGTTGGAGGCATCGTCGTGATCGTCCGGCCCTTCAAGATGGAAGGCGGCCTGCTCGGCATGCGCAAACGCCTCGTGCAGCTCACCGGCGGCGGCCAGCACCGGCTGCACCGCCATGCAAAGAGCCAGCAGCCCAATTAGGGCGGCTCGAAACCAGGGCTGGCGGCTGGGCCTAAACATCCGGGCATCGTAGCGAGGCTCCAAGGAGTACACAATTTCATTCGTGATTACGTACGTTGTGCCTTCGGAGGCAGTTCTTCACAGCTTCTGTACGTTTTCCACCCTCGTTGGCAGGTAGAGTTGCCCGTATGCGTTTTTGGCCCACACTTCTGCGAATGCTCCTGATCGCCGCTTTGGCGCTCAATGGCGCAGTACCGGCAATGGCCACGGTGCAGATGGGGCACGGGCTCAGCGAGGGTTCGCCCGCCGGGGTTGTGGTTATGAAGGATGGTCCGGCCGCGTCATGCCACACCTCCTCAGGGGACGAACCGGCACCCACAACCGGGCATGCCCACAATGCGACGCACGGCAATCATGGCGATGCCCGCTCTGTGGACTTGCTGGACTCCTCTGAAGACGCAAGCACTGTTCACGCGTCCCACGACGGCGACTGCTGCGAGGACGGCACCTGCCGGTGCTCCTGCATGCACACCTGCCACGCCATGGTGCGTGCCATCACTGTTGTACCCACCGTGATCGAACATGCGTCCAGCAGTGGACGCATGCAGGCGAGCCATGCGCCGCCGGCACTCCCCCATCTGATTCGACCTCCCATCGGCTAAGCATTTCGTTGCGCCGTCGGCGCTGGACGTTCGTGGCTGGCCCGCTGCCAGCACGGCGACTCGCGCGGTCTCCCTCGTTGAGGCCGCCCATCGATGCTTACGTGGAGTTCGACCATGTCCTTTCCTCCTCGCGATTCGGGTTCAGGCCTACTGCCTGCACCGTCGCGGCGACGTTTCATCCAAGGCCTCGCCGCCGGTGGCGCGGTCGCCAGCCTTGGCCTTTGGCCCAAGCCCTTATGGGCGCTGAAGTCCCCTGGCCAGAAGAACGTGCTGGCGGGCACCCGCTTCGACCTGACGATCGGCGAGACGCCGATGGACTTCACCGGGCGCGTCCGCCCGGCCATCACCGTTAACGGCACGGTGCCGGCACCGATCCTGCGCTGGCGCGAAGGCACCACGGTTGACCTGTTCGTCTCAAATGCGTTGCCGCTTGGCTCGATCCACGGCCACCAGACCTCTATCCATTGGCACGGCATTCTGCTGCCGGCCAACATGGATGGCGTACCCGGCCTGAGCTTCGACGGCATCGGACGTGGTGAGACCTACCACTACCGGTTCGACGTGAACCAGGGCGGTACCTACTGGTACCACAGCCATTCGGCGTTCCAAGAGCAGGCTGGCCTGTATGGCGCGCTCATCATCGACTCGGCCGAACCGGAGCCTTTCACCTACGACCGCGATTACGTGGTCCTGCTGAGCGACTGGACCGACCTGGCGCCGGACGAGTTGTTCGTGCGTCTGAAGAAGATGTCCGACCACGACAACTTCAACAAGCTCACGGTAGGGGATTTCGTTCGGGACGCGCAACGAAACGGGTTGTCAGAAACGATCGACGATCGGCTGATGTGGGGCCAGATGCGCATGACGCCAACCGACCTTGCCGACGTTAACGCCAATACCTACACATACCTGATGAATGGGACCACGGCGCTGGGCAACTGGACCGGGCTGTTCCGCTCGGGCGAAAAACTGCGCCTGCGCTTCATTAATGGATCGGCGATGACGTACTTCGACGTGCGCATCCCCGGATTGAAGATGACCGTGGTCGCGGCCGATGGCCAGTACGTGCACCCGGTGTCGGTGGACGAGTTCCGCATCGCCGTCGCGGAAACCTTCGATATAATCGTGGAGCCGTCAGGGCAGGACGCGTTTACGATTTTCGCCCAAGACATGGGCCGCACCGGGTACGTCAGCGGCACCTTGGCGACTCACGAAGGCCTGCGCGCGCCGATCCCGGCGGTGGACCCGGTGCCGCGGCTGACCATGGCCGATATGGGCCATGGCGGAATGGAAGGCGGGCATGACATGTCCGCCATGTCGGACGGCGCGATGGCCGGCATGGACCACTCGGGCCACGGCATGGCCGCGATGACCGGCATGGACCACGGCGACGGTGCCATGCAAACCCATCCGCGAAGCGAGGATGGCAACCCGCTGGTCGACATGCAGACCATGTCGCCCGCACCCAAGCTCGACGACCCAGGCATCGGCCTGCGTGACAACGGCCGCCGGGTACTCACCTATTCGGATCTCCGAAGCACGTTCGCAGACCCCGACGGGCGCGCGCCGGGTCGTGAAATCGAACTTCACCTCACGGGCCACATGGAACGCTTTGCCTGGTCGTTCGACGGAGTGAAGTTCTCGGACGCCGAACCGCTGCGCCTCAACTACGGCGAGCGCATGCGGATCGTGCTCGTCAACGACACGATGATGACCCACCCGATACATCTGCACGGCATGTGGAGCGATGTCGAGGACGAGAACGGGCAGTTCCAGGTCCGAAAGCACACCGTCGACATGCCACCCGGCACAAGGCGCAGCTATCGCGTGCGTGCCGACGCGCTGGGCCGGTGGGCATTCCACTGCCACCTGCTCTACCACATGGAAGCGGGCATGTTCCGCGAAGTGGCGGTGAGGGAGTGAACACCATGACCACCATCACCTTGACCCGTGGGACCACGGCACTTCGCATGGCCGTTGCACTGGCGCTGGGGCTGGTCCCGGTCGTAGTTGCTGCGCAGGATATGGACCACTTGGCGCACGCTCCACACAGGCAATCCACCCAGGACGCGCACGCCGACGATGCGCTACAGCAACTGCAGAGCGAATCCGATCACGACCAAACTGCTCAAAGCGGCCCCGAAACGCCGGTCGCACCGAGCGGGGAGGACGTCGACCATGCCGCGATGGGCCACGGGACCCCGACACAAGGCGAGCAGCCCGAGGTCAACCATGCCGCGATGGGCCAATCGCCCGTAGTCCCGAAGGACGAGGCAGTTCAAGAACACGCGGACACGGGGCACGGCGAATCGGCCGACCCCCACGAGGGTATGGACCACTACAAGATGGGGCATGCCATGTCGCCCCCTCCTGCGTCCGAGGTCGATCACGCAGCAATGGGCCATGGCACGCCGCTTGTGAAGCAGGACGCTGACGTAGACCACGCTGCGATGGGACGCGGACCCTCAGGCACAGCGACGAC
This sequence comes from uncultured Lysobacter sp., assembly GCA_966210725.1. GTDB lineage: Bacteria > Pseudomonadota > Gammaproteobacteria > Xanthomonadales > Xanthomonadaceae > Lysobacter_C. The sequence continues at coordinate 15,162 of CBIHLN010000004.1, read as the reverse complement.
CGACCTGCCGCCAACGGCCGCGCCGCTGGAGCCCATTCCCCCGCTGACGGATGCCGATCGCGTCGCGGCCTTCCCTGACGTTGCCGGTCACGCCGTGCACGACACCGCGGTCCACTGGTTTGCACTGGCGGATCGGCTGGAGACATGGGACGGCGACGACGGCACGCCCCTCGCTTGGGAAGGTACCGGCTGGATCGGCACCGACCTGGATCGCGCCTGGATACGCAGCGAAGGCGAAGCGGAGGGCGGCAGCGTTGAGTCGGGCAACGTCGAACTGTTGTACGGACGCGCCGTTGCGCGCTGGTGGGATGCCGTCGTGGGTGTGCGCCATGACTTCGGTGAAGACCCGTCCCAGACCTTTATCGCGCTGGGTGTCATGGGCTTGGCGCCGTACATGTTCGAGGTAGAGGCGACGGCGTACGTAGGCGAGTCGGGTCAAACAGGCCTGGGCGTGGAAGCCGAGTACGAGACGCTGTTTACCAACCGGCTGATCCTTCAGTCCGTCATCGAGGCCGAGGCTTGGGGCGAGGACAATTTCGCACGTGGCATTGGCTCCGGAGTGAGCAAGGTGGAAGCTGGCTTCCGACTGCGATACGAGTTCACTCGGAAGTTCGCGCCCTACATCGGCGTCGTGCGAGAGCGCGTGTTCGGCCAGACCGCAGACTTTCGCAAGGCGCTTGGCGGTGAAGTCGATGACACCCGATTCGTTGTCGGGCTCCGCACGTGGTTCTAAAGCACAGGGGATTTACCAACATGGCATTTGTGACACGAAAGACGCTGTTGACGCTCGGGATTCTGTCGGGGCTGGCCGTCGCCGCCGTGGGCGGCTTCATCTGGTCGGGGTTCTACAACGTGGCCGCCGACGATCCGCATACAACACCGGTCTACACCTTGCTGGAAACCATGCGGGAACGCTCGATTACGTCCCGGGCGGGCCGGCTCGAAGTGCCTGCCGACCTGATGGACCGCGAGCGCATCGTGCAGGGTTCTGGCAATTACAACGCGATGTGCATGGGGTGCCATCTGGCACCGGGCATGGACGGAACGGAAATGAGCCGGGGGCTCTACCCTGCCCCGCCGAACCTCAGCCGGGCCACCGTGGAGGCGGCGGAGGCTTTCTGGGTCATCAAGCACGGCATCAAAGCTTCGGGCATGCCGGCGTGGGGCCAAAGCATGGACGACGAGTACATCTGGAACATGGCGGCGTTCCTGCAGGAGCTCCCCAGCCTCACCGCAGAGGGCTACCAGTCGATGGTGGACAGCAGTGGCGGCCATGACCACGGGGGCGGTGAAACCGAACCCCACGACCATGCACCGGGCACCCCCGATGATCACCATGCGCAGGCCCCGGCAGCCACGGGTAGCGCGCCTCACGCGCATCCGCCGGGCACACCGCCGCATCACGAAGCACCGGCGCAACCGAACGCACGTATGGACCACGCCGCCAGTCCACCCGCGAAGCCCGCAAGCGCGCCGCATGAACACCCGCCGGGAACGCCAGCCGACCACCACGGCCCCGCAGCGGTCTCGACTCCGGAGCCTGCAGCGCAGCCGGCCCGCAAGCCAGAACCCGAACCCGCTCCGACCGCGACCGATGAGGCGGGACCACCGCCGACCGGGGTCCACGAGGACGGCCATGACCATCAGCACTGACCCTGCCACGACACAACGGAGCACTCCGATGAAGCATCCATTCACCGTTATCAGTCTCGCCCTTGCACTGGCTCTGCCGGCAGCGGCCCTTGCCCAAACGAACGCGGGGCACGCCCATGGGTCTGCCGCCAGCACTCCCGCGGTGGATGTGCCGCAAGACGCGCTGGCGGCGGTTGCCGTGGTTGATGCGTTCGGTAAAGCGCTGTCAGCTTCCGACTTCGATCAGGTCGAGGCCCTGCTTGACCCCGCCGTAATCATCCTGGAGACGGGCGGTGCCGAACGCAGTCGCGAGGAGTATCTCGGCCACCACGCGCGTTCGGACGCGAAGTTTCTGTCCGGCACTCATTCCGCCCTGTCCCGCCGCAAGGCGCGTGTCGATGGCGACACCGCCTGGGTGGCCAGCGAAAGCGAGCTTCATGCCAGCAAAGACGGCAAGCCGATGACGCTTCTGAGCACGGAAACCATGGTCCTCAACAACACCGCCGACGGTTGGCGCATCGTCCATATCCACTGGTCGTCACGACCCAAGAAGTAACGAGGATGATTGCCATGGCTTCTTCGATACGGGCGGCCTCACTGCTGGTCATTGCCGGGCTTGCCGCCGCCTGCGCTGCCGAGACCCCGGGCCCGGATGTCTCGGGCACTGCCCCCGCCCCGCGCATGGCCCAGAGTGCGAATCAGGCGTCGGATGCCTCGGCTGCGCCTTCGGTGCGCACGCAGGACACGGTGCCCGCTAATCTGCCGGCCATGGTGGTGCACAAGACCGCGACGTGCGGGTGCTGCAAGCTGTGGGTGGAGCACATGCAGGCCGCCGGTTTCCCGGTCGACGTCCGGGATGTCACCGACCTCAATCCCATCAAGGAGGAAGTCGGGGTCCCACCCGGCAAAGGATCCTGCCACACCGCCCAGGTTGGCCGCTATTTCATCGAAGGGCATGTGCCCGCCGATGACGTCAAGCGGCTGCTGGCCGAACAGCCCGACGCGCTCGGCCTGGCCTTGCCGGGAATGCCGGCCGGCTCCCCCGGCATGGAAATGCCCGATGGGCGCATCGACCCCTACACCGTCGAGTTGGTGCACGCCGACGGCACAACCTCTCCGTTTTCTGATCATGGCCACCACTGATCTTTCGCGCTGGTGCTCCACACCGGGCAGTCCACGCATGGCGCGATAACTGGCTGCCGGGGCCAATCCCGGCCACCCCCTGAAAAAGGAGTCCACCATGAGTCACCACCTCACCCAAGCCGTCCGTGATTGCATCGCGGCCTGCAATGACTGTGCGAGCGAGTGCGGCAACTGCTTCAGCCACATGGTCGGCAAGGAGAGCAGCAACGCCTGCCCCGCCTGCTGTATCGAGTGCGCAGACCTGTGCCGCCTTTGTGCCGATGCCCTGGCACGCAACAGCCCATTCGCCAAGGAGATCTGCGAGTTGTGCGCAAGGATCTGCGAGTGGTGCGCCGAACAGTGCGCCGCGCATGACATGGAGCACTGCCAGCGCTGTGCTGAGGCCTGCCGTCGGTGTGCGGAAGCGTGCCGCCAGATGCCTTGAAGCCCCGCCCCAGGAACAGGAGAGTCCAATGAGCAAATACGTCCGCTTCGCCGTGATGATCGCCACGTCCACACTGGTGATGTTCGGCCTGATGTATCTGCACACCTATCAGGCCAGCCACGTCCTCTTCTCTGAGACGCGTGCCTACATGGCGCTGATCATGGGTGCCGGCATGGCGATCGTCATGCTGCTCTTCATGTTGCACATGTACGAGGACCGACGGAAGAACGTGACGATCGTCATCGCTGCAGCAGTCGTGTTCGTGGGCGCCCTCTGGCTGGTACGCAGCCAGCGCACGGTGGACGACGTGTCCTACATGCGCGCGATGATCCCGCACCACTCCATTGCCATCCTTACCAGTGAGCGGGCGAGGATCCGAGACCCGCGCGTGCGGGAACTGGCCGATGAAATCATCGAGGCGCAGCGCCGTGAGATCGCTGAGATGAAGCGCCTGATCGCCGAACTTGAAGCAGCGCCCCCTCAGAGATGACTGCTGACATGGCCTCTACATCTGCCCAAAGGCACGGAACCGTCACCCAAGCCACGCCGCCCCCGTCCGGGGGCGCGCGTGACCCGGTCTGCGGAATGACCGTCGACCCCGCAACGACGACCCACCGGTCCGAGCACGCGGGCGATAGGTTCTACTTCTGTTCCTCGCGCTGCAAGGCGCGATTCGACTCCGATCCGATTCAGTTCCTTCAGCCAGAGGGGCAGAAGGTACGCAACGGAGGCGAACGTCCAGCCGCCGACGCGATCTACACGTGCCCAATGCATCCACAGATCCGGCAACAAGGCCCAGGGACCTGCCCCATCTGCGGCATGGCTCTGGAGCCGGAGATGCCGGGCCTAGATGATGAAGAGAATCCCGAACTCAAGGACTTCTCGCGGCGCTTCTGGTGGACGCTCCCACTCACGGTGATCGTCGCGGTTCTGGCCATGGTGGGACCGCGGCTGGGATGGTTGCCACCGGCTACCCGGGCTTGGCTGGAGCTGGCCCTCGCCTCGCCCGTTGTCCTGTGGGCAGGATTTCCCTTCTTTGCACGATGCGTGCAGTCCATTCGCAACCGCAGCCCCAACATGTGGACGCTGATCGGGATTGGCGTGGCGGCCGCATTCGGCTACAGCGTAACGGCCACCGGTGCGCCGGATCTCTTCCCGGCCTCCTTCCGCGTGCATGGTCACGTCGGCGTGTACTTCGAAGCCGCGGCTGTCATCGTCTCCCTTACCCTGCTCGGCCAAGTGCTGGAGCTCAAGGCCCGCGCCAGCACCAGCGCCTCGATCAAGGCACTCCTTGGCTTAGCGCCCAAGACGGCGCGGCGCATCAATTCGGACGGGACAGAGTCGGATGTCGAGCTGTCCGTGGTCTCCGTGGGAGATCGGTTGCGTGTGCGCCCCGGCGAGAAAGTCCCGGTCGACGGGACCGTCGATGAGGGCGGGAGCAGCGTGGACGAGTCGATGCTGACAGGAGAGCCGATACCGGTGGGCAAACGGCCCGGTGACCCGGTGATCGGCGCCTCCATCAACGGAACCGGCACCCTGGTCATTCGCGCCGATCGGGTGGGAGACAGCACGGTCCTGGCGCAGATCGTTCAGCTGGTGGCGCAGGCCCAACGCTCCCGTGCGCCCATGCAACGCATGGCGGACCGGGTGGCGTACTGGTTCGTACTGGCAGTGGTCGGCGTGGCCGTCGCGACGTTCGTCATTTGGGGCCTGTTCGGCCCAGAGCCGGCGTGGACGTTCGCAGTGCTGAATGCCGTGTCGGTCCTGATCATCGCCTGTCCGTGCGCGTTGGGCCTAGCCACCCCCATGTCCATCATGGTGGCAACGGGGCGGGCCGCGCAGCACGGCGTGCTGTTTCGCGATGCCGAAGCGATCGAACGCTTCAGAACCATCGACACCCTCGTGGTCGACAAGACCGGCACGTTGACCGAGGGGCGTCCGGCATTCCGGACCGTCATCCCCTTAGGCGGTCGGCCGGCGGACGACGTGCTGCAGCTCGCGGCAAGTCTCGATCAGGGCAGCGAACATCCGCTGGCCGAGGCGATCGTCAGGGAGGCCAAGGAACGGTCTCTTCATCTTTTGCCGTCCTCAGACTTCGAATCCGTCACTGGCATTGGGGTTCGTGGCACGGTGGACGGCACCGCGGTCGCTATCGGCAACACCGCATTGATGGAGGAACTCGGCATCGACCTCGCGCCGATAGCCGAACGCGCCAACGCACTGCGCGCGGAAGGTGCCAGCGTCATGCATGTGGTCGCCCATGGAGAGCTGATCGGCGTCGTCGCCGTGGCAGACCCCATCAAGGAGTCCACACCCGCGGCGATTTCCGAGTTGCGTGAGGCGGGACTAGAGATCGTCATGGCAACTGGCGATGGATTGGCAACGGCGCAACACGTTGCCAAGGAACTCGGCATCAAGGAGGTGCACGGCGAGGTGCGGCCCGCGGACAAGGTCGCGTTGGTCGAGCGCTTGCGTACACAGGGGCGCCGTGTAGCCATGGCCGGTGACGGCATCAACGACGCTCCCGCGCTCGCCGCCGCAGACGTCGGCATTGCGATGGGCACAGGCACAGACGTCGCGATGTCCAGCGCCCAAGTGACTCTGGTCAAAGGAGACCTGAGGGGCATCGCACGCGCGCGCACCCTGTCGGAGGCCACCGTGGCCAACATGCTCCAGAACCTCGCGTTCGCGTTCGCCTACAACGCATTGGGCGTCCCCCTCGCGGCCGGCGTCCTCTACCCACTGACCGGCTGGCTGCTCACGCCCATGATCGCGGCGCTGGCGATGAGCCTGAGTTCCGTGTCGGTCGTAGTGAACGCGCTCCGACTGGGCGGCCGAGGTGCTCGGATCGCGCACCGCCAATCAGCTCCTCTGGCATGACCCCTTTGGGGTTGCGGGATGACAGGGGCAGGTCGGGGTAACCCCCTCCTCTCGTCCTGGCCGGGGAGGAGCGCTAGCCACCCGCGATAAACCGCTCTTATCGCTGCATTACAGATGTCCGCTTCGGGTCGGAAGCGAACCTCGGCTGGTCGGCGCCGCGAGGCTGGTCCACGGAAATGGGAATCCTGGCGCAGTGGCATCAGCGCGAGCAGCATCCAAGCCGTCTTCCGATCGCCTGCGGATGCCAACACCGTAAGGTGATCGAGCAATGGTTGGCACGACGTTCCCGGTACTCCGCTGCGACACGGTCGCGGGGGACGCCGGCGGCGCCTCCCCTCAGTACCGGCAGTAGAGGTGGGGCAAGCTGGTCTTCCCGAGCGCGGGCCGTTGTCGTCTCGCAGCAGCGTACGCAGCTGCGAACGCTGCTGCGTCTGCCGGCATGGATATGCGCGCGCGAGGCGAGGTGACTTTGGACCGGCTACTTGGTAACCACGGCTGCTGAATCTCTGGCCGGAGATAAGGGCACCGAGCGACCAATGCCGCCTTCTCGATATAGCACTCTATGCCCGCCACAACAGGGTTTCAGGGCTGGAGGGGGCAAGGTCCAATGTGGTTATTGTCAGGTGACGCCCACTGAGGTTCGCGCTGGTGAATATGAGGAGCTGCAGCGGTCCACGATTGACGGGATCCAGGCCCCATGCGTAAACGTGCTTGGCGCCCCGAGCGGCAGGAGGCTGCCCAATGACGTCGTTTGGCTGGAGAACACCCATGGACCAGGGTCAAGCTTGAGCAGCTTGCGGGTCAATCGGAGACCGTCAAAGCGAGAGCCACAGGCAGTCCGGCCGATGCACAGCCTGCCTAGAGTCACTCTTGGTCTTGCCCGGAAGGCCGTAGTGACGGCCTAGCGGTGCTTCGGGTAGTTGTGCGAGAAGCTCAACTCTGCTTTTTCGGGATCGTTTACATGCTTCGTCATGTAACGAATAACCAACTCGTTGGATTTCGGACGCTCGGACTCCACTTGGCCAAAGCGTTGCCGCCACCAACTGCGAATAGCCCGTCTCAATCCGTCGGTGAACGGCACCGTGGGTGAGTGGAGACAGGCATGGTAGTGAAGCCGGCCGCTGCGGTGGGACTCCTGGACCCGCACCCAAATCAGCCCCTTGTGCCGCGTCTTGCGCAGCCATCTCCGGCCGTACAGCTGCTCATTCGCGAACTGCACCAAGCGGCGAAAGGCCTTATCCGCAGCCTCAGATGCTGTCGCGAAGCTTGTGACAAGCCTCTCGGGATCAAACGTAAGGGTTAGAAACACATCCCAGGCGTGGGGCCGGAGCATGTCACCGTAAGCTTCGCGCAATTGCCGGCTCATGAGGCACCAGGGGACACGGCCTCGATCAAGTGCCGGATATCGCTTACCGACCAAGCGGTAATGCGCGGACCTAAGCGCCTCGTCGGCTGTGGATATCGCCCCGACTTCACTCCGGCCCACCAAGTGGAGCGCGAGACGGGGATGATCGGTGGAACCCCCCGCTTGGGGTCCCCGATGATCTGGGCAAGGCGTAAATAGCCGGAGTTGGGTAGTTCGAGCACAGACGGACCTCGTTGGCGTTGTTGGGACGCCCGATCCTGTGCCCCGGACCCTCGACTAGCTAGGAAAGAAAAGTCCCAATTTGATTCTGCGATGATGTGCGCGTTGAGCTTTTCGCAGGGCATCAGCGGTCCACACATCTCCAGGTTTCGGAGGCGGGATCCCAAGACTCTCCGCCTGATCCGCAAACGCCTCCAGGGAGGCGAACCCCTGTGCGAGCCGGTCGATCAGGCAGTCGCGTTCGGCGTTATCCATGAGATTCCGCCCCCTGCGTGCATTGAGAAGGAAGCCCTTGTCGAGGCTGCCACCCGCCTTGATCGCCGCATCAAAAACATCGCGAGCTTCTTCGACAATCCATGCCGGAAGGCCGGGCGGCGCGGGTCCTGCAGCAGGAGAATTACGCTCGATCATTGACATCAGGACGCATAGGCAAAACTGAGCATCCGCCTTGCTGCCTTTCAATGCCCTCTTCTTCGAGTGCTCCCACATCCCTTGGAACGAGTCGAAGATGTGCGGAGCGTGTTCACTCATTTCCCCTCCGTCAGCAAGCGGTCCAAGTAGTCCGCCCACTGCTGGACAGCCAATCTGCGCTCATCCAAGAACTGTGTCCGGTCGTAGGCTTTCTGCACCTCGTTCTTCTTCGCATGGGCGAGTTGTGCTTCCAGCACATCGGCTGCGAGACCCAGGCGTTCGCGTGCCACCGTTCTAAACATGCCTCTGAATCCGTGCGTGGCATGCCTGCCTTGAAACCCCATTTTTCTTAACGCATTGCTGAGAGCATCGCGGTGCAGGTGGGGTGTGGTCTGGCGATAAAGCGCTGGAAACACATGCTTTTGACCCGCCGTGTGGACCGCCATCGACTGCAGAACGTCGATGGCCTGTCTGGAGAGGGGAACGAGGTGTGCGTGACGCATCTTCATTTTCGGCGCAGGGATCGCCCATTCCGCCGCATCCAGGTCGACTTCGGCCCATTCCATGGAGACCACGTTGCCAGGGCGCTGGGCGGTGAGCATCGAGATGGTGAGCGCAGCCCGCGTCACCTTCATGGGATAAGCGGCGATCGCTTGCGCAACCGCTTTTACCTCGGACACCTCCACCGCCGCGGGTATATGACCTTTATCGGTCTTGGGCAGGGCACCTCTCAAAGAGAGTAGTCGGCCGTCCTCCCGCAGCCCTTCGAGAATCGCGTAGTTCACAATGCTGTTGAGGTAACCCCGAGCCTTGGCTGCAAGTGAAGGCGGAATGCCTGATAACGCTGCCTTGGCTTGCGGGGATGTGAGCGTCTCAATGGAGGTATGCCTTAGCTTGGGCGCCAAGTAAGCATCGACCACGTACTTGGCTTTGCGGTGAGTCTCACCAGCCCATTGCTGCTGCATATGAGAAAGCCACGCGGAAGCAGCCCGGGGGAACGTCGCAGACAGGGCCCGTCGGGCAGCGTTCGCTCGCTGCAATTTGACGGCATTTGGGTCAATGCCATCCCGTAGCTGCTGCCGAGCCTTCGCGCGCCGAGCCCTCGCCTCCGCAATGCTGACCTCGGGGAACGCCCCGAAGGTCGCGCGGGTCTCTCTTCCAGCGCGCGTGTACTTCATGCGCCATATCCGGGACCCACTGGCCATCACTTCGAGGTAGAGACCGCCGCCATCGAAATGCTTGCCGCGGCCCGCATTCTTGGCGTAGAGCGCAGTCAGCTTGTTGGAGACTCTAGCCATTCATGCCCCCAAAATCGGGCACACGCGCAATGGGGCATTTCATGCCCCCAATCCTGCCCCCATTACCCGCCGGATTCAACTGGACTACATCAGACTTGCACGCACAAAAAAACCCCGCGTTAGCGGGGTTCTGCCAGTAATTCTCGGACTGTAGCGGACAACATCAAACTAGGAGTTGGTGCCGGAGGTGGGACTCGAACCCACACGCTTTTAAGGGCGGCGGATTTTGAGTCCGCTGCGTCTACCGATTCCGCCACTCCGGCGCGGCCGCGCAGTATAGCCGAGCGCGGCGGCGACGCCATCGCCCGCGCAGCTCGCACGACGGTGTCTTCTCCGTGCGGCGCCGACGGCAGCCGGGCCGCCGGTAGGATGCCCCCATGTGCCTGATCGCCATCGCCTGGAAGGTCCACCCGCGGTTCCCGCTGGCCGTGATCGCCAACCGCGACGAGGCGCATGCACGCCCCACCGCGGCCGCCGGGTTCGATCCCCTGCATCCCGACGTCTACGGCGGGCGCGACCTCGTGCAGGGCGGTGGCTGGCTGATGGCGTCCACGCGCGGACGGCTGGCGGCCGTGACCAACGTCAGGACCGGGCCACGTCCCCCCGAGGCACCGCGTTCTCGCGGCGCGCTGGTCCACGGCTTTGCCGGTGGCGAGGCCCCCGCCCTCCCATGGCTGGCATCGCTGATGCCCACCGCGCCGCTGTACGGCCCCTTCAACCTGCTGGCATGGGACGGGGAGGCACTGGGGTTTGCGAGCAACCATCCCAAGTCCGGCTTCGTGGCCGTCGCACCGGGCATGCACGCAGTGTCCAACGGCGCCTTCGATGCCGCGTGGCCCAAGAGCACGCATGCGACACAGGCACTGGAGGCGTGGCTGGCGTCACCCTTGGCGGAAGGCCCCGTGGACCGCGTGGAACTCGCGCCGCTGCTGGACGCACTGGCCGAGACGGGCGTGGCCCCGGACGACGCGCTGCCCGATACCGGCGTGGGGATGGAACTGGAGCGGGCGCTGTCCCCGCCGTTCGTGCTCGGTGGGGCGTACGGCACGCGCTGCAGCACGGTGGTGCTTGTCGAGGACTCGGCAATCACCTTCATGGAGCGCCGCTTCGGCCCGGGGGGCGCGGTGCTGGGCGAGTCCCACGAGCGGCTGCCGCGGTCGTAGCGCTGGCGACAGTCGGGCACGCGCACGAGAAGCGCGCACGAAAAGAAGGCTCAGTCTTCGAGGTTTGAGCCTCGGGTGGCTGAGCCTTCCGCGCCAGAGCTGTTTCAGTCCGACTTCCGTCATTGCGACATCCGCCGTTCTGGTTTTTCTCTGACGGCCTTACCGTACTGCCGGCGCCGTTACCCACCGGTCAAGGTTTCGTGATGCTTTCGATGCAGGCGCGCATTCAGCCGGGCCAGGGCCACCAGCCGCGGCCGGTCGCGGCGTACCGGTCGGCGGCGCGCTCGAAGCGGTTGCGTACGCTGACGCCGCCGCAGAGCAGGTACAGCGGCAGAAACAGGGGGCCCAGCGCCATGTACTGGAAGACGTGCGCGCGTTCGTGGTCGGCCAGGTTGATGGCGTCTTCGCGGGCATGGCCGGCGCGATGCGCATAGGTGCTGCATGGGCAGTCCAGGTCCGGACCGGTATGCAGGATCACGTTGCCCAGCGTGATCGCGCCGCCCGGGCCCCACGGCCAATGCTGGAAGACCAGGGCGTGTTCGCGCCGGCTCAGCCGGGCGCGGGCCCCCAGCGGAACGCCCGCGACGCCGGCCAGCAGGCCGACGAGTGAATTGGGCGCCGCCCAGGCCACGCCGGCCGCCAGCAGCGCGGCGCGGGTCGGGCTCAGGCGCCCTCTTCCGGCATCAGCAGCCACAGCAGCAGGTACACGATGATGCCGGGGAACGCCGCCGAGGCGATCGACACGATCACGAACAGCACGCGCAGCAGGGTGGAGTTCCAGCCGAAGCGCCGGGCGATGCCGCCCATGACGCCGCCGATCATGCGGTCGTGGCGGGATCGGACGAAGGGACGGGCTGCGGACATGTGGAACGGCTCCTCGTGGGGGGAGCCGACGAGTCTAGCCAGTCACCGTGATGGCGACGTTGCATCCGGCAGGCCGTCCAGCCACGGGCGCACAACCTCCGCCCACACCTGGTAGCCGGCGGCATTCATGTGCAGGGCATCGTCGAGGAACAACTCGCCGCGCGGACGGCCCCCGGCATCGAGCATGGCCGTATGGACGTCCAGGAACGACACGCCGGGCGTCTCCTGCGCGTAGGCGCGGACCGCCGCATTGGCCGCCTGCATCGCCGGCTGCAGCGCGGCGCGCGACGGGCTCGGCTTGATCGCGATGAAGGCCACGGGCAGGTCCGGCTGCCGCGCCCGGACGCGCTGGACGAAGGTCCTGAAGTCCGCCGCGACCTGGTCCGGCGTGCGGCCTTCCGCCAGGTCGTTGTCGCCCGCGTACAGCGCCACCGCTCGCGGGCGGTAGGCCGTTACGATCCGGTCGGCGTAGTGCGCCGAATCGCGCACGCGCGATCCGCCGAAGCCGCGGTTGACCGCGCCGGCTTCGGGGAAATCACGCGCCAGCGTGTCCCACATGCGGATCGACGAGCTGCCGACGAAGACGACACCGCCTGCGGGCGGGGGCGAAAGGCGGTCGCGCGCCTCGAACGCGGCGATGTCGGGTTCCCAGCGCGCGACATCCGGTGCGGGCGCGGCAGCCGTGTCCGATGCAGCCGCGCGCGGATCGCGGGCGCCCTGATCGATTGAAGGTGCTGCCGCGCATGCGCCGAGCATGACGGCAACGAGCAGGGCAACCACTGGGCCGACGCCGGACGGCCTGCGCACGCGCGTCATTGGAATTCCACCGTCATGGGAGTGATGGACGGGTACGCGTGGCGCATCACGGATTCCGCCACTGGCGCGGGCATCCCTCTACCCGGCCCGCTGCGCCAGCCAGTCGTGGATCGACTGGGGCACCTCGCGCTGCGCGCGGCCGGAGACGTAGATGCCGATGTGGCCGCCACGGAAGGACAGCTCGCTGTAGTCGTCGCTTCCGACCAGCCCGCCCAGCGCCTGCGACGACGCCGGCGGCACCAGGTGGTCCTGCTGCGCGAAGATGTTGAGCACCGGCATGTCGACGTGCGCCAGGTCCACGGGGCGGCCGCCGATGTCGATGCCACCCTGCACGAAGCCGTTGCCCTGGTAGAACTGCTTGATGAACTGGCGGAAGGCCTCGCCGGCCTGGTCCGGGGAGTCGAAGATCCACTTCTCCATCCGCAGGAAGTCCTCGATCGCCGCCTTGTCGTCCAGGATGTCGACCAGCCCCACGTACTTCTGCACGAACAGCCGCCACGGCTTGAGCGTCAGGTAGCACATGTTCATCAGGTCGGCGGGGACGTTGCCCAGCGTGTCGACAAACAGGTCCACGTCCAAGCCCTGCGTCCAGTTGGACAGCATGTTGTCCGCGGTGTGGAAGTCCACCGGGGTGACCATGGTGATGAGGTTGCGCACCTTCGACGGATTGAGCGCGCTGTAGCACAGCGAGAACGCACCGCCCTGGCAGATGCCCAGCACGTTGACCGCGTCCATCCGGTAGGTGCGGCGCAGGTGGTCGACGGCGCCACCGATCCAGCGCTGGATGTAGTCGTCGAGTTCGAGGTAGCGGTCGGAGCGGTCCGGGTAGCCCCAGTCGAGCACGTACACGTCCTCGCCGCGCTCCAGCAGCCCACGCACGATCGACTTGTCCGACTGCAGGTCGACCATGTACGGCCGGTTGACGAGTGCGTAGACGATCAGCAGCGGTACTTTCGCCGTCGGTGCGCGGCCGCCGGGCAGCGTGTCGCCGCGGAAGCGGTACAGCACCACCTTGCCGTCGCGCCAGACTTCGTCCTTCTCCGTGGCGCCGTAGTCGACATCGTCGACGCGCGGCAGTGTGTCCAGCCCGGCGCGCAGTTTGGCCTGCATGGCCATCGCCTCCTGCGCCAGGGTGTCGGGCGTGAAGCCGATGGGGCCGTTGAGGTCGATGCCGTTCATGTCAGCGGGCCTGCTTGCGGGCGGCCGTGCGCTTGGCCGGGGCGGACGGGGCGCGCGGTGCGCTGCTCGAGGTCACGGCGGCCTGCCTGGCGGCCGGTCGCGGTGCGGATGCCTTCGCGGGCTTGGCCTTGCGCTTGGCCGACCCCGCCTTCTTCGTGGCCGTCGGCGTGTCGCTCTTCCGGGCGGCGGGCTTGGCCGCCTTGCTGGCGCGCGCGGGCGAGGACACCGCCGTCCGCTTGGGCGGGGTGCTCCTGTCGGCGTCGCCCTGCGGGGCCCTGGAGCGCGCTCCAGCGGCGCCATCGCCGTCGTCCATGCGGTCGCGCAGGCGGCGCAGCTCGCGTTCCAGCTGCACGATCTTCCGGTGTGCGGCGTCGATCTCGGTCCGCGTGGGCATGCCCAGTTGCTCTGTCGCGTGCTCCACCTCGCCCTGCACCGCGGCGCGCAGCCGCATCTGGCCATTGACGAAGCGGCCGTAGGTCTCGCGGAAACGCGGCGACAGCGCGATCTCGGCGTAAGCCTCCTCGGCCGCGTCGATCCACAGGTCGAACAGCGCGCGCGCCGACGCCAGCTGGCGGCCGGGCTCGCTGCGCTCGGCGAGTTTGGATTCGAAGCGTTCGAAGGCGTCCTGTGCCGCTTCCGCCAGCAGCGCCTGGTAGGCCTCGGTCGCCGATTGCGCCTCAAGCTGGGCCTGGGCCAATGCCTGCCAGCGTTCCTGGTGCTCGCGCGTGAAACCGAATGCCGGCATCTGTGCCCACTGCCGCACGGGCTGCTGCATGGCCTCCACGAACGGTCGGGCCTGCTGCTGCCAGGCCTCGAACCCCTGCTGGCCCGGTCCGCCCATGCGGGACAGCACATCGGCGAACGGGTTGCCGCCCGCGCCGCCCAGCATCTGCTTCCAGCTGCGGGCGATCTCGCCGGCGTCGGCATTGCGACCGGCGAACTGTGCCGCCAGCTGCTGCATCTGCCCGAACCAACCGCGCGCCTGGGTGTTGAACCGTTGCACGGCGTCTTCGGCCTCGGCCGCCTGGCTGGCGCCCCGCGCCAGCTGCGTCCACCAGTTCGCGGCCTGGCTCCAATCGGGCATCGAAGGCGCAGCGGGCGCGGCGGGCGCCGCCGTCGCCCCGCGCATCATCTCGCCCCACTGGGCCCAGTACTGGCGCGCCAACGCCTCGAAATCAGTGCCGCCGCCGAATGCCGGGTTCGCCATCATGCCCTCCAGGGCGCCGCGTCCAGAACCGGCCGCGATCATAGCAACGGCCCTGTTGCGACATGGCGACGCGACCGCGACGACGCGGCTGCGACGTGGGCCGGACGCTTACGGCTTGGGTATGTGCAGGGTCTTGCTGATCATCAGCGTGCCCGACAGCGCGAACATCAGCACCAGCGGGTGGAACTCCCACGGCCCCAGTTGCAGCTCGCCGAACCAGACGTCGGCGCCGAGCGCGCCCTGCCAGGCCGCGATGGCGAGGATGACCACGAGGAACATGCTGGTCGGGATCGGCGTGCCTTCGAAGTATTTCACCTTGCCCTCGTCGCCGGCCAGCTGCTCGGCGGTGACGTTGTAGCGCGCCAGCCGGCTCACACCGCAGCCGACGAAGTAGCTCAGCACCACCCAGTCCCAGCCGCCCTGCAGGCCGCAGGCATAAGCCAGCGCCGCGGGCGCGACGCCGAAGGAGATCACGTCGGCCAGCGAGTCCAGCTCGCGCCCCAGGGTGGAGGCCGACTTGCGCCAGCGCGCCACGCGGCCGTCCAGCGCATCGAAGATGA
>CBIHLN010000003.1:0-65810 GCA_966210725.1 uncultured Lysobacter sp. | reverse complement strand
TGGTGTTGACGATGTAGACGATCTCGCCGTTCTTGATCAGGTCGACGATGTGCGGGCGGCCCTCGGCCACCTTGTTGACCGTCTCGCACGCCAGGCCCGAATCACGCAGGAAGGCCGCCGTGCCATGCGTCGCCACCAGCGTGTAGCCGCGCTCGATGAGGTCGCGGGCGATCGGCAGCACGCGTGCCTTGTCCGGGTCGCGCACGGAAACGAACACCTTGCCTTCGGGCTTCAGCTGGCGGATGCCGCCCGCCTCCTGCGCACGGGCGAACGCGGCCCCGAAGCTGCGACCCACGCCCATCACCTCGCCGGTCGAGCGCATCTCCGGCCCGAGGATCGGGTCGACGCCCTGGAATTTGGCGAACGGGAAGATCGCCTCCTTCACCGAGTAGTAGTCCGGGATGATCTCGGCGGTCGCGCCCTGCTCGGCCAGCGTCTTGCCGGCCATGCAGCGCGCGGCGATCTTTGCCAGCGGCATGCCGGTCGCCTTGGATACGAACGGCACCGTGCGCGAGGCGCGCGGGTTGACCTCCAGCAGGTAGATGGTGTCCTCGAGCCCTTCCTCGCCGGTGCTGGCGGCGGTCTGCACGGCGAACTGGGTGTTCATCAGGCCGACCACGTTGAGCGCCTTGGCCAGTGCCACCACCTGCTCGCGCAGGCGCGCCTGCGTGGCCGGCGACAGCGAGTACGGCGGCAGCGAGCACGAGGAGTCGCCCGAGTGCACGCCGGCTTCCTCGATGTGTTCCATCACGCCACCAATCAGGACGTTGCCGTCCTTGTCCGCGATGATGTCGACGTCCACCTCGACGGCGTTGTCGAGGAACCGGTCGAGCAGCACGGGGGAGTCGTTGGACACCTTCACCGCATCACGCATGTAACGCGCGAGGTCGGTATCGGCGTGCACGACTTCCATGGCGCGGCCACCGAGCACGTAGCTCGGACGCACCACCAGCGGGTAGCCGATCTCGCGCGCCAGCGCCAAGGCCTCGTCCGGGTTGCGGGCGGTGCGGTTGGGCGGCTGCTTCAGGCCCAGGTCGTTGACCAGTTTCTGGAAGCGCTCGCGGTCCTCGGCCAGGTCGATGCTGTCCGGGCTGGTGCCGATGATCGGCACGCCGTTGGCTTCCAGCGCCTGCGCCAGTTTTAGCGGGGTCTGGCCGCCGTACTGGACGATCACGCCGAACGGCTTCTCGAGCTCGGCGATCTCCAGCACGTCCTCCAGGGTGAGCGGCTCGAAGTACAGCCGGTCGGAGGTGTCGTAATCGGTGGACACGGTTTCCGGGTTGCAGTTGACCATGATGGTCTCGAACCCGTCCTCGCGCAGCGCCAGCGCGGCATGCACGCAGCAGTAGTCGAACTCGATGCCCTGCCCGATCCGGTTGGGACCGCCGCCCAGCACCATGATCTTGCGGCGGTCCGACGGCGCGGCCTCGCACTCGTCTTCGTACGTCGAGTACATGTACGCGGTGGTGGTGGCGAACTCGGCCGCACACGAATCCACGCGCTTGTAGACCGGCCGCACGCCGAAGGCGCGGCGCAGGGTGCGCACCGCCGTTTCATCCGTGCCGGTCAGCTGCGCCAGGCGCGCGTCGGAGAAGCCCATGCGCTTGAGCTCGCGTATCCGCGCGGCATCCAGCGACGCCAGCCCGCCATCGGCGACGGCCTTCTCGGCGGCAATGAGCTCTTCGATCTGGTCGAGGAACCACGGATCGACGAACGACATGGCGTGCACGTCCTCGACCGACATGCCGGCACGGAACGCGTCGCCGATGTGGAACATCCGCTCCGGGCCCGGCTCCTTGAGCTCGCGGCGGAGCGTCGCCAGGCCTTCCTCGCTGTCCAGGTCCAGCCCGGTGGGGTCGAGGCCGACCTTGCCCGTCTCCAGCCCGCGCAGTGCCTTCTGCAGCGACTCCTGGAAGGTGCGGCCCATGGCCATCACCTCGCCCACCGACTTCATCTGGGTGGTGAGGCGGGCGTCGGCCTGCGGGAACTTCTCGAACGCGAAGCGCGGGATCTTGGTGACCACGTAATCGATGGTCGGCTCGAACGACGCCGGGGTCGCGCCGCCGGTAATCTCGTTGCGCAACTCGTCCAGGGTGTAGCCCACCGCCAGCTTGGCGGCGATCTTGGCGATCGGGAACCCGGTCGCCTTGGACGCCAGCGCCGAGGACCGCGACACGCGCGGGTTCATCTCGATCACCACCACGCGGCCGTTGGACGCGTTGATGCCGAACTGCACGTTGGAGCCGCCGGTGTCCACGCCGATCTTGCGCAGCACCGCGATGGAGGCATCGCGCAGACGCTGGTATTCCTTGTCGGTCAGGGTCTGCGCCGGCGCCACCGTGATGCTGTCACCGGTGTGCACGCCCATGGCGTCGAAGTTCTCGATCGAGCAGACGATGATGCAGTTGTCCGCCTTGTCGCGAACCACCTCCATCTCGAACTCCTTCCAGCCCAGCACCGACTCCTCGACCAGGATCTCGCTGACAGGCGACAGCTCGAGGCCGCGCTTGGCGATCTCCTCGAACTCCTCCCTGTTGTAGGCGATGCCGCCGCCGCTGCCACCCAGGGTGAAGCTGGGACGGATGATCGTCGGGAAGCCGACCTTGGCCTGGATCTCGACCGCCTGTTCGAAGGTCTTGGCGACCTCGGCCTTCGGGCACTCCAGTCCGATGTCGGCCATCGCCACGCGGAACAACTCGCGGTCCTCGGCCATGCGGATGGCGTCGCGGCTGGCGCCGATCAGTTCGACGTTGTACTTCTCCAGCACGCCGTGGTCGGCCAGGTCGAGCGCGCAGTTGAGCGCGGTCTGGCCGCCCATCGTCGGCAGCAGCGCGTCGGGCTTTTCCTTGGCGATGATCTTCTCGACCGTCTGCCAGTTGATCGGCTCGATGTAGACGGCATCGGCCATCTCCGGGTCGGTCATGATCGTGGCCGGGTTGGAGTTGACCAGGACCACGCGGTAGCCCTCGTCGCGCAAGGCCTTGCAGGCCTGCGCGCCGGAGTAGTCGAACTCGCACGCCTGGCCGATCACGATCGGGCCGGCGCCGATGATCAGGACGGTCTTGATGTCGGTGCGCTTGGGCATCGCTATTCCTCTAAAAAATCAATATGGCGCAAACAGGACGTGCTCAAAAAAAAATAAGGATGCGCACGCGAGATATCTATCCGCGCAATCAAAGCCCTGCGCAATACAATCTATGGCAACACATGTGCCGGGCGTCAGCACTCGGACGCCCGGCACGTTAATGCATAATCTAAATGCAGAACCTAGTCGGATGCCGCCATGCTCTCGTCGAGAAAGCGTTCCATCTTCGTGTAAAGATCAACCTGATTGTCGAAGTCGTAGAAGCCGTGGCCCTCTTTCTCAGCAACGATGGTGACCTTTGCAGGATTTCCTGCATCCTCCAAGGCGTCACGAAGCGCCTCGTACTGGGACATTGGAACCCGTCGGTCCTTCTCACCCTGCACAAGCATCACCGGCACATCGATCCGGTCGGCGTTGAATGCAGGTGACTGCGCCTGCTGTTCGGCCAGCGTTTCCGGCATTACACGATTCAGATAATTGCGACCTGATTCGTGCTCAGGAATATCGCCATCCTTGAACATCAGCGGCAGGCTATAAACTCCTACATAACCAATCGCGCACTTATACATCTCAGGTTCGCGTACGACGGACTGGAGCGCAGCGTATCCGCCGTAAGACGCCCCATACGTGCACAACCGATCCTTGTCAGCAACGCCACGTGCTATCGCCCAACGAACAGCGTCCGTCATGTCGTTGACCATGGTGGTACCCCAGTTGCGGTACCCCTTTGACTCGAACGTGTTCCCGTACCCCCCCGATCCGCGAAAATTCACTTGCAGCACGGCGTAACCCCGATTTGCAAGGAACTGCACCTCCGGATTGAATCGCCAGGAATCACGGGGGCCGTGGGGTCCACCATGCGGGTGCAGAATCAAAGGAAGATTTTTTCCATTGCTAAAGCGCGGCAGCGTGAGATAGCCATGAACCTTCGTGCCGTCGCGCGAGGTGAAAGAAAAGGGCTCCATCGGTGACATCTCCGACGGCTTGATCCAATCCATTGCTGCAAGCAAGAACTTGGCGCTGCCGCTTTCGCGGTCATACAGATAGTAGGAACCCGGGTCAATATCACTATAAGCGGCGACCAGAATGTACCGGCCGTCGTCGCTTATCCCTCGAAAGCCAACGGCATGCTTGGGGAAGGCATTGATGAGGCCTGCGTAGACTTTGGACTCTTCGTGATCCTTGTTGGTGAAGTCGTACCGGCGCGTACCGTCTTCGTACGCTACCGCGAGCAGCTCGCGCTCGTCGCTACTGAACAGGAGCTCAGCCGCCTCGACATTGGGGTTCGCACTCATGGCGCGTTCCGCACCCGTTTCCGGATCGACGAGCATCAGCTGCCCTGGCTCTCCCGACTTGCTCACCTCCACCCACGCAAGCTTGTTATCCGAGTCCATTGCCAACGGCGTCCGCTTGGCCCCGCCCATTGGAGCGCTGTGCACTTGAGTCCACGAGTCTCCATCGCGTCGCAGCGTCACGGTATCGTTATTATTTTTCTGACCAAAGGCATAACGGACATTGCCGTCGTGATCCACCAGGAACGTGCCGGAGTCGATAGGCGCGGTTGCTACCGTCCGCACACTTCCATCACGGACATACATCTTGGAAAGAAAAGCCGATTCGATCGAGCGTGAAACCAGAATGCTGGAAGGATCATCGGGGAGCGTATCCACGATCTGGTAGGTACCACCATTCGGAATATCCGTACGCTGACTGCCGTCGACATTGCTGGCGTATACATCCACCCTACCCTGGCGCTGATCGAACCGACCGGTCTTCTCACTGACATACATGAAGAACCGCTTGTCATTGACCCAGCGGACCCTGTCGATATGAAGATTCGAGCCGTAATCCCACTTTCCAACCAGCTTCATGTCCTCGACACGAAACGCGGCCAGAACCGTGCGATCTCCTTGAGGTACCGATACCGCAATGTAGTCACCCTTCGGAGAAAGGGAGACGCTGGTGAACTCCGGATCCTTAAAAAAATCGCCAACAGGAATCTCGCGCGCTTGAGAAACCAACGACGACGAGAAGAGCCCGGCAATTAAAACAATGGTTCGAACCATCTTCATCCTGATACCCCCTTTTCTTCCTGATTTGCCCCTTTAGGAGCTTCGAATACCGCCCATTGCGGCGATGAACTTGTCAAACAGCGGCGCGACATCGTGCGGGCCGGGGCTGGCTTCCGGGTGGCCCTGGAAACTGAAGGCCGGCGCATCGGTCAGCTCGATGCCCTGGTTGGAGCCGTCGAACAGCGAGCGGTGGATGACGCGCACGTTGGCCGGCAGCGTCGCTTCGTCGATGGCGAAGCCATGGTTCTGGCTGGTGATCATCACCCGCTTGCTGTCCAGGTCCTGCACCGGGTGGTTTGCGCCGTGGTGGCCGAACTTCATCTTCTCGGTGCGCGCGCCGGCCGCCAGGCCAAGCAGCTGGTGGCCCAGGCAGATGCCGAAGGTCGGGACCTTGGTGGCGATGAACTCGCGGATCGCGGCGATGGCGTAGTCGCACGGTGCCGGGTCGCCCGGGCCGTTGGACAGGAACACGCCGTCGGGCTTCATCGCCAGCACCTCGGCGGCCGGCGTCTGCGCCGGCACCACCGTCACGCGGCAGCCGCGCTCGGCGATCATCCGCAGGATGTTGCGCTTCACCCCAAAGTCGTAGGCCACCACGTGAAGCCGCGCATCGGCGGTGTCGAAGGCATTGCGGTCCAGATCCAGCTGGCCCTCGGTCCACTCGTAGGGCGACTTCGTGCTGACCTCGCGCGCCAGGTCCATGCCCTTCAGGCCCGGGAACTTGCGCGCGGCCTCGATGGCTTCGTCGCGGTCGATGCGGCCAGCCATCAGCGCGCCGTTCTGCGCGCCGCGGTCGCGCAGCAGGCGCGTCAGCTTCCGGGTGTCGATGCCGGCGATGGCGACGACGCCGCGCTCGGCCAACCACGCCGGCAGCGGCTGCTGGCTGCGCCAGTTGCTGGGCCGGCGCGGCACGTCGCGCACGATCAGGCCGGCCGACCAGACCTGTGCGGCCTCGTCGTCCTGCGCGGTGCAACCGGTGTTGCCCACGTGCGGATAGGTCAACGTGACCAGCTGCCGGGCGTAGGACGGGTCGGTCACGATCTCCTGGTAGCCGGTGATCGCGGTATTGAAGACGACTTCGCCGACCGAAAGGCCGGGCGCGCCAACGGAAACGCCCTCGAAGCAGGTGCCGTCTTCGAGTGCGAGGAGTGCAGGTTCAGTCACGTGGGTCGCCTTGGATGCCGGGGGGCTGACTGACCCCGGCGCAGGCCTCGCAGAATGCGGGCTGCAGCAAGGCGCGGACGCGGTGCGGGACCGGTCCGGCGAGCGGGGTTCAGGCGAGCGGGAATTCTAGCGACCCGACGCCGCTCGCGCCAGCGCGGAATTCATGCAGCAGCGTGTCAGCTGTTCCGCTGGGGGTACGCGCACGCAAGGGGCACCGGCACGGCGGCGCCCCGCAGGTCAAAGGAAGAGGTCTGCGACCCGGTACCGGCCCGGCGGGCGGCCCGCGAGCCGCCCGGCGGCCAGCAGCGCACCCCGGGCGAAGACGTCGCGGTCGGTGGCGCGATGTACCAGTTCCAGCCGCTCACCCGGCCCGGTCAGCTGGACGGTGTGCTCGCCGACGATGTCGCCGGCTCGCAGGGAAACGTAGCGCGGGTGCAGGCCACCCTCCTCGGCCCGGGCGCCCAGGGCCAGCGCGGTGCCGGACGGCGCGTCCTTCTTGTGGACGTGGTGCGACTCGACGATGTCGCAGTCCCAGCCCTGCAGGGCCGCGGCCGCTCGCTGGACCAGGTCGCCCAGCACCGCAACCCCGAGACTGAAGTTGGCCGCCCACAGCACCGGGACGCGCTCGCCTGCCAGGTCGATGGCACGTTGCTGTCGCTCGTCGATCCCGGTGGTACCGCTGACCAGCCCGGCGCCGCGCTCCTGGCACATCGCCAGTACCGCCTCGAACCCCTCGGGCAGGCTGAAGTCGATGGCGACATCGAACGCCGGCACACCGTGGATCTCCGCCACCGCGAACTGGGGCACACCGTCGATGACGCGCTGGGTCGGCTTGCTGCGCGACACGGCGGCCACCACGCGCAGGTCGTCGCGGCCGGCAGCCAGACGTAGCAGGGCGCGGCCCATACGGCCGCTGGCGCCGTGGATGAGGATTCGGACGGGTTCGGTCATCGGCGCAGGCTAATCGCGCGGGACAGGCGCGACAAGGATCGTGGCGGATGTCGTCTGGTCGCGCACGCCCGGATGGCGGTCGGCGCGTGGCGCATCCTGGCAGCAGCGCCCGTACCGCGCTGGTGTCCAGCGCAAAAAAAGAACGCCGTACTGCAACAGCACGGCGTTCCATCGATGACCCGGTAGCGCGGTCGCTCCCGCGAGGGGGAAGCCTCAGGACGACTTCATCCGGTCCCAGACGCCCTTGACGCCATCCAGGAACGTCGAGGAGCGCGGTGAGTGCTTGCGGGCGCCGTCGCCGACGAACGTGCCCTCGAACTGCTCCAGCAGTTCGCGCTGCTGGGCCGTGAGTTTGACCGGCGTCTCCACCACCACCTCGCAATACAGGTCGCCCGGCCGCCGGCTGCGCACGGACTTGACGCCCTTGTCGCGCAGGCGGAACAGCTTGCCGGTCTGGGTCTCGGCGGGGATGCGCAACTCCACCTCGCCGTCCAGCGTCGGCACGCGGATCGTGTCGCCCAGGGCCGCCTGCGAAATGCGGATGGGCACCTCGCAGTGCAGGTCGTCGCCTTCGCGCTTGAAGATGTCGTGCTCGCGCACGCGCACGTCGACGTACAGATCGCCCGGCGGCGAGCCCGCGGGACCGGCCTCGCCTTCGCCCGACAGGCGGATCCGGTCGCCGTTGTCGACGCCCGGCGGAATCTTGACCTGCAGCGTCTTGGTGTCCTCGATGCGGCCCTGGCCGTGGCAGTCGCCACAGGGATTGGCGATGGTCTGTCCGCGACCGCCGCAGTGCGGGCACGCCTGCTGCATCGAGAAGATGCCGCGCTGGAAGCGCACCTGGCCGCGGCCCTGGCAGGTCGAGCAGGTCTCGAGCTTGCCGTCCGCCGAGCCGCTGCCGTCGCAGCTGTCGCAGGCATCCAGCGTCGGCACTTCGATGGTCTTTTCGATGCCGCCGACCGCCTCTTCCAGCGACAGCTCCATCACGTAGCCGATGTCGGCGCCGCGGCGCGGGCCGCGCCCGCCGCCCATGCCGCCACCGAAGATGTTGCCGAAGATGTCGCCGAAGATGTCGCCCATGTCGGCGTGGCCGAAGCCGCCGCCGTTGCCGCCCATCCCGTGTTCGAACGCGGCGTGGCCATGCTGGTCGTACATGCGCCGGCGCCTGGCATCCGAGAGCACCTCGTAGGCCTCCTTGCACTCCTTGAACGCGGCTTCCGCGGCCGCGTCGCCGGGGTTGCGGTCGGGGTGGTGCTTCATCGCGCAGCGGCGATAGGCCTTCTTCAGCTCTTCGTCGCCGGCGTTGCGGGCCACGCCCAGCACTTCGTAGTAGTCGCGTTTGCTCATCGGGGTACGTCAGTCATCCAGGCTGCGTCAGCGCCGGCACCTGGCCGGCCTCGGACATGAAAACGGGGAACCGGTCCTGGAAATGGCACCCGCAGGTGGCACGTCCGCTTCCGATTCCCCTTTTCCATGCCGGCGTTTACTTCTTGCCGTCGTCCTTCACCTCGGTGAACTCGGCGTCCACCACGTCATCGGCCGCCTGGCTGGCCTGGGCCTGGCCGGCGTCGCCCGCCGGCTGCCCTTGGCTGGCCGCCATGAGCGACTGGGCCGCCGTCTCCAGCGCACGGCTCTTGGCCTCGATCTGTGCCTTGTCGTCGCCCTTCATCGCGGTTTCGAGCTCGGCAATCGCGGCCTCGGCGGCACCGATCGCCTCACCCGGCAGCTTGTCGCCGTGCTCCTTGATCGTGCTGCGGGCCATGTGGATCAGGCCGTCGGCCTGGTTGCGGGCCTGCACCAGTTCGTGGAACTTCTGGTCTTCCTCGCGGTTGGCCTCGGCGTCGGCGACCATCTTCTGGATCTCGTCGTCCGACAGGCCCGAGCCGGCCTTGATCTCGACCTTCTGCTCCTTGCCGGTCTTCTTGTCCTTGGCCGACACGTGCAGGATGCCGTTGGCGTCGATGTCGAACGACACCTCCACCTGCGGCATGCCGCGCGGCGCCGCCTCGATACCGGTCAGGTCGAAACGGGCCAGCGACTTGTTGTAGCGGGCCTGCTCGCGCTCACCCTGCAGCACGTGCACGGTCACGGCGGACTGGTTGTCCTCGGCGGTGGAGAAGGTCTGCGACGCCTTGGTCGGCACCGTGGTGTTCTTCTCGATGATCTTGGTGAACACGCCGCCCAGGGTCTCGATGCCCAGGCTCAGCGGGGTCACGTCGAGCAGCAGCACGTCCTTGACGTCGCCGGCCAGCACGCCGCCCTGGATCGCGGCGCCGATGGCGACGGCCTCATCCGGGTTGACGTCCTTGCGCGGCTCCTTGCCGAAGAATTCGCCCACCGCCTGCTGCACCTTCGGCATGCGGGTCTGGCCACCGACCAGGATCACCTCGCTGATGTCGCTGGCGCGCAGGCCGGCGTCATTCAGCGCGATGCGGCACGGCTCGATCGTTTTCTTGACAAGGTCCTCGACCAGCGACTCGAGCTTGGCGCGGGTCAGCTTGATGTTGAGATGCTTCGGGCCCGTCGCGTCGGCGGTGACGTACGGCAGGTTGACGTCGGTCTGCTGGCTGGAGGACAGCTCGATCTTGGCGCGCTCGGCGGCGTCCTTCAGGCGCTGCAGGGCCAGCGGATCCTTGCGCAGGTCGATGCCCTGCTCGCGCTGGAACTCCTCCACCAGGTAGTCGATGACGCGCTTGTCGAAGTCCTCGCCACCCAGGAACGTGTCGCCGTTGGTGCTGAGCACCTCGACCTGCATTTCGTCGTCGACCGAGGCGATCTCGATGATCGACACGTCGAACGTGCCGCCGCCCAGGTCGTACACGGCCACCTTGCGGTCGCCACCCTTCTTGTCCATGCCGTAGGCCAGCGCGGCCGCGGTCGGCTCGTTGATGATGCGCTTGACCTCCAGCCCCGCGATCTTGCCCGCGTCCTTGGTGGCCTGGCGCTGGGAATCGTTGAAGTACGCCGGCACGGTGATGACCGCCTCGGTGACGGTCTCGCCCAGGTAGGCCTCGGCGGTCTTCTTCATCTTGGCCAGCACTTCGGCCGAGATCTGCTGCGGCGCCATCTTCTTGCCGTCCTGGGTCGCGACCCAGGCATCGCCGTTTTCATGCTGGACGATGCCGTACGGCACCAGGTCCAGGTCCTTCTGCACTTCGGCGTCGGTGAACTTGCGGCCGATCAGGCGCTTCACCGCGAAGAAGGTGTTCTTGGGGTTGGTGACGGCCTGGCGCTTGGCCGATGCGCCGACCAGCACTTCGCCGTCCTTGGTGTAGGCGACGATGGACGGCGTGGTGCGGTCGCCTTCGGCGTTCTCGATGACGCGGGCCTTGCCGCCTTCCATGATCGCCACGCACGAATTGGTCGTGCCCAGGTCGATACCGATGATCTTGCCCATGGTGGTGCTCCCTCTCGAATCTCTGAAGTATTTGGGGCGGCCGCGCCGCCGATGACCGCTATCTGGGGGTCCCGCCCTGCCCTTCAAGGGCATGGCGGTGTGTACGGGGGCGTCAGTCCTGCTGGCTGACTACGACCAGCGCCGGCCGCAGCAGGCGGTCGTTCAGCAGCCAGCCCTTCTGGTAGACCTGCACGACGTGCCCGGGCGCGTGCTCCTCGCTGGGCACCATGCTCATGGCCTGGTGGTGCTCGGGATTGAACGGCTGGCCCACCGGGTCGACCGGCACCAGGCCGTTGTCGGCGGTCACCTTGAGCAGCTGCCGCAGGGTCAACTCCATGCCCTCGCGCAGGGCGCTGGCGTCGCTGCCGGCCGCACCGAGCCCGGCTTCAAGGCTGTCGATCACGGGCAACAGGTCCGACAGCAACCGCTCGTTGGCAAAGCGTCGCGCGGAATCGCGCTCGCGCTCCAGGCGCTTGCGCTGGTTGTCCAGGTCGGCGCGCTCGCGGAGCGCATCCCCGCGCAGCCTGACCAGTTCAGCCTCCAGTTCGGCGACCCGCACCTGCTCGGGGGTCTCGGCGTCAGCGGTCGGCGGGACATCGTCCTCGCGTCGGGTGTCGTTGGGATCGATCGACGGTTCTTGATGGGTCATGCCTGGCGGGTCCTGGGCCTGATGGACATGCGCGATGCGCGGGTGGCCCAGCAATGGGGGCATGCCACCGCGATTCAAGGCGCGTGCCCGGCCGCGCGGCCGGGCGGGTCACCGTGCCGGTTGGGGGGCGAACGCCTCGCCCAAGACGCTGGCCGCGGCCTGGACCACCGGAATCACGCGCTGGTAGGCCATGCGGGTGGGACCGATCACACCCAGCACGCCCAGCACCTGCCCGTCCGCCGCGTAGGGCGCGGTGACCAGCGATACGCCCTCCAGCGGGGCCAGGCCGGTCTCCTCGCCGATGAAGATCTGCACGCCCGGCGCGGACACCGTGCGCTCGAGCAGCTGCAGGATTTCGCGCTTGCGGGCGAAGGCGTCGAACAGTTCGCGCAGGCGATCCACGTCCGACAGCTCGTTCAGGCCCATCAACCGGGTCTGGCCGGCCAGCACCATGTCATCGCCGGCCGGCGCCAGCACCTGTTCGGCCAGTTCCACCGAGCGCGACAGCAATGCCTGCATCTCCGACTGGGCCGAGCGCAGTTCATGCAGCAGCGTGGTGCGGATCTCCGACACGGGACGGCCGGCGAAATGCGCGTTGAGGTAGTTGGCCACCCGCTCCAGCTCGCCGCCTTCGAACTGGCGACGGGTCTGGATGATGCGGTTCTGGACCTCGTTGTCGGCAAACACGACGATCGCCAGCACCCGCTCGCTGTCGACCGGTACGAAGTCGATCCGCCGGAACGCGAACTGCTCACGCCGCGGCACGCTCACGACCCCCACGAAACGGGTCATCGCCGACAGCAGCTCGGAAGCGCTGCCCAGCAGCGCCTGCGTGCCCGAACCCGGGGGCAGCTCGCTGCGCAGGCGCACCACCTCGCCCTCCGGCAGCGGCTTGAGCTGCAGCAGCGAGTCGACAAACAACCGGTACCCCTGCGCGGTCGGCACCCGCCCGGCGGAGGTGTGCGGCGCGGTCAGAAGCCCGGCCTCCTCCAGGTCGCACAGGATGTTTCGGATCGTCGCCGGGCTGACGTCCAGACCGGCATGCCGAGCCAGCGTCTGCGAGCCCACCGGCTCACCGTCGCGGATATAGCGTCCGATCAGCGTGCGCAGCAGCTGGCGCGCACGCGGGTCATGGCTGGGGTCGGCGGGGGTGCGGGGCATGGACCGGATATAAGGGGACGGACCGGACGACGCAAGCCGCGGGCTGCGATGCGGATCGCCCTGTGCGACGCACGCCCCTTAGAATCCGCCCCCATGCTGACCCACCTCGCGCTCAAGGACTTCGCCGTCGTCCAGTCCGCCGAACTGGCGTTCGGACCCGGCCTGACGGTGATTTCCGGTGAAACCGGCGCCGGCAAATCGCTGCTGGTCGACGCACTCGGCCTGCTGTCGGGCCTGCGCGCCGACAGTGGCGTCGTGCGCCACGGGGCGACCCGCGCCGAACTGGTGGCGGAGTTCTCGCTTTCCGACGCCGCGCCCGCCGCCGACTGGCTCCGCGAGAACGCGCTGGACGAGGACGGCGACGGCGGCCGCCACTGCCAGGTGCGCCGCGTCGTCCGTGCCGACGGCGGGTCGCGGACGTGGATCAACGGCCGCCCCGTCACTGTCGGCCAGCTGGCCGAATTGGCCTCGCACCTGGTCGAGATCCACGGCCAGCACGAGCACCAGGCCCTGCTCTCGCGCCCCAGCCAGCTGGCGTTGCTCGATGCCTACGCGCGCAACGATGGCGAGCGGCGCGCCGTGGCCGAGGCTGCCGGCCGGTGGTCGGACCTGCTGGCCGAGCGGGAGCGTCTCACCGCCCAGGGCGACGTGTCCGATCGCATCGGCTGGCTGGAACACCAGCATGCCGAGCTGGAGCGGGAAACCCTCGACGCCGACAGCCTCGCGCAGCTGAGCATCGACCACCGTCGCAGCGCGCATGCGGCTGGCCTGCTGGAGGCGTGCGAGCGCGTATTCGCGGTCATGGATGGCGACGAGGGCCCCTCCCTCACCCGCGCGCTGCAACAGGCCCGTGACACGCTGCAGCGCGTCGCCGAACACGAACCGCGGCTGACCGAGGTCGACGCGATGCTCGACAACGCGGCCATTCAACTGGACGAGGCGGCCGTGATGCTCGACCGCATCCGCGGCGACCTTGACCTCGATCCGCAGGCGCTGGAGACGCTGGAGCAGCGCATGGGCCGGCTGCACGAGCTGGCACGAAAGCACCGGGTAACGCCCGAGCAGCTGGCGGCCAAGCGCGATGAGATCGCCACCGAGCTGGATGCACTGCGCGGCGCGGACGAACGCCTGCAGGCGCTCGACGCCGACATCGCTGCGGCGACGCGCGCCTGGCAGGCGGCGGCCGGCGTGCTCGGCGCCACCCGCCGCGATGCCGCCCGGCAACTGTCGTCGGACACCTCGGCGTTGATCGCCGAACTGGGCATGGGTGGCGGTGCCTTCGACGTTGCGCTGGAGATACTGGAGACGGTCCGCCCGGACCCGCAAGGC
Source organism: uncultured Lysobacter sp. (assembly GCA_966210725.1). Taxonomy (GTDB): domain Bacteria; phylum Pseudomonadota; class Gammaproteobacteria; order Xanthomonadales; family Xanthomonadaceae; genus Lysobacter_C. The sequence continues at coordinate 52,002 of CBIHLN010000003.1, read as the reverse complement.
GCCGAGCGGGTGGAGTTCATGGTTGCCGCCAACCCGGGACAGCCGCCGCGCCCCCTGCGCAAGGTCGCCTCGGGCGGCGAGCTCTCACGCATTTCGTTGGCGATCGAAGTCGCCGCGCTCGGGCTGGATGCCGTGCCGACGATGGTGTTCGACGAGGTCGACTCCGGCATCGGCGGCGCGGTGGCCGACATCGTCGGGCAGAAGCTGCGTGCGCTCGGCGAGCGACGCCAGGTGCTGTGCGTCACCCACCTGCCGCAGGTGGCCGCGCAGGGCCACGCCCATTACCGGGTCAGCAAGTCCGCCAGTGACGGCGTCACGCAGAGCGAAGTGCAGGCCCTGGGCGCGAAGCAGCGCCAGGAGGAGCTGGCGCGGATGCTGGGTGGCGTGGAGATGACCCGCGAAGCCCGGGCCGCCGCGCGCCGCCTGCTGAGCGACGCCGGTTGACGCAAGGGATCGGGGCGGTTCGACACGCCCCCGTCGAGCACCGGTCGGTCAGCGCTTCTTGCGCACGTAGAGCACCAGCGAGTGCTCTTCGATCTCGTAGCCGTGTTTGGCGGCGATCTTGCGTTGCAGCTCTTCGATCTCCGCGCTCTCGAACTCGATGATCTTGCCCGAGTCGATATCCACCATGTGGTCGTGGTGGTGGCCGCGGTCCAGTTCGTACACCGACTGGCCCGACTCGAAGTTGTGCTTGAGCACGAGCCCGGCCGACACGAACTGGGTCAGCACCCGGTAGACCGTCGCCAGGCCGATATCCTCGCCCTTCTCCAGCAACCGACGATAGATGTCCTCGGCCGTCATGTGGTGGGACTTCGTGCCCTCGAGCAACTCGAGGATGCGCAGGCGCGGGTGGGTCACCTTGAGGCCGACGTTGCGCAGGTCTTGGGATTCCATGGCGAAGGTCCTGGAAAAGTCGTCAGGGAGTGCGCACGGCACTCGCGTCCGGAAAAGGGCGGGCGTCGCGCCCGGTGACCGGGCGCCAGGGCCGTACAGCGCCCGAATGCCATCTGAATGCGGGATCGACAGCGGCTTGGCGCCGGCTGGCCAGTGTATCATCGGCCGGTCTTTGCCCTGCCGTGAAAAACCGAATGCGCAAGCTGCTGCTCGTCCTTCTCGTCGCCGCCTCCACCGCCGGCTGCGGCATCGTGTACCGCCAGCCGATCTACCAGGGCAACCTGCTGGAGAAGACCAATGTCGACCAGCTGCAGGTCGGCATGGGCAAGCCGCAGGTGATCGCGCTGCTGGGCAGCCCGTCGGTCACCGACCCGTTCCATCACGACCGCTGGGACTACACCGCCAGCCAGCGCACCGACCGCCTGGGCCGGACCGAGGTCAAGAACCTGACCCTGTGGTTCGAGAACGATGCACTGGCGCGTTGGGACGGCGACTACTTCCCCGAGCAGGACGAGGAAATCGCCCGCAACTCCGTCAAGCAGTTCGGCCGCAACCTCGCCCGCGAGAAGAAGTAATTCCGCGGGCCGGCAGGTCCGCTTCGCTCCGCACCTTCGGTTTCAGCGTCGTGCGCGGTCCTGCGCGCGGCGTCGCCGTGCGTCCTTGGGGTCGGCCTGCAGTGGCCTCAGCAGCTCCACACGGTCGCCATCGCGTACGACCGTAGCCGGATCGACCCGTTCGCCGTAAATGGCGATGGCCGTACAGGCCGGGTCGTCATTCATTGCGGCTGCCTTCAGCGCATCGCTGACCGTCGCGCCATCCGCCACCTCGACCTCGACACGCTCGAAGCGACCGGGCCACGCACGGATGACCTCGACCCTCACGCCAGGTCTTCGCGGTCGGCCACACGCACGAAGTCGTCAACCATGCGATCGGCGAGCGCCTGGAAACCGAGTGAAAACGCCGGCGACAGCAGCTTGACCGACGGCTCGAAATCCAGGCTCAGCGTGACCTTGCAGGCCGACTCGTCCAGCGCATGGAATTCCCAGCGCCCCCCGAGACGCCGGAAGGGCCCGTCGACCAGTTTCAGGTCGATGTGGTGTGGCGGGCTCAGGGTGTTCTCGGTGGTGAACCACGTCTTGAGGGCGCCCAGCCCCAGGTCCAGCCGCGCGACCATGCGCCCGTCTCCCTCTTCCAGGACCTTAGCCGCGTGGCACCAGTCGAAGCGCCGCGGATAGGCGGCCACGTCGTTGACCAGCGCGAACATGCGCGCGGCGGAGTGTTCGACCAGGGCGGAGCGTCGGATGGTGGGCATCGTGTCGGGCAGCAGGTGGCTCGCAAAAAGGGCGGGGACATCGCGACGCCGTCACGGCCGCCGGTTTCCCTATGCCCGGTACCCGGCATCTGGGACAATGCCGCGATGGCGAAGAACAGCAACAACAAGGGCGGCAAGGATAAAGGAAAGGCCGCATCGGGCGGGACGATCGCACTCAACAAGCGCGCCCGCCACGACTACCACCTGGAGCAACGCTTCGAGGCGGGCCTGGCGCTGCAGGGGTGGGAGATCAAGTCGATCCGCGCCGGGCGCGCCAATATCGGCGAGAGCTATGCGGTGATCCGCGACGGCGAGATGTTCCTGTTCGGCGCCCAGATCACCCCGATGATCTCCGCGTCCACCCACGTGGTGGCCGAGGAGCGCCGGACCCGGAAGCTGCTGCTCCACCGCAGCGAGATCGACACGCTGATCGGCAAGGTGCAGCGTGACGGGTACACCGTGATTCCTACCGCGCTGTACTGGAAGGGCAACCGCATCAAGGCCGAGCTGGCGCTGGCCAAGGGCAAGCAGAGCCACGACAAGCGCGACGCCAGCAAGCAGCGCGACTGGGCACGCGAGAAGCAGCGCGTGATGCGGCAGCACAACAAGAACGCCTGACACCGGCAGGCCCGCGCCTGCCCGGGCGGGCGCCCGGCTACACGATCCGCGAGTCCAGCGCCTGCGGGGCGCCCTCGCCCGGCAGCGTGAACCGGAACGTCGCGCCCTGCCCCTCGCGCCCCTCGGCCCGGATGGTGCCGCCGTGGCGCTCGACGATGCGCTTCACCGACGCCAGCCCGATGCCGTGGCCGGCAAACTGCTCCTGCGCGTGCAGCCGCTGGAAGGGCCGGAACAGCTTGTCCACGTACTCCTGCGAGAAGCCCGCGCCGTTGTCGCGCACGTGGAATTCCATCGTGCCATCGGGACGGGCCGTACCGCCCAGTTCGATGCGTGCCGCTTCGGTGCCACGCGTGAACTTCCACGCGTTGCCCAACAGGTTGACCAGCAGGTTGCGCACCAGCGCGGCGTCGGCATCGGCCTGGAGACCGGGCGCGATGTCCACCTGCGGGGCGTGGCCTGCATCGCCCGCGCGAAGTTCGTCCACCACCTCCACCGCCATGCGGCTGAGGTCGACGCGTTCGATCTTCAGTTCACCCCGCGTGACGCGCGCGATCTTCAGCAGCGCATCGATCAACTCACCCATGCGCGACGCCGCCTTGCGGACGCGCGCCAGGTAGTCCCGGCCGCTGTCGTCGAGCCGGTCGCCATAGCGTTCGCCCAGCACCCGGCTGAACCCGTCGATCGCACGCAGCGGCGCGCGCAGGTCGTGCGAAACGCTGTAGGCGAAGGATTCGAGCTCCTGGTTGGCCTGGCTCAGCTCCCGCGTGCGAAGGGCAACCCGGGCCTCCAGCGTCCGGTTGAGTGCGTGCACGCGCGCTTCGGCACGCAGGCGCTCCGTTACGTCCTCGACCTGCACCAGGCCGGTGACGTCCTGACCGACATTGCCCGGCACCGGCGCGTAGGTCAGCTGGGCATGCCGCGGCAGGCCACCGGCATGGTGGTGGAGGCGCCGCGTGGCCCGGTGCACGCCCTGCTCCGAGCCCGACCCGTGTCCGATGGGCAGCGCGTCTTCGTCCTCGAACAGGGCTTCCAGCTTCATGCCGATCAGCGATGGCGATTCGCGGCCGATGATCCGCCCCAGCGCCGGATTGGCTTCGACGATGCGCCCTTCGCTGTCGAGCAGCGCCTTGCCGATGGCCGAGTACTGCAACGCACTGCGGAAGCGCTGCTCGCTGCGCCGGTAGTCCTCCGTCATCCGCGTGGCGAGTGTCTGCGCGCGCGCCTGGGTACGCGCCAGCACCCAGGCGATGGAGTACATCAACAGGGACGTGAACAGCCCCAGCGCCAGCAGCGACTGCAGGCCGCTTGGACCCGACAGCCTCGGGACCGCCTGCGCGAGCGGCGGCGAGTCGAACTCCACCCGCCAGCGTCGGCCGAAATGTTCTATCTGCGTGGTATGCCGGAAAGCGGGCGACGCCTCGACTTCCGACAGCTGGGTCGTATAGAGCAGCTGGTCGCGGCCGTCGGTCACGTCGTAGACCCGGAAGCGTTCGTTCTCGTACAGGCCGCCCAGCGCCATGTCGACGAAGCCCTGCATGCGGAACGGCATGTAGACCCAGCCCTGCATGGATTCCAGCCGTGCGGCCCGTGTCGCGGGCCGGTCGCCAGCGCGGTAGATGGGTTCGTACAGAAGCAGCCCGGTCGCCCGGTCCATGCCGTCCTGGACCAGGTGCACCGGCCCGGTCAGGCGCGACTCGCCCGATTCCATCGCGGCCTGCATCGCGGCGTTGCGTGTGGGCTCGGAGTACATGTCGAAGCCCATCGCGGCCAGGTTCTCCGGCGACTTCGGCTCCAGCAGGAGGATCGGTGCGTAATAGGGACGATGCCCGCGCGGCTCGACCTCCAGCAGGCCGTAGCCCGATTCGCGCCACTGGGTCTGCAGCGCGGGCAGGTCCGAATGGCTGACGTAGGGGGCGAACCCCAGGCCGACCAGCGCCGGGAACCGCTCCTGACTGTCCAGGCCGACGGCATAGGCATGCCACTGCTGCGGTGTCGGCCGTGCCACGGTCGCGAACAGCGCGGAGCCGCCCTGCAGCACCAGCTCGAAATTGCTCATGCGCTCGCGGAGCAGGTAGGCGACCTCGTCGGTGCGGGCGACGAAGCGCGCCTGCGCCGTCGCCACCTCGCGTTCGTAGGCCGCCCGCCAGGTCACGAACACGATCAGCAACGAGCCGATCAGCACCGCCAGCGCCAGCAGATGCCCGCCCCGTGAAGGCGAGTCCGTCCTGACGTCGTCGGTATCGGGGGACATGGAGGGGGCGGGCATGGCCGGCAAGCATACAAGCCCGGCCACGCCGCATCGCCACATGAACGCGCCTGCCGCCGGGATGGCGCAGGCATTGAGTCGCAGGCGCCAACCCCTATACTGCGTGGGTCAGCGATGACGATCCCGGGGGTGCACTGGCTTCGACGGGGGTCGCGAAATCGCCTGGTGCATGCCGAGGGGGTAGCTTTCCTCGTAAATCCAGCTGCAAAACTCTAGTTGCCAACGACGACAACTACGCTCTCGCCGCTTAAGGCGTAAGCCCCGAAACAGCTTGTGTCCGTGCTCGCTGCGTAGGGTCATCATCACGGAATCGCCGGTGATGGCTGCCCGTCAGTCGCCGGTTAACCCAAAGCGGGCTGGTCCGCCGATGCGCTTTGCGCGCCGTGCTGTTGGTGGACGAGACTTAACGGCGAGCTAAGCATGTAGTACCGGGGATGGAGTGCCTTCGGACGGCGGTTCGATTCCGCCCACCTCCACCAATTCGGTCCCTTGGGGCCACGATGAAGGGCCGCACCTCCGGGGGCGGCCTTTTTCGTGGGCGGAACATCGCCGGGCCAAGTGTGGCGCGGCCCGGGAAAGCCCGGTCAGGCGTGGGAGACCGGCCGCACGCGGAATACCACGCTGATGCGCGCACCCTGCGGGCGGCGGGTCTTGGGGATGCCGTGCTCATGGGTCGTCTGGGAGGCATGGCTCATCGACAGCACGCTGCCCGGCGCCAGGTCCACGGACAGGGTGTCGCGCGCGCCGTCGCGGGCACGGATCAGCATCCGCCGGGGCGCGCCCAGGGATACCAGGGTGATCGGATGGCCCTCGGCCAGCGTATGCAGCTTGTCGCCGTGCATGGCGACGCTGTCATGGCCGTCGCGGTAGAGATTCAGGCCGACGCGCGAGTACGGCGCCGGCGCCCGGGCCTGCACGCACGCCAGCAGCCCGGCCAGCGGCAGGTCGGCCGGGAGGCGGTCGACGGCGTAGTTCGCCAGCAGCCGTGGCACGTCGACGATGCGGTCGTACATCGGCCGCTGCAGATGCGTCCATGCGGCGCCCTCGCGCAGGACATCGAACCAGTGCCGGGCGGTGTCGGGATCGATAGCGGCCGGCCAGTAGCGGATGCCGCCCTGGCCGTCATCCACCAGCTGGTGCATCGCTGGAGCGAAGAGGTCGTCGGTGAGGGCCGTCAGCGCGTGCATGCCGGCTCAGTGGAAGTCGCGGGAACCGGGCTGGATCGCGCCCAGCAGATGGCTGAAATCCTCCAGCCGGCGTGCGATCAGGTGGGAGACGCCGTCCGCCTGTTCCCAACGGCCCCGCACGGCCATCAACCGCGCGCCGAGCAGCGCCTTGCGGTCGCGCAATGCCACGTGCGACCACACCACCACATTGACCATGCCGTGCTCGTCCTCCAGCGTCACGAAAATCGTGCCCTTGGCGGTGGCCGGCCGTTGCCGCTGGGTGACGATGCCGGCCGCGAACGCACCACGTCCGTGGGGCAACCGGCGCAGTTGCTTCGAGTCGACCACGCGCTGCCGTTGCAGACGTTCGCGCAGCAGCGACAGTGGATGCTCACCCAGCGTCAGTCCGGTCATCCGGTAATCCGACGTCACGTCCTCGCCCACCGTCGGCGCGGGCAGGACGATCGCGTCCTCGTCCGGGCTGCCGGGCAGCAACGGGCGCTGCCGCTCGATGCCGGCCACCGCCCAGCGTGCGGCATGGCGATGCCCGGCCAGCGTCTGCAGCGCGCCCGCCTCGGCCAACGCGTGGCGGGCCTTCTCGTCCAGATTCGCGCGCAGGCACAGGTCGCGTACATCGGTGAACGGGCGCTGCGCGCGCGCCGCCACGATGGCGCGCGCCGCCGCTTCCGGCAGCCCGGCCACCTGCCGGAAGCCGAGCCGCAGCGCCGCCTGCCCACCATCGTCGACACCCCGTCGCACATGGCCGCCTTCCAGCGTGTTGTCCCAGTCGCTGACCGTGACGTCGACCGGCCGGACCTCGACGGACACCCGACCGCCCTGCCCGCGGCGTGCGTCCTGCACGATCTGGCTGGGCGAGTAGAACCCCATCGGCTGTGCATTGAGCAGCGCGCAGGCGAAGGCGGCCGGTTCGTGCCGCTTCAGCCAGCAGCTGATGTAGACCAGCTTGGCGAACGAAGCCGCATGACTCTGGGGGAAGCCGTAGGAGCCGAAGCCCTTGATCTGCTCGAAGATCTGGTCGATGAACTCCGACGAGTAGCCTTTCTTTTCCATCAGCTCGCGGATCCGCAGGCGATGCGGCTCCATGTCGCCGCCCCGCTTCCAGGCCGCCATCGAACGGCGCAGGCCATCGGCCTGCGAGGGCGAATAACCGGCGTGGATCACCAGTTCCATCACCTGCTCCTGGAACAGCGGGATACCCAGCGTCTTGCCGAGGATCTCCTTCACGCCCTCGGAGGGATACGTCACCCGGTCTTTCCCCTGCCGGCGGCGCAGGTAGGGATGGACCATGCCGCCCTGGATCGGGCCGGGGCGCACGATCGCCACCTCGACCACCAGGTCGTAGTACTCCCGGGGCTTCAAGCGCGGCAGCATGCTCATCTGCGCGCGCGACTCGATCTGGAACACGCCGACGGTGTCGGCGGCCTGGATCATCTCGAAGGTCCTTGCGTCGTCGTTCGGCAGCCGGGCGAGATCCAGCCTGAAGCCGCGGTGCTTCTCCACCAGCTCCACCGCTTTCCTGATGCAGGTCAGCATGCCCAGCGCCAGGCAGTCGACCTTGAGCAGCTGCATCGTCTCCAGGTCGTCCTTGTCCCACTGGATGATGGTGCGCTCGTCCATCGAGGCGTTCTCCACCGGCACCACCGTCGACAGCGGCGCATCGCCGATCACGAAGCCGCCCACGTGCTGCGACAGATGGCGCGGGTGGTCGCGCAGCTGGTCGGTCACCGCCAGCACGCGTCGGATCAGCGGGTTTTCGGGATCGAAACCCGCCTCGCGCAGGCGCTGCTCCATCGGCGCCTCGCCATTGCCCCAGCCGTAGCACTCGGCCAGCAGTGCGATCTGGTCGGGTGGCAGGCCGAAGGCCTTGGCCACGTCGCGTACCGCGCTCTTGCCGCGGTAACGGATGACGGTGGCGGCCAGCGCGGCCCGGTGGCGGCCGTACTTGCCGTAGACGTACTGCAACACCTCTTCGCGACGCTCGTGCTCGAAGTCGACGTCGATATCGGGTGGTTCGTCGCGCTCCTCGGACAGGAAGCGCGCCATCAGCAGGCGGCTTTCGGTCGGATTGACCACGGTGATGCCCAGCGCGAAGCACACGGCCGAATTCGCCGACGATCCGCGCCCCTGGCACAGGATGTTCCGCTCCTTGGCGAAACGGACGATGTCCTCCACCGTCAGGAAGAACGCCTCGTACTTCAGCGTCTCGATCAGCGCCAGCTCACCGTCGATCTGCGCGACCACCGAACCAGGCGCACCGTCCGGCCAGCGCTCGCGCATGCCCCGCTGCGTGAGTTCGCGCAGCCACGTGGTCGGCGTGTGTCCCGGCGGCACCAGCTCGGCCGGATACCGGTAGTGGATATCCCGCTTGAGGTCGAACCGGCAACGCCGCGCCAGATCCACCGTGGCGTCGATCAGGTCGCGCGGATAGATGTTGCCCAGCGCCCGCCGGGTGCGCAGGTGGCGCTCCCCGTTGCGGAACAGGTGCTCGCCGCATTCGGCCAGCGGCACGACATGGCGGATCGCCGTCATCGTGTCCTGCAGCGCCCGTCGGCGGCGCACGTCCATATGCACGTCGCCGGCCGCCACCGGCACCATGCCCAGTCGTGCGGCGCGTTCGAGCAGGTGCGCCAGTCGCGCCGCATCGTCCTGCTCGCGGTGCAGTTCGACCGCCAGGTGTGCGCGATCGCCGAACACCGAACGCAACCAGCGCCCCTGCGCGTCGTCGATCTCCCGCGCCGGCACCCACAGTGCAAACAGGCCGCAGACGGCAGGATCGACATCCGACAGGATGCGCTCCACGTCCTGCCGCGCGAGCCGATACCCCTTCTTGTCGACCGCGCGCCGGGCGGTGGTGATCAGCTCGCACAGGCGCGTGTAACCGGCGGCGGTCTCCACCAGCAGGACGCACTTCAGTCCGCACACCAGGGTGAATTCACTGCCGACGATGAGCTTCAACCCCGTCGCGCGTGAAGCCTCCCAGCCCCGCACGATGCCGGCGAGCGAGCATTCGTCGGTGATCGCGAGTGCTTCGTAACCCAGATTGCCCGCGCGCTCGAACAGCGCCTCGGCACTGGCCGCGCCCCGCAGGAAGGAGAAGTCCGACAGGCAATGCAGTTCCGCATAGGCCGGCCACGCATCCTCCTGGGGGCCATCGTCGTTGGCCGCGGCATGGCGGCGCAGCCGCTGCGCGACATCCCACGCGCGCGGCGGGCGGCCGCCGGGCGTGTCGCGGTCGACACCGTCCACGGCATCGTCCCAGCTCATGCGAACCACCCGTGCAGCATCCAGCCGCCCTGCTCACCCGGTGGCGCGAACGCCCAGGCCCGCTGGCCGCTCGAGGTTTCCAGCACGTAGTAGTCGCGGCGCACGTCGCCGCCGTCCCACCAGCCGCTTTCCAGCCGCTCCGGGCCGGACACGATGCGGGGGTGGACGTCGCGCAGGGGGATCGGCTGCGGCAACAACCACGTGGGTCGGGGTGGCCGCACCGGGGCCTGCGCGATGCGGCCACTCCTGCCCTCGCCATCGCCCTGCACGCGGCGCCAGGCACGTTCAGGACGCGGATCGCCGGCCGGCGCCACGCGGTGCACGGCGTCGTCGCCCAGGCGCGCGCGCAGGCGCTCGCGCAGCTGCGGCCAGGGCAGTTGCTGCTGCTGGCGGGCATCGAACAGGTCACGCGAGGCCGGCACGAACGGTGGCAACTCGCGCGCCAGCAGCCGCACCGCCACCACCGGCTTGTCCAGTTGCACGCGCTCCAGGCGGTTGCGGGTCAGTTCGAACAGCATCGCCGGCTCGCGCTCGGCCGCCAGCAGGCCGACCGGGACATCGGTGTGTCCAGCCTCGTGCTCCAGCCGCAGCACGAAGCGCTGCACCCCGCCGTCGCGCACCGACAGGTACGTGCACAGGTCGCCCACCAGGCGCCGCAACGGGAACAGCAGCGCGGTGTGGTTCTCGACCTCGTAGCCCAGTTCCACCCGGGCATCGAAGTGGTCCGGCGGCGCGTAGTACACCAGCGGGTCGTCGGCCTGGCCGTAGAGGCGGTCCAAGTGGTCCAGCACCGGCAGGCCGAAGCGGCGGCGCACGGGGTCGCGGGGCAGCGTGCGCACCTGGCGCAGGTGGCGGATGCCCATGCGCTTCAGGCGCTCGCCGGCCTCCCCGTCCAGGCGCGCGCGACGGACCGGCACCCGGTCCAGCGCCTCCGCCATCGCCATGGGATTGGGCACCGCCAGGCCGTCGCGCAGGCCGGCGAACACGTGCGCGGCACGCGGGGTGGGCGCCAGTGCGATGCGGTGGGAGAAACCGAGCGCGACGAGGTCTTCGCGCAGCCGCGCCTCGATCCGTGGCCACGGCCCCAGCAGGCGGAAGCTGGCACGCACCTCCAGCAGGATGCAACCGGGCCACTGCACGCTGACCAGCGAGCTGTAGCGGTAGGCCCACGCAGCCAGGAAGCGCTGGCAGCGGGCCTCGGCGGCGGGGTCGTATTCGACCAGGGCGACCTCCGGCAGCAACGCGTGTGCCGCCGTCAGCCGCATGCCCGGCCGCAACCCGGCTTCGGCGGCGCTGGTGTTGACCGCCTGCAGCGTACGCAGCTGCGCCGGGCCGGCGACCAGCGCCAGCGGGGCGTCGGGGTCAGGCAGGCGGCGGAGGACGGCGTCCAGCGCCAGCTGCGGCAGCAGTACACAGGCCCAGAGCATGCGCGCGCCTCAACGGGCCGCGGGCCGCAGGGCGGCATCCGGTTCCGGGATGAAGGCCTGCGCCGGCGCCGGACCGCCCCGGCACTTCAGCACCCGCCATGCGGCGTGGCCGGCGTCCTCGCGCACCGCTTCCAGCCGCAGCGCGGCCGGTGACGGGTTGGCGGCATGCCGGCGGTCGCGCAGCGCGAAGCCCAGGCAGTCGCCACTGTCGGCCGCCACCTGCAGGCGCCGCAGCGACGGCCCGTCGGCCTGGGCCGGCCAGCCCAGCACCGCCGAACAGGCGCCACTGCGCAGGCACTGCTCGAACGCCCACAGCGCATCGCGCGGCGCGGCGTCGACGATCTCAAGCAGGGCCAGGTCGACCCCGGCCGCCTGCCATGCCGGCGCATACGGGATGTACGGGGGCGCGATGACCGCCACCGTGCCACCGGCACGGGTCAGCCGGGACAGCGTCGGAGCCAGCAGCGACAACTCGCCGATGCCGTCGGCCGGCAGCAGCAGTTCGGTCAGCGCTCCACGCGGCCAGCCCTGCCGCGGCAGCAGCGCATCCAGTGCGTCGTGTCCGGTGGGTTCACCGGCCGCATCCGGGGCGGTGCCGCGCCCGGCGTGCCAGAGCGTGCGCTTGGCCAGCAGCGTGTCGAGGGCCACCACCGCGCCCATGTCAGCCCCGCCGTACCAGGCCGCAGTACACGCCCTCGATGGCGAAGTCCTGCCCGGGCTCCACCTCGATGGGTGCGTGCGCCGGGTTGCGCGGCATCAGCCGCAGCCGCAGGCGCCGGCGTTCGCGGCGCAGGCGCTTGATGGTGAGTTCGCCGTCGATGCGCGCCACCACGGTCTGGCCGTCGCGCGCGTCGGGCGTGCGGTGCACGCCCACCAGGTCGCCGTCGAGGATGCCGTCGTCGATCATCGAGTCGCCCTGCACCTTCAGCAGGTAGTCCGGCACCGGCGAAAACAGCCGGCGGTCCAGCCACAGCTGCTGGTCCAAGCCGATGTCGGCACCGATCGGCACGCCGGCCGCCACCCGGCCCAGCACCGGCAACGGCAGCAGGTCGGCGTGGCCCTCGGGCAGGCGCAGGCCGCGCTTGCGGCCCGGCACCTGCTCCAGCAGGCCCTGCCCGACCAGCGCCTGCACGTGCTTCTGCGCGGCATTGCGGGACGCAAAACCAAAGGCCTCGGCGACCTCCGCCAGGCTGGGCGCACGCCCGGCCGCGAGCTCGCGGCGCAGGAACGCCAGCACGGCGGCGCGCTGGGACGACAGGGCATCGGGGGACGGGAAATCGGAGTCGCTCATCAGGTGTACATTTGTACACCCTCGCGTCGCATGGGGCGAGATGCCGGGCCGCATTCAGCCGATTTTTTTTGCAACGGCCCCGTTCATCAGCCGGGGCCGCGCGGCGCTCGCTACTGCTCGACGAACCGCACCCGCCGGGTGATCGAACAGGTCAGCTCGTAGGCGATGGTGCCGGCGCCTTCGGCAATGCGCTCGACCGGCAACTCCGGGCCCCACAGGACGACCGGATCGCCCACGCGCGCATCCACGCCGCGCAGGTCGACCGCCATCAGGTCCATCGAGACCCGCCCGATCACCTGCGCCGGCTGGCCATTGACCCGCACCGGCGTGCCCGACGGCGCCGCCCGCGGATAGCCGTCGCCATAGCCGATCGCCGCCACGCCCACCGGCATGTCCTCCGGGCACATCCACGTCGCCGAATACCCGACGTGCTCGCCCCGGCGCACCGGGTTGATGGCGATCAGCCGGGTGGCCAACGTCATCGCCGGGCGCAGGCCGAAGTCCGCCCCCGTCGTGCCGGCGACCACCGACATGCCGTACAGCGCCCCACCCGGACGGATCCAATCCGCATGCGCCTGCGGCCAGCCCAGCACGCCGGCGGAGTTGGCCAGCGAGCGGGCGCCGGGCAAGCCGGCGGTGGCTTCGGCGAATATCCGCAGCTGCTCGCGGGTCTGCCGCCCGGCCCCGTTGTCGCCGTCGAACTCGTCGGAGCTGGCGAAGTGGTTCATCAGCACGATGTCGCCGGCGACGGCCTGCGCCGCCTGCAGCCGCGCATGCGCCTCGCGCACCGTGTCGGGCGCGAATCCCAGCCGGTGCATGCCCGAGTCGACCTTGAGCCAGCACCGCACCGGTGCGCCCATCGGCGCCTGTTCGAGCATCTCCAGCTGGCTGTGATGGTGAACGACGGACTCCACGCCCAGTTCGCGCACGCGGGCGATGTCGTCGGGCTCGTTGATGCCCGACAGCAGCACGATGGGTTGGGACAGGCCGGCGGCACGCAGGCGCTCGGCGTCCGACAGTGCGGCCACGCCGAAGGCATCGGCGGCGCCCAACGCCCGCGCCACGCGCTCCAGGCCATGGCCGTAGCCGTCGGCCTTGACCACCGCCATCACCCGGCTGCCGGACGCGCGGGCGCGCAACTGGCCCAGGTTGTGGCGCAGCGCGTCGGTGTGGATGGTGGCGGAGGTGGGTCGGGCCATCGGGAAACGTTAGCAGGGCAGCGGCGCACGCGCGCCGCGCGCATTACTCGAAGCTGCCCACCGCGTCGTGGCTGAGGTTGTCGAAACGGGTGTACTCGCCGAAGAACTTCAGCTTCACCGAACCCGTCGGGCCGTTTCGCTGCTTGCCGATGATGATCTCGGCCAGCCCCTTGTCCGGGGAGTTTTCCTTGTTGTAATAGTCGTCGCGGTAGATGAAGACGATCACGTCCGCGTCCTGCTCGATGGCGCCGGACTCGCGCAGGTCGGCCATCACCGGGCGCTTGTCGGCGCGTGTTTCCAGCGAACGGTTGAGCTGCGACAGCGCGATCACCGGCACGTTGAGTTCCTTGGCCAGGTGCTTCAGGCCGCGGGAGATCTCGGAGATCTCGGTGGCGCGGTTCTCGTTGTTGCCGGGCACCGACATCAGCTGCAGGTAGTCGATCACCACCAGGCCCAGGTCGTGCTCGCGCTTGAGGCGACGGGCCTTGGCGCGCAGCGCCTCGGGCGACAGGCCCGGGGTGTCGTCGATGAAGATCTTGGCTTCCTTCAGCATCCGGATTGCGCTGGTGACGCGGCTCCAGTCCTCGTCCTCGAGCTGGCCGCTGCGCAGGCGCTGGGCGTTGACGCGGCCATTGGATGAAATCAGTCGAAGGGCCAGCTGGCTGGCCGACATTTCCATCGAGAACACCGCCACCGCCTTCTTGGTGCGGATGGCCGCATGCTCGGCGATGTTGAGCGCGAACGTCGTCTTTCCCATCGCCGGACGCGCCGCCAGGATCAGCAGGTCGGTCGGCTGCAGGCCGGCGGTCATCTCGTCGAACTCGGTGTAGCCCGTCGGCAGGCCGGTCACGCTGCCACCGGCGGCGTAACGCGTCTGCAGCACGTCGAAGGCTTCCGACAGCGCCTTGTTCATGGCGGTGAAGTCGGTCTTGCCCTTGGCGCCGGCCTCGGCGATGGCGAACACCTGCTGCTCGGCGCTGGCGAGGATCTCGGTGCTCTCGCGCCCGTCGGGCTGGAAGCCGTCGTTGACGATGGTCGTGCCGACTTCGATCAGCTGCCGCAGCACGGCCTTGTCGCGGACGATTTCGGCGTAGGCGACGATGTTGGCCGCCGATGGCGTGGTGCTGGCCAGTTCGATCAAATACGCGCCGCCGGCGACCAGTTCGGACTGGCCCATGGACTCGAACCATTCGCCCAGCGTCACCGCATCGAACGGCTTGCCCTTCTCGGCCAGCTCGCGGATGGCGCGGAAGATCAGCTGGTGGTCGCGGCGGTAGAAGTCCTGGTCGTTGAGCTGGTCGGCGACGCGGTCGTACGCGTCGGGCGCCAGCATCAACCCGCCCAGCACGGCCTGCTCGGCTTCCACCGACTGCGGCGGCACGCGCAACTGGTCCACGCGCTGCTCGGCACGGGTTTCGAAGCGCTTGTCGCCGCGGTATTCGCCCCTAAGTCCCGGTCGTGCATTCATCAGTGTGCGCGGTTCCCATGCGCGGCCGGGTCCATGGCCTGGATCGAGTGTCGGACACGCATCCTAGGCAGTCCGCCTGTGGGCACGCGACGGAACAACCTGTGGATAACGCCGATTTCTAACGTGGATCGGTCTCATCGACCGAGATCACGGCAATGAAACGCGGCCGCGGCGCGGCCACCGCGCCAAACGAAACGGGCGCCGAGGCGCCCGTTCGTGTACCGCATGCGCCACCGGGCATCGCCCGGGGCACAAGGTGGATCAGGCCGCTTCCGGCGCCACGATCACCTTGACGGTGGTTTCCACGTCCGCGTGGAGGTGCAGCAGGACCTCGTACTCGCCGGTGTGGCGGAACGCGCCCTCGCCCAGGATCACCTCGGACTTCTCGACCTCGTAGCCGGCCTTGGTCAGCGCCTCGGCGATGTCGCGGTTGGTCACCGAGCCGTACAGCTTGCCTTCGGTCGCGGCATTGGCGTGGATGGTGACTTCGGCGCCTTCGAGCTTGGCCTTGCGGCTTTCGGCGTCATCCAGCGAGGCCTTGGCCTTGGCTTCGTACTCGGCGCGCTTGGCTTCGAACTCGGCCAGGTTGGCTTCGGTCGCCGGGACGGCCTTGCCGTGCGGGACCAGGAAGTTGCGGCCGTAACCCGGCTTCACGGTGACCTTGTCGCCGAGCTTGCCGAGGTTGAGGACGTTCTGCAGGAGGATCAGTTGCATGGTGGTGCTCCAGTGCTCGTATCGAGCTTGATTCGTTAGCGACGCGGGGCGCCGCAGCGGGGTTCGCTGTCCGAATGCACGTGCAGCGCAGGGCGGGCATGGCGCCCGCCCCGGCCGGACCGCTTAGACGTTGTGGTTGTCCGTGTACGGGATCAGGGCCAGGTAACGGGCGCGCTTGACGGCCGTGGCCAGCTGGCGCTGGTACTTGGACTTGGTGCCGGTCACGCGGCTCGGCACGATCTTGCCGGTCTCGGTGAGGTACTGGCGCAGGGTGTTGAGATCCTTGTAGTCGATCTCGGTCACGCCTTCGGCGGTGAACTTGCAGAACTTGCGGCGGCGGAAGAACTTGGACATGTCGGTAATCCTCAGGCGGCTTCGGCGTTGTCGCCGGACTTGTCGTCGGACTTGGCGTCGCTCTTGTCGCCTTCGCCGTCGTTGTCGGTGCTGCTGTCGTCGTCACGGCGACGGCGCTCACCGCGCTCGGGCTTGTCGCCCTTCTCGTCCTTGAACTTCATGATCAGCGACTGCTCGGTGTCGGCGTCGTCGCGCTTCATGACCAGGTGGCGCAGGATCGCGTCGTTGAAACGGAACCCGTCGACCAGCTCGTTGAGCACGGCCTGGGTGCACTCGATGTTGAGCAGCACGTAGTGGGCCTTGACGAGGTTCTGGATCGGGTACGCCAGCTGGCGGCGGCCCCAGTCTTCCAGGCGGTGGATCTTGCCTTCGCCGCCTTCGATCAAGCCCTTGTAGCGCTCGATCATGGCCGGCACCTGCTCGCTCTGGTCCGGGTGGACCAGGAACACGACTTCGTAATGACGCATGGTGGTTTCCTTGTGGATGAAGGCCGCACGTCGCCGTGCCGGCCCGTTCAGCCCCCCGTCGCCCGGATGGGTGCGGTGGGGCAAGGTTCCGGCGGCCAGGCCGCAGGAAGCCGCGCATTATGGCAGCTTCCAGGCGGTCCAGCCACTGGCCGGGCCGTATGCCGGGACGGCACGCCTCAGAAGGAGATCGGCACCCGCGCCGTCAGGGTCATGTCGGGGGTGTCACGGGTCACGCCGACCCCGAGCGCCACGTTCAGCGAAACCCGCTCGTTGAACCGGTACGAGCCGCCCAGCAGCAGGGTCCCCAGCACCACACGGGCCGACCCGGGCGCGTCCTCGCCGTTCTGCTGGGTCTTGTCGACGATGCTCTGGTCATAGCCGAGGCTGATGGCGGCTTTCTCGTTGAGCGCCAGGCCCATGCCCAGGTTGAAGCCGAGGATGTCGCCCGCCTTGACCTCGCCGATCGGCTCCTCGACACCGCCCAGCACGGTACGCGACACGTTGCTGCGCTTGAAGTTGTGCAGGTAACTGAAGCTGCCGAAGAACACCACCGGGTCGGACGGATACAACCATGTGACGCCCGGCTGGAGGGCGTGGAAACCGCTGCCGGAGGGCAGGTCCAACGGCAGGCCGGTGCCGGTCGCATTGGCCACGCAGCGCGTCACGCAGTCGGTGACCACCTCGAACGGGTCCTTGCCGGTGCGGCTCTTGTAGCGCAGCCAGCCCACCCAGAACGGCCGGTCCGGCCCGCCCTGGTTGAACTGGTAGCGGGCAGTGAACTCGACATCGCCGAGGCCGTGGCCTTCGGAATTGAAGACGTTGTCGACCGCCGTGCCGGTGAAGATCTCCCGGCTGATGGTGTCGGTGTAGGTGTAGACGTACGGGACCTTGGCTTCCAGCTCGAAGCGCTTGCCCAACCCGTAGCGGCCGGTCAGCGTGGCGATGGCGGTGGTGGTCTTGATCTGTCGCACGTCGATCAGCCCGATGAGGATCGCCGGGATGATGGTGAATCCCACCAGCGCGACGCGGTCATTGGCCGAGTAGCCGAACTGGAAGGCGGGCTCGAGCACGAACTTGCCCGGGGGCGTCAGCACGCCGGGCTGCTCGAAGATCTGGGCGACCTCGGGCGGCCGCGTGTCGGACTCCGGCGCCCGGCCCACGGGCTGCGGTGCCTGGGCCGGATCCGTGGCGGGTCCGGCCGGCGGCGCGTCACCCGGCGGCGGCGGGGCCTGCGCCACCGCCGATTCAGGCAGCACCGCCTGCGCCATGGTCACGTTGGCCAGCGGGACCTGCGTCAGGGCGTCGCTACGGGCAGCCTCCCGCCCCTTGGCGCGGGTGCTGTCCAGGCGCTGCTCGTCCAACGCGCCGCGCAGCCGGACCAGTTCGCCTTCCTGCTCGGCCAGCAACCGCTTCAGGCCTTCGAGCCGTTCGGTCTGCGCGGCGATCTCGCGCTGGAGGGCGTCCAGCCGCGCGGTGTCGGCCGGCGACTGTGCCTGGGCCGCGCCCGCCAGCAACAGGCCCGACGCCCACCACCAATACCGACCGGGTCGATGTCCGTGCGTGCCCATGGGTCGTCCTCTGGCCGGGGAAAAGGGGTACACGCGCTTAAACGCTCAGGGGCCGCCGATACCGGCCAGCACCGCCGCCTGCACCGTGTCGAAGGCGTTGACCTGCTGGAAAGTCCCAAGGGTGCCGACGTCCACCGACAGCGTGGTCAGCGCGCGGATCGCCTGGTGGTCGCGGGTGTTCTGGATCACCAGTGCGCCGCTGCCGGGGGCGACGATCACATTGCCCGGGCCCACCTGCACGCCCATGCCCTGCTGGAAGGCCTGCAGCTGCCGTGCCTGCTGCGGGGTCATCCGGGCGAGGTCGGCGATCTGCACACGGGTCGACGCCACCAGCGCGCCGTTCACCCAGACGGCCCGCTCGACGCCGAACGACAGCACCAGGCCGCCGGGCAGCTGGAAGCCGCCCCGCATCGTGCCGAGGCGCTCGGGTGCGATGGCGCGCCATTCCGGGCCCAGCGTGGAGGCGGGCGCCGGACCGGCGGCATGCGTGGCCGTCGGCGCGGCGGCGACCGCCGCGGCAAGCAGGATGTGCAGGGCCCGGGCGGTCGGCGCGTGCATGTCAGATGTCTCCAGGGCCGCGCTTGGGCAGCACGGTGTTGCGCAGTCCATCGCGCTGGATGCCCGTTTCCAGCGGCGCGGGCGGCGCGGTGCGCCAGTCGCGCGGCTGGTTGAATTGCGCCGCGTCGCGGCGGTTGTGGATGACGAACATCACGCCGTTGTCCCAGAGCTCGTGGAACCGCGGCACCGGCATCGCCCGGGTGCCACGCGCGGGATCACCCAGCAGGATGCGCCCGTTGCGCAGTCCCTTGACCACCACGAAATGCCGGTAGCCGCGGTCGTTGAGCAGGACGATGGCAGGCAACCCTTCCTCGGCCAGCTTCTCGATCGGCAATTCGAACCCGTCGGCCTCGAACCCGTGCGCCGACAGGTAGCGGCGCATGTCCAGCAGCGAAAACCCCTCCTCGCGGATCTTGGCCTGGTCGCCGTTGGCGTACATGCGCAGGAAGACATCCGCCTCGGTGACGGGATACCCGTACTGGTGCGTCAGCAGCGTGGCCGTGGCCGCCGAGCCGCAACTGAAGTCGTACTGCTGCGGGACGGTGGTGGAGAAGCGCGCCTGCTTCAGGCTGGTCACGCGCAACTGGTAGGCGCCGCCGTGGGGTGTGCGCAGGTCCAGCGTGTCCGCTGCGGCCGGCGCCGATCCCGCGGGCACCGCCAGCACGGCGACCAGCGCGCAGCCCGCATACCACCGCCACGTGCGGGCCTGCGGATACGTCACGGGGTGGGGTCCACGAACTGGACGTTGACCACCATGCCGTTCTGGATCAACACGTTGGCACCGGTGTTCTGGATGACGGTGGTAATGCCGCTGGACCCGGCGAACGCGCCGCCACCCAGCGTGTTGTCGCCGGTGACCACCCGGTCGGCACTGTTGCCGGTGACCTCGCCCAGCACCCGGCTGTCGTTGTCGACACCCTCGCCACCGCGAAGTGCATCCAGCCGGCTCTCCGCCACCGGCGCGGCGAACGGGGAGGACGGTGCGCCGACCGGCTCGTCCGCCCGGGCTGGCGACACGTGGAAGGCGAGGCAGCACCCGAGGGCGACCGCCATGCCATGCATACGGAACGAATCGACCATGACCGGATCTCCGGTACGCAGCCCCATGGGCCGCCCCTCGCATGCGCAACGCGCAGGACAACGCGCCGCAGGGCGGGGGCACCTGCGGCGCGTCGTACCGGACGGTTACGGACCGACCGTGAGGTTGGCCTGGACGGTCACGCCCTGCTGGATCAGCGATGCGAATCCGCTGTTCTGGGCCACGGTCATGATGCCGGCCGCGGACTGACCGACGTTGGTCATGTTGGACGACATGTTGAAAGCGCCCGCGTCGTTGCTGACCGAGCCGCCGCTGCCACCGGCGCCGCCGGCCGCACCGCTGCCCGATCCGCCCGTCGCGCTGCCGCCGGAGCCTGCGCCACCGCCGCCACCGGCACCGCCGTTGGAGGCGATCGATCCGCCGTTGCCGCCGGTAGCACTGCTGCTGCCGCCTGACGCCGTGGCCGACCCGGAGGTGGCCGAGCCGCCGCTGCCGCTGGCCGCGCCGCCGGTGGCCGATCCGGCCCCGCGCTCGCGGACGCGCCCACTGTCGCTGTCGCTGTCGCCGCCGTCGGCGCCGGTTCCGGCGGAACTGTCGCCGGTATAGGCATACGCGTCTCCGCCGTTGGCGCCGCGCGCGCGCGCATTGCCGCCGTCTCCGCCGCTTCCGCCGTCGCCTTCGCCACCGTCGGCGTGGCCGCCATAGCCCTTGCCGCCGGCGCCGCCGTGGCCGCCGTCGGCATCGCCCCAGTTGTTGGCGACGTTGCCGATGTCGCGGATGCGGATATCGGTCACGTAGCCGTCCAGGCGGGTTTCAGCGATCGCCTTGCTGCTGTTGAAGGAGTTGGAGAAGCTGGAGGTGGCGGTGCTGCTGTTGTTGGCCGCCGCCGAGCCGTAGTCCGAGGCCCGGGCGCGGCCGTGGTTGCTGTTGTCGCTGTTGTCGCTGTCGTCGTCGATGGCCGTCTGTACGCCGCGACGGGCGTTGTTGTCGTTGCTGGCCTGTGCCCACGCCTGTCCGGTGACTCCAAGACCCACGAGCACGGCTGACGCGATGAGAGCTCTACGAATGCGCATTGTTGTTCTCCTGATGCGTCGGTCCGGCACCCAGGGGATGGCACCGGCTGGGGACGCACGGAAAGGCACGCATACGCGATGCCATGTCCGTTCAGGTGCGCGCAAACCGTTACCGGGTGCAGCGCCCCTGCTCATCAGGGCCGCATCGAGGGGATGGGGACGCCATCGGGGGCCGCAGCCACGACGGAATACGTTTCAGCCCTGTAACGCGGCTCGATGCAATGGCAGCGCACGATCGGGCTTGAGAGTCACGGCCATCCTTCGCAGACAAGGCTCGACGCCCTCGCGCAGGCCCGGCAACCGTGTTCAGATTTTCGTTTCAACCCTGAAACGTCGGGGTATGGCGCCGGCGTGACAGGCGCCTGTTATCCAGCCTGATCAGATACATGGCCGATACTGCTCAAGCCGATTCTGCGTTGCCTGTACGAAACAAGCGCTTGCACGTCGCTGCGATCCGCACGCGCAGCTACGCGCCGCTCTCACCATCCCCCTCCCCGGCTGGAGCACCTCGCGCATCGGCGCGTCTGGAGCGCAGCGCATCGAGCTTCTGCTTGAGCTTGATCTCCATCCCCCGCTCCACCGGTCGGTAGTAGATCCGCTCGCCCATTGCGTCGGGAAAGCCGGTCTGGTCGAGGGCGACGCCGCCCTCGGCATCGTGGTCGTACTGGTAGCCCTTCGAGTACCCCAGCGATTTCATCAACGTGGTGGGTGCATTGCGAAGGTGCATCGGGACCTCTTGGGTGCCGTGTTCGCGGACATCGCGTTGCGCCTGTTTGAAAGCCGCGTAGGCCGCGTTGGATTTCGCCGTGCTGGCCAGGTAGAGCGTCAATTGGGCCAGCGCCAGTTCGCCTTCGGGGGATCCGAGGCGTTCATACGTATCCCAGGCTTCGAGCGCCATCTGCAGCGCCTTGGGGTCGGCCAGCCCGATGTCCTCCACCGCCATCCGTGTCAGACGGCGCGCGAGGTAGGCGCGGTCGCAACCGCCGTCGAGCATCCTCGCCAGCCAGTACAGCGCGGCGTCGGGGTTGGAGCTGCGCACCGATTTGTGCAGTGCCGAGATCTGGTCGTAGAACTGCTCGCCGCCCTTGTCGAAGCGCCGGGTGCGGTCGGCCAGAACCTGCGCAAGCGTCGCATCGGTGATGCGGCCGCCTTCGTCCACCGCCAGTTCCGCCGCGATCTCCAGCAGCGTCAGCGCGCGGCGCACGTCGCCGTCGGCGGCCTGCGCGATCTGCGCCAGCGTGGCGTCGGCCACCTGCAGCTGGAGCCCCGCCAGGCCGCGGTCGTCGTCGTCCAGCGCCTGCTTCAGCGCCACCACGATGTCGTCCGCCGACACGGCCTCCATGACGTGCACGCGGCACCGTGACAGCAGGGCCGAGTTCAGTTCGAAAGACGGGTTTTCGGTGGTCGCGCCGACAAAGATGATGGTGCCCCGCTCGATGTGCGGGAGAAACGCATCCTGCTGGGACTTGTTGAAACGGTGCACCTCGTCGACGAACAGGACGGTGCGACGGCCCTCGGCGAAGCGGTGCGCGGCCTCGGCCAGCACGCTCCGTACCTCCGGCAGGCCCGACAGAACGGCGGAAATCGCGCGGAACTCGGCCTCGGCATAGCGCGCGAGCAGCAGGGCGAGTGTGGTCTTGCCGCACCCCGGCGGGCCCCACAGCACCATCGAATGCACGCGCCCGCTTTCCACGGCCCGGCGCAGCGCGGAACCCGGCGCCAGCAGCCTCCGCTGGCCGACCATGTCATCCAGCGCCCGGGGGCGCATGCGCTCGGCGAGCGGACGCATCGCATCGCGATCCATGGTCAGCAGGTCGGGAGAGTCGGATGCCAGCGAAGGCGGAGAACGTCGGGGCACGGCACGGTCCGTCTGAGGGACGATTGAGGGGACGACGAGCAGCTACGACACGATACCAAGCGCCCGACCAACGGCTGGCGTCACCGGCCGCTAAAGCGGCAGGGGCACCGTTATGCACGTGCTCAAACGCCCGCGGCGCCGATAAAGGCGCCGCGAGCTTGATTTCCTAAGGTTCCAGCGAGGGTCAGCGGCTGGCGACGACGCGCGGATCAGCGGCCCACGGCGCCGGCGCTTCGCCCAGCTCGTAGCTCACTTTCACCCAACGGTTCTCGCGCTGGTCAAACAGACCGTGCACCTGCGTGGCAGCGTTGCCCTCGCGGCCAAAGTCGGCCGTTCCCGATGCGTCGACTCGCAGGTATCGACCACCCGCATTGACGGCCCTCACGTCTTCCAGGGCGAGCGCCACCGGCTGCTGCGAAAACTCTGCCGAAAGCGCAGCCTCGGTCCGCTCGGCCAATGTCTGCGCGATCGGAGTGTCCAGCTCGACGGGGTCGGCGGCCATGCCGTCGGCCAGCGTCAGGCGCGGATAACTCACCACAGCCTCGACGGTGTCGTACAAAGCCTCGAACCCGAAGGGGATCCACGCCTCGTCATCACCCAGACGCAGTTCACCCCGGCCCAGGAGCTGGCGATCACGCAGGCTTGCCTCTTCCACATCGACATCGTTGAGGCGGACTTCAACGTTGTCTTCGTCGAACTGGCTGGCCACTGCGCCGATAAGTGCCGCCGCGACCGCAGCGTCCAACACCTGCTCACCTTCCATCCGCGTGCCCGGCGCCGTCGCTCCGGCCTGGGCGACCACACCCTGCGGCGTCGCGGCATCGACCGGGTTGGCACGGCCAGCGATCAGGGCGATTGCCAGGCTGAGGGTGGCAACGGGGAGAAGTGCGAGGGGAGTGCGACGCATGGAGTGGCCTGCCTTCTTGCTTCGGGGCGCTCCGGGGGATCGGAGCGTGTGGCCACTTTGAAGCGGGAAACGTCGATGCGACGTGAGTCCAAGCCATTGAAAATGAACGGTCTACGACTCCAGAAAGCGAAACGGCAGGCTTTGAGGCCTGCCGTTTCGGTACCTGCATCGGCGGGCGACGCGCTGATCAGCCGCCGATGACGTCAACGCCCTGGGGCGGCGTGTACTTGAACGTGCTGGCAGGAAATGCCGGGTTTCGCTGCCACTGGCTGAACCCGATTTCGGTGCGCTGTCCCACGGCATCGACGACGATCATCTTCTCCAGTCCCGCGTCACCGAACGCAAGCCGCGCCGAACGGAAACTGGCGCCGCCCTCGTCGCGCGGCACCAGCGACAGCCAGCTCAGGCCACCCTTTTCACCCTCCTCCTTCACCACGAACTGCCGGTCCAGCTTGCTCGGATCGATCAACGCGGTCAGCGGGCTGTTCTGCTCCTCGGCGCCTTGGGGGCGCCGGGTGACCTGCTCGAGGTCCTCGTCGTAGATCCACACCGTCTTGCCATCGGCCACGATCAGTTGCGGGTACGGCTTGGCGTATTCCCAGCGGAACAGGCGCGGGGCCGACAGCGCGACCTCACCGCTGGAGGTCTCCTTCAGCCGGCCACCGGCGTCGTACACCTTCTGGGTGAACTGGCCGTCCAGACCCTTGAGGCCCCGGGTGAAGGTATCGAGGTCGTCGCGCGCGCCAGCCATGGCCGACGAGGCGAACAGCGCGGTGGCGGCCATGGCGCCCACCAAAGCGGAACAACGGGCGATACGGGTCATCTGGATGCTCCTATTTCGATGCGGCAAAGTCTGCCGGCGCCGCGATGAACACGCGCTCACGGGCACTTGGGCACCGGTCTGCGTCGGGTTTCCGATTCAGCTGCGACGCTGGCCCGTCAGCGTGGAGGCGGCGGCGCCAGCACCGAGCGGTCGCCGTTGTGCTCGGGCGGAGTCACCACCCCCGCTGCTTCCATCGCCTCGATCAGGCGCGCGGCCCGGTTGTAGCCGATCTTCAGGCGCCGCTGCACGCCGGAGATCGACGCACGCCGGGTTTCGGTCACGATGCGTACCGCCTCGTCGTACAGCGGGTCCGATTCATCGCCTCCGCCTGTGGCCTCCGGCAGGCCGGTCGCGCCCACGACCACACCGTCCCCAAGGGTCTGCACCTCCTCCAGCACACCCTCGATGTAGTCGGGGCCGCCGCCGGCCTGCTTGAGGTGCTCGACGACGCGATGCACCTCGTCGTCCGACACGAAGGCGCCGTGCACGCGCTCGGGCATCGCCGTGCCCGGGGGCAGGTACAGCATGTCGCCGTGGCCCAGCAGGGTTTCGGCACCGGACTGGTCGAGGATGGTGCGCGAGTCGATCTTGCTCGACACCTGGAACGCAATGCGGGTCGGGATATTGGCCTTGATCAGGCCGGTGATCACGTCCACCGAAGGGCGCTGGGTCGCCAGGATGAGGTGGATGCCGGCGGCGCGGGCCTTCTGCGCCAGACGCGCGATGAGTTCTTCGACCTTCTTGCCGACGATCATCATCATGTCGGCGAATTCGTCGATGAACACCACGATGTACGGGAGCGGCTCCAGTTGCGGCGCCGCCTCCTCGATATCGGGGTTGGGCTTGAACAGCGGGTCCAGCATCGGCTGGCCGGCATCGGTGGCGTCGCGCACCTTCTTGTTGAAGCCCGCCAGGTTGCGCACGCCCACCGCCGACATCAGCTTGTAGCGGCGCTCCATTTCGGCGACACACCAGCGCAGGCCATTGCCCGCCTCCTTCATGTCGGTGACCACCGGCGCCAGCAGGTGCGGGATGCCCTCGTAGACGCTGAGCTCCAGCATCTTCGGATCGATCATCAGCATCCGCACGTCCTTGGCGGACGCCTTGTACAGCAGGCTGAGCACCATCGCGTTGACCGCGACGGACTTGCCCGAGCCGGTGGTACCGGCCACCAGCAGGTGCGGCATGCGCGCCAGGTCGGCCACGGTCGGCCGGCCGGCGATGTCCTTGCCCAGTGCCAGCGTGAGCGGGCTGCCCGACTTGTCGTACTCGCGCGAGCGCAGAAGCTCCGACAGGTAGATCATCTCGCGCTGAGTGTTCGGGGTTTCCAGGCCGATCACCGATTTGCCCGGGATGACGTCGACCACGCGCACCGACTTCACCGACAACCCGCGGGCGATGTCCTTGTCCAGCGAGCTGATCTGGCTGACCTTTACGCCAGGCGCGGGTTCGATCTCGAACCGCGTGATGACCGGACCCGGGTAGGCACCGACCACATTGGCGTCGATGCGGAAGTCCTTGAGCTTGAACTCGATCTGCCGGGACAGCGTCTCCAGCGTCTGCTCGTCGTAGCCCTTGGGCTGCGGCTTGGGGTCGTCAAGCAGTGCCAGCGGCGGGATGCCGCTACCGTCACCGACGTGGAACAGCGGGATCTGCTGCTCGCGCTTGGCACGGTCACTCTTTTCAACCGCGGCCGGCGCGGGCGGCTCGATCTTGACCGGTGCACGTTTGGCACGATGCTCGGTATCGACCTTGCGGACCTCCTCGCGCTCCTCCCGATACGCCCGCGCCTGCTGCCACTGCGTGGCCTGCTGACTCCCGCGCCGGAACAGCCGTGACAGCGTCGGCCCGAGCGTCATGACGCCCTGCCCGATCCGGTCCATGACCGCGAGCCATGACAGTCCGGTGGCCAGCGTCACCGACACCAGCAGCAGCGCCAGCAGGAACAGGTTGCCGCCCACCGGGCCGAACCCGCTGTAGAGCGACCGGCCCACCAGCTGCCCGAGGATGCCGCCGGCCCCCGCGGAGAAATCGGGCGCGACGCCCACGCGCAGATGCAGCAACCCCGTCGCGGACACAAGGAACCCGACGATTCCGACCAGCCGCAACGCAGGCCCAAGGTCGGCGTCGCCGTCCCCGTCCGCATCCATGCCGAACAGCGCGATCCATGCGATCGCTCCCAGCACCACGGGCAGCAGGAAGGCCACGTAGCCCGTCAGGTACAGCAGCATGTCGGCCAGCCACGCGCCCACGGTGCCGCCGCCGTTGTGCAGCGGCGCGGTCACGCTGCCCGACTGGGACCAGCTGGGGTCCTGCGGGGAATAGGTGAACAGGCACACCAGCAGGTACAGCAGGAAAGGCGCGATCAGGATCATCGCGATGTCGCGCATGAGCCGCTGCCGGCGCGGCGACGGCGTGCTCCGCTTTTCGGCGGACGAAGATTTCCTGCGACTCGGAGCGGCTGCCACCGTGATGTACTGCCTCAGCTAGGTTGCGTTACTCGTTGAATGTACAGGAAACCGGACGTCAAACGGGTAGCAGGCGGTGCCTGCTACCCGATCGGTCCGCTCAAAGCGCCATGCCTTCCAGGGCCGGATGGACCAGCTGGCCGGACTCGACGTTGATGCCGCGCACCAGCGCCTGGTTGTCGCGCCAGTTGCCCGAGGCCAGCTTGTTCACCCACGGCAGGATCGCCGCGCAGATGGCCTGCGAGCTGGTCTGCGGGACCGCGCCGGGCATGTTGGTCACGCAGAAGTGGGTCACGCCCTCCTCCACGTAGGTCGGCTCCTTCCAGTTGGTCGGACGCGAGGTCTCGAAGCAGCCGCCCTGGTCGATGGAGATGTCGACCACCACGCTGCCGTCCTCCATGCCCTTGAGCATGTCGCGGGTCAGCACGTGCGGCGCCTTGGCACCGGTGACCAACACCGCACCCACCACGAGGTCAGCATTGGCGACTTCGCGCATGACCACATCGTCGTACGGGTACAGCGCCGTGACGTTGTTGCCCAGGCGCATCATCTCGTCCATGCGGTCCTGGCGCTTCTCGAACACCACCACGTTGGCACCGCCGGCCGCGGCCAGCGCTGCCGAGGCGCCACCGGCCTGGCCGGCGCCGAACACCACGACCTTGCCGCGCGAGGTGGACGGCAGGCCGCCCAGCAGCTTGCCCTTGCCGCCCTGGGGCTGGTGCAGCAGCGTGGTGCCCGCCTGCACGGCGATCTTGCCGGCGATGATCGACATCGGCGCCAGCAGCGGCAGGTCGCCGTTGGGCAGCTCGACCGTCTCGAACGCGACGCCGGTCAGGCCGATGTCCAGCAGGTGGCGAGTCAGCGCCGGCTCGGCGGCCAGGTGCAGGTAGCAGAACAGCAGGTGGTCGCGGCGCAGGTGCGCCAGGTCGCCGGCAATCGGCTCCTTGACCTTCACGATCAGCTCGCCCTTCTCGTACAGGGCGGCCGCATCCGGCGCCACCTTCACCCCGAGCTGGGTGTACTGCTCGTCCTTGAAGCCGCTCTTGATGCCCGCGTCCTTCTCGATCCAGACCTCATGGCCACGGTTGACGAGGTCGCCGGCAGCGGCCGGCACCAGGGCGACGCGGCCTTCGAGGGTCTTGGTTTCCTTGGGTACGCCGATACGCATTGCACTGCTCTCCGGTGCGGCCAGAAAAAACGCCGCATGCGCGGCGGTGCTGGCCTGGTTGGTCTGGGTTGAACGGATTTCGTGTGGAGCGGGGCCGCCGACCTGCAACGCAGCGTCCGCGGGCTTGCCTTGTTTTGCCGGGATGCGGACGCCACTCTATGGCGCCTGCCGGGTCGTCGGCGCCGCAGTGCGGCCACCTCCTCGATACCCGTTTCCGCGCCAGCCGTGGCGCTTTCCCAAGAGTCCGCGATTATACCCATGAGCCCCTCCAAGCACGCCCGCCTGATCATCCTCGGTTCCGGACCCGCCGGCTGGACCGCCGCCGTGTACGCGGCCCGCGCCAACCTCAAGCCGCTGGTGATCACGGGCCTGCAGATGGGCGGCCAGCTGATGACGACCACCGAGGTCGACAACTGGCCGGGCGACGCGCACGGGCTGATGGGCCCGGACCTGATGGCGCGCATGCAGGCGCATGCCGAGCGCTTCGATACCGAAACCGTGTTCGACCACATCCACACCGCCGACCTGTCCAAGCGCCCGTTCCGACTGGTGGGTGACAACGGCGAGTACACCTGCGACGGCCTGATCATCGCCACCGGCGCGACGGCCAAGTACCTCGGCCTGGCATCGGAGGAGGCGTTCAAGGGTCGCGGCGTCTCGGCGTGCGCCACCTGCGACGGCTTCTTCTATAAGGACCAGGACGTGGCGGTCATCGGCGGCGGCAACACCGCGGTCGAGGAGGCCCTCTACCTGTCCAACATCGCCCGCAAGGTCTACCTGGTGCACCGCCGTGACACGCTGCGTGCGGAAAAGATCATGCAGGACAAGCTGATGGCCAAGGTCCAAGCCGGCAAGATCGAGCCGGTGTGGCACCACGTGGTCGACGAGGTGCTGGGCAACGATGCCGGCGTCACCGGGATGCGGGTCAAGTCGGTGCAGGACGACAGCACGCGCGAAATCGCCATCCACGGCCTGTTCGTGGCCATCGGCCACACGCCAAACACCAGCCTGTTCGAAGGCCAGCTGGATATGAAGAACGGCTACCTGACGATCCAGACCGGGCTGCAGGGCAACGCCACGCATACCTCGGTCCCGGGCGTGTTCGCCGCCGGCGACGTGGCCGACCAGGTCTACCGGCAGGCCATCACGTCGGCCGGCTTCGGCTGCATGGCGGCCCTGGATGCCGAGAAGTTCCTCGACAAGGAGTGATCCGCGGCGCGCGACGGCCCGAGCGACCGCTCCGTGCCCTCGCCCGCCCCTTTTGCGTGGGCGACCGTGCATGACCGATCGCGCCTGGACCGGCGGCCGTGGCTGAAATCCGGATCCTGCAGCGCCTGGATGAGATCCCCGCGCTGCGCTGGGACGCGCTGCATGACGGGTCCAATCCGTTTGTCTGCCATGCCTTCCTTTCCGGCCTGGAACGGCACGGGTGCCTGCGCGCGGCCTGGGGCTGGTCGCCCCACCACGTAACGCTCTGGGAAGGCGACACGTTGCTGGGGGCCGCGCCGGCCTATCGCAAGGACAACTCGCACGGCGAGTTCGTCTTCGACCACGCGTGGGCGCACGCCTATGCGCAGCACGGCCTCGACTACTTTCCCAAGCTGCTGGCGGCGGTGCCCTACTCCCCCGTCACCGGGCCCCGGCTGCTGGCGCGCGATCCGCGCCACCGTGGCCTTCTTGCCATCGCCCTGGCCCGCGCCGCCGGTGACTCGGGCTGGTCGTCGGCGCATGTCAACTTCCACACCGACGGCGAGGACGCCGCGTTCGACAGCGACTGGATGCAGCGGCTGGACGTGCAGTACCACTGGCGCAACGATGAAGGCTGGGCGTCGTTCGACGACTTCCTGGGCGCCATGGACCACCGCCACCGGAAGAACATCCGCCAGGAGCGCGCGAAAGTGGCCCGTTCCGGCATCGGGTTCCGCGTGGTGCACGGGGACGAAGCAAGCCCGGACGATCTGGCCGCCATCCACGGCTTCTACCTGCAGACCTTCGCCGAGTACGGCAACCCGCCGGCGTTGACCCTGCCCTTCCTGTCCCATCTCGCCGCGTCGATGCCGCGCCAGCTGGTGTTGATCCTCGCCGAGCGTGCCGGGACACCGATCGCTGGCGCGCTGTGCCTGCGCGGCGGCGACACGCTGTACGGGCGCTACTGGGGCACGCACGAAGCGATCCCGGGCCTGCATTTCGAAACCTGCTACTACCAGGGCATCGACTACTGCCTGCGGGAGGGCCTGCGCGTGTTCGAGCCCGGCGCGCAGGGGGAACACAAGCTGGCCCGCGGGTTCCTGCCGCAGCTGGTACGGAGCCACCATTGGGTGGCCGATAGCCGCTTCCGGGAGGCACTCCACGCCTGGTGCCGGCAGGAGGCCGATGCAGTGCGCCGCCACGCCGAAATTCTGGCCACGCGGTCTCCGTTCAAGATGCGTGGGGCGGCCTGCGGCCCATGACGCTGCGACTGCACCGCCTGCCGGACGACCCCAATGCGCCGTTTCCCGACGCCGCGCTGGCCCTGCGCGAACCCGACGGCCTGCTCGCCGTGGGCGGCGACCTGAGCCCTGCCCGCCTGCTCAACGCCTATCGGTCGGGCGTCTTTCCCTGGTACTCGGACGGCCAGCCGATCCTGTGGTGGTCGCCCGACCCGCGGATGGTGTTCCGCACCGACGGCGTCCATCTGTCCTCCCGGTTCCGTCGCCAGCTGCGCGGCAGCGGATGGACGCTGCGCGCCGATACCGCGTTCGACGCCGTGGTGTCGGCCTGCGCCGCGGCGCCACGCCCGGGCCAGTCGGGCACCTGGATCACACGGGAAATGGCGACCGCCTACGGTCGCCTGCACCGCCTGGGGCATGCCCACAGCGTGGAAGCCTTCGACGGCAGCACGCTCGTCGGGGGCATCTATGGCGTGGCCGTGGGGTGCATGTTCTTCGGGGAGAGCATGTTCAGCGCGCGACCGGGCGGGTCCAAGGCCGCCCTGGCCGGGCTGGCCGGGTTGCTGGCCGGTTGGGGCTGGCCGCTGATCGACGCCCAGGTCGAGAACGCGCACCTGGTCCGCCTGGGGGGCGAGCCGATGCCCCGCGCCGCATTCCTGGAACACGTCCATGCGCTGTCCCGGATGCCCGGACGTGCCGGATCGTGGTCCGGCGCCATGGGGGAGCGCCCGGCGGGACTCGTGGCCGGCGGCGGCGGGCATTGACTTCCTTGCTTTTGCACAACCGGCCGCCGCGTGGCAAGATATGCGGCTTCGCGGGCGCGCTGCGCCCGTTTTCAATGCGACAACAGGAACCACATGGCAAAAGACGACGTGATCGAATTCGAGGGCACGGTGGCGGAAACCCTTCCGAACACCATGTTCCGTGTGCGCCTCGAAAACGGGCACGAGATCATCGCCCACATCTCCGGCCGCATGCGGAAGAACTACATCCGCATCCTCACCGGTGATCGGGTCAAGGTGGAAATGACGCCTTACGACCTGACCAAGGGGCGCATCACCTACCGCATGAAGTAATCGCGGCAGGGAGTCCATGAAAAAAGGCGGCCATTGGCCGCCTTTTTCGTTGCACCGCCCGGTGACTACACCGTCGCCGGCAACAGCTTTTCCGGCTCGGCCTGCGCATCCACGGTGAGTTCGCCGTCGCGCACGTCGATCGTCACCCGGCCACCGCCGACCAGGCTGCCGAAGAGCAACTCGTCGGCCAGCGGGCGCTTGATCTTGTCCTGGATCACCCGCGCCATCGGACGCGCGCCCATCAGCGGGTCGAAGCCGTGCTGGGCCAGCCAGTCGCGCGCGGTCGGCGTGGCAGTCAGTGTCACGTGCTTCTCGTGCAGCTGGCTTTCCAGTTCGATCAGGAACTTGTCGACGACGCGCAGGATGTGGTCGAAGCCCAGCGGCTGGAACTGCACCACGGCGTCAAGGCGGTTGCGGAACTCCGGGCTGAAACTCTTGCGGATCACTTCCATGGCATCGGTGGCGTGGTCCTGCTTGGTGAAGCCGATCGACCGCCGCGCCGCCTGCGCCGCACCGGCGTTGGTGGTCATGACGATGATGACGTTCTTGAAGTTCGCCTCGCGTCCGTTGGTGTCCGTCAGCGCGCCGCGGTCCATCACCTGCAGCAGGATGTTGAAGATGTCCGGGTGGGCCTTCTCGACCTCGTCCAGCAGCAGAACGCAATGCGGCGTCTTGACGATCTTCTCGGTCAGCAGGCCGCCCTGGTCGAACCCGACGTAACCCGGGGGCGCGCCAATCAGGCGGCTGACCGAATGCGGCTCCATGTACTCGGACATGTCGAAGCGCACCAGCTCGATGCCCAGCTGGAGGGCCAGCTGCTTGGTCACCTCGGTCTTGCCCACGCCGGTCGGGCCGGCGAACAGGAAGTTGCCGATGGGCTTGTCGGGGTTACCCAGGCCGGAACGCGCCAGCTTGATGGCCGCCGTGAGCGAGTCGATCGCCGGGTCCTGCCCGAAGATCACCATCTTCAGGTTGCGCTCCAGGTTGCGGAGCACGTCCTTGTCGGTGGCCGACACCTGCTTGGCCGGGATCCGCGCCATCTTGGCGACGATGGTCTCGATCTCCTCGACGTCGATGTTCGACTTGCGCGTCTCCAGCGGCAGCAGGCGCTGGCGTGCGCCGGCCTCGTCGATCACGTCGATCGCCTTGTCGGGCAACAACCGGTCACCGATGTGCTTGACCGACAGGTCCACCGCGGCCTGCAGGGCATCGTCCCCGTAGGTGACACCGTGGTGGGCCTCGTACTTGGCCTTCAGGCCCTGCAGGATCTCGAACGCCTCGCCCACGGTGGGCTCGACGATGTCGATCTTCTGGAAGCGCCGCGCCAGCGCGCGGTCCTTCTCGAAGATACCGCGGTATTCCTGGAACGTGGTCGAGCCGATGCAACGCAACTCGCCCGACGACAGCGCCGGCTTGATCAGGTTGCTGGCGTCCATCGTGCCGCCGGAGGCCGAGCCGGCACCGATGATCGTGTGGATCTCGTCGATGAAGAGCACCGCTTCAGGGATTTTCTTGAGCTGGGCCAGTACCGCCTTCAACCGCTTTTCGAAATCGCCCCGGTACTTGGTGCCCGCCACCAATGCACCCAGGTCGAGTGCGTAGATGGTGGCTTCGCTGAGCACCTCGGGCACGTCGCCATCGATGATCCGCTTGGCCAGGCCCTCGGCGATCGCGGTTTTGCCCACGCCGGCCTCGCCTACGTACAACGGGTTGTTCTTGCGGCGGCGGCACAGCACCTGGATGGTGCGCTCGACCTCGTCGGCGCGCCCCACCAGCGGGTCGATCTTGCCGTCACGCGCCAGCTGGTTGAGGTTGATGGCGAACTCGTCCAGCGGGTCGGCCTTGCCCTCGCCTTCCGGGCCTTCCGCCGCCTTCGCCTCGCCATCGTCGTGCACCGGGTCGCTGCCGCCCTGCTTGGCGATGCCGTGCGACAGGTAGTTCACGACGTCCAGCCGGACGATGTCCTGCTGGTTGAGGTAGTACACGGCGTGGGAGTCCTTCTCGCCGAAGATCGCCACCAGCACGTTGGCGCCGGTGACTTCCTTCTTGCCTGAGGACTGGACGTGGTAGACGGCGCGCTGCAGCACCCGCTGGAAACCCAGCGTGGGCTGCGTGTCGCGGTCGATGTCATCGGGCAGCACCGACACCGACGTGGCGATGGCCTGCTCCAGGTCGCCGCGCAGGCGGCTGAAATCCGCACCGCACGCCTTGAGCACCGCCTCGGCCGAGGGGTTGTCGAGCAGTGCAAGCGCCAGGTGCTCGACCGTCATGTACTCATGGCGCGCCTCGCGGGCGCGCTTGTAGCACTGGCCGATGCTGTACTCGAGATCCTTGCTGAACATGGGGAGGGAGCCTCCAAAAGCGTCTGCCGTCCTAGATGGGGACACGCACCGCCTTTTCCATGCGGCCCCGCACCGCGTTGGACCCGCCTGCTTACCGTGGGTTCCGGAAAGCCGGGCCTCGTACTTCGTGAGACGTGTTGCAGCCCACTATCAGGCCTTTTCCATCGTACAGAGCAAGGGGTGCTGGTTGAGCCTTGAGTATTCGTTCACCTGCGCCACCTTCGACTCTGCGACCTCGCGGGTGAAGACCCCGCACACGCCGCGGCCACGGGTATGGACGTGGAGCATGATCTGGGTGGCCTTCTCAGCGCTCATCGGGAAGAAGCGCATCAGCACCTCGACCACGAAATCCATGGGCGTGTAGTCGTCGTTGAGCAGCAGGACCGAGTACAGCGGGGGGCGGGCGACTTCCGGCTTTCCGGTCTCGACCAGCACGCCGTGCTGGTGGTCGTGTTCGGTGTGTTTGGGCATGGCGCGATTATAGGCGGCCGCTATGAAGCCTTCGTCCCCATTCGCCCCCCCTGCACACCCGTGGACGCTTCCCGGGGCCGGGCGTCAGAATGCGGTCTTCGACGGCACCTGGACTCCCATGCGACCCATCGCCCTGCTGCTTTCCTTCCTGCTGGCCCTGGCCCTGCCCGCCGCGGCCCATGAGGATGACACGGCCGCAGCCGAGGCCGACCCCCTCGTGCGTGCGCAACTCGAGGCACTGGGCTATGGCTTCGAAGTCGACGCCGATGGCGACTTCAAGCTGCTGTTCGACCTGGAGGAAGGCCGCAGCCAACTGGCATACGTGATCTCAGGCACCGAGGAATACGGCGCGCTGCAGGTCCGCGAGGTCTGGTCGCCCGCCTACCGGGCCGATGGCGACGCGTTTCCGGCGGAGGTGGCCAATCGCCTGCTGCAGGCCAGCCATACGGGCAAGCTGGGCGCCTGGGTGCGACAGGACGACATGGCGGTGCTGGTGGTGAAGGTGCCCGCCGGCGCGACCGGTGCCGAGCTCGACGCCGCCATCAGCTACGCGATCCACGTCGCCGACGCGATGGAGGCCGAGCTCACCGGCGGCCAGGACGCATTCTGACGTGAGCTACCGCGAAGGCCGGTTCTGGCAACCCGACGTCACCGTGGCCACCGTGGTGGTGCGCGACGGCCGCCTGCTGATGGTCGAGGAAACCGTGGGCGGGCAGCGGGTGCTGAACCAGCCGGCCGGCCACCTGGAGCCCGATGAAAGCCTGCAGGATGCCGCCTGCCGCGAAACCCTGGAGGAGACCGGCTGGGACGTGCGGTTGACGGGGTTCGTGGGCGCCTACCAGTGGAAGGCGCCCGATGGCGCCGATGGCCGTCCCGGGCGCCACTACCTGCGTTTCGCGTTCGCCGCCGAGCCGGTGCAGCACCATGCCGACCGTACGCTTGATGAAGGCATCATCCAGGCGCTGTGGCTGACCCCGGCGGAACTGCAGGCACAGTCCCAACGCCACCGCAGCCCGCTGGTGTGGCGCGCTGCCGCGGATTTCCTGGCCGGTCGCCGGCGACCGCTGGACCTGCTCCAGCACCTGGCCTGACGGCGTGGTGGACGCGGCACGCACCATCGTCGGCATGTCCGGGGGCGTGGACTCCTCGGTGGCCGCCCTGCGACTGCGCGAGGCGGGCGAACCCATCGCAGGGCTTTTCATGCAGAACTGGTCGGATGACGGCAGCGGCGATTGCCGCGCCGAGGACGACCGCCGGGACGCGGTGGCCGTGTGCGGGCGCCTGGGCATCCCCATCCATTTCCGCGATTTTTCCTCCGAGTACTGGGCGGGCGTGTTCGAGCACTTCCTGGCCGAATACGCGGCCGGCCGCACGCCCAATCCGGACGTGCTGTGCAACCGGGAGGTGAAGTTCAAGCATTTCCTCGACGCGGCGCGCGACCTGGGCGCGGAGTTCATCGCCACCGGCCACTACGCGCGCATCGGCCGCGACCGCGAAGGCCGCCTGGAACTGCTTCGGGCCGTCGATCGCAGTAAGGACCAAAGCTACTTCCTGCACCAGCTGGGCCAGGCGCAGCTGGCCGCGACCCGCTTTCCGCTGGGCGACATGCTCAAGGCCGACGTACGCACGCTGGCCGCCCGCGCCATGCTGCCGACGGCCGCCAAGAAGGACTCCACCGGCATCTGCTTCATCGGCGAACGCGATTTCCGCGAATTCCTCGGACGCTACCTGCCGGCGCGGCCCGGGGTCATCCGGACGCCGGAGGGCCAGGCCATCGGCGAGCATCCCGGCGTCTTCTATTTCACCCTCGGCCAGCGTGAGGGCCTGAACATCGGCGGCGTCCGCGGGTTCGCGCAGGCGCCATGGTATGTCGTCGGCAAGGACGTGCAGGACAACGTCCTGTACGTCGACCAGGGCATCGACAGTCCCTGGCTGATGTCCACCATGCTGACCTCCGAGACCGTGCACTGGATCGCGGGCGGCCCGCCCGGCACCTCATTCTCGTGCACGGCCCAGACCCGTTACCGGCAGCGTGACGAAGCGTGCGACGTGCACGTGCGCGACAATGGCACGGTGGAGGTGCGATTCGAGCGGCTCCAACGCGCCGTCACCCCCGGCCAGTCGCTGGTGCTGTACGCGGACGACGTCTGCCTGGGCGGCGCCGTGATCGCGTCCACCGATGCGCCCCTCCAGCCGCGCGCCCTCCTCCCCTCCAAGGATTCCACCGCTGCATGAGCCAGACCCGCTTCAACCCGATGTCCGACCGCGTACTGGCGCTCGCCGGCCTGGTCCAGGCCCTCGCCCAGGTGCGCCGCATCGCCGACACGGGACAGGCCGAGTCGGCAGCGGTCAACCCGGTTCTGGAATCGGTATTCCGCGTGGATGCGGTTTCGACCGCGGACGTCTACGGCGGTGTCATGGGGGTGCGCGCCGGGCTCGTCCTGCTGCGCGACTACTTCGAGAGCCGGACGGCCGATGAGCAGTTGCCCCGCCTCACGCTGGCCGTGATGCAGCTGGAGCGCCGGTTCGTGCGCGACGGCGACATGGTCGACCGCGTGCACGCCGGCATCCTCGCCCAGGCCGATGCGGCGCGCATGGAAGGCAGTGCGCACCCGGACGTGCTGGCCGCGCTCGGCCGGCTCTACGCGGAGACGCTCAGCCACCTTCGCCCACGCGTGCTGGTGCAGGGCAATCCCCATTACCTGGGCCAGCCGCAGGTCGTCGCCGAGGTCCGCGCGGTGCTCCTGGGCGCCATGCGCTCGGCGGTGCTCTGGCGCCAGCTCGGCGGCAGCCTGTGGGACCTGGTCCTGCGCCGCGCCCAGATGCTCGCGGCGGTGCGGGCCCACCTCGGCGGCTGACCCGCGCAAGGCGCGGGGCTCGGACGGACGTATCGGCCCGATGCGGGCAGTACGGCACCGTTTGCGGCATAATTACGGGGCTTTACCGCGGTGTTTTCGCGCCCGATGAACCCGGCGCGCGCGTTCCGCCTCCCTTTCGCTGCAGCCACGGAGCCCCCAATGGCAGACTCCTTCGCCACCCGCGCGCAACTCGACGTCAACGGCAAGTCCTACACGTACTTCAGCCTGCCCAAGCTGGGCGAGCGCTTCGAGCTGGGCAAGCTGCCCTATTCGATGAAGATCCTGCTCGAGAACCTGCTGCGCCACGAAGACGGCGGCATCACGGTGGGCAAGGAGCACATCGAGGCCGTGGCCCAGTGGGACTGCAAGGCCGAGCCGGAAACCGAGATCGCCTTCATGCCGGCGCGCGTGGTCCTGCAGGACTTCACCGGCGTGCCGTGCGTGGTCGACCTGGCCGCGATGCGCGATGCGGTCGGCAAGCTGGGCGGCAAGGCCAGCCAGATCAACCCGCAGATCCCGTCCGAGCTGGTCATCGACCACTCCGTGCAGGTCGACGTGTTCGGCCGCGCCGACGCGCTGGACCTCAACGGCAAGATCGAGTTCGAGCGCAACATGGAGCGCTACAGCTTCCTGCGCTGGGGCCAGAAGGCGTTCGAGAACTTCAAGGTGGTGCCGCCCAACACCGGCATCGTCCACCAGGTGAACCTGGAGAACCTGGCCCGCGTGGTCTGCGACCGCGAGGTCGACGGCGAGCTGCTGGCGTTCCCGGACACCGTCTTCGGCACCGACAGCCACACCACAATGATCAACGGCATCGGCGTGCTGGGTTGGGGCGTGGGCGGCATCGAGGCCGAGGCCGCGATGCTCGGCCAGCCGTCGTCGATGCTCATCCCGCAGGTCGTGGGCTTCCGCTTGACCGGCAAGCTGCCCGAAGGCGCCACCGCCACCGACCTCGTGCTGACCGTCACCCAGATGCTGCGTTCGCTGGGCGTGGTGGGCAAGTTCGTCGAGTTCTTCGGCGA
This sequence comes from uncultured Lysobacter sp., assembly GCA_966210725.1. GTDB lineage: Bacteria > Pseudomonadota > Gammaproteobacteria > Xanthomonadales > Xanthomonadaceae > Lysobacter_C. The sequence continues at coordinate 13,881 of CBIHLN010000003.1, read as the reverse complement.
GGGCCTGGCCGCACTGCCGCTGGCCGACCGCGCGACGATTGCCAACATGGCGCCCGAGTACGGCGCCACCTGCGGCATCTTCCCGATCGATGCCGAAGCCATCAACTACCTGCGCCTGTCGGGCCGCAGCGAGGAGCAGATCGCGCTGGTGGAGGCCTATGCCAAGGCGCAGGGCCTGTGGCACGAGGCCGGCCAGGCGGACGCGCACTACTCGGCGACGCTGGAGCTCGACCTGTCCGAGGTCAAGCCGTCCCTCGCCGGCCCCAAGCGGCCGCAGGACCGCGTGCTGCTGGAGAAGATGAAGCAGAACTTCGAGGCCAGCCTCGAAGGCCTCACGGTCAACCGCAAGGTGGACTACGAGCGCATCACCGACTTCAAGGAAGAAGGCGGCAACCAGCCGCAGGCGCACCACCTGGCGGCGCGCCCGGTGTCGAAGATCACCATTCGCGACGAGGAAGCCGAGCTGCGCGACGGCTCGGTGGTCATCGCCGCGATCACCTCCTGCACCAACACGTCCAACCCGGCCGTCATGCTGGGTGCCGGCCTGCTGGCCCGCAACGCCGCGCGCCTGGGCCTGAAGTCCAAGCCGTGGGTCAAGACCTCGCTCGGGCCGGGCTCGCTGGTGGTCACCGACTACCTGAAGAAGGCCGGCCTGCTCGATGACCTGGAGCAGCTGGGCTTCTACGTGGTCGGCTACGGCTGCACCACCTGCATCGGCAACTCCGGCCCGCTGCCGGAGGAAGTGTCCGCCGGCATCGCCCAGAACGACCTCGTCGTCGCCTCGGTGCTGTCGGGCAACCGCAACTTCGAGGGCCGCGTGCACTCGGAGGTCAAGATGAACTACCTGGCCTCCCCGCCGCTGGTGGTCGCCTACGCCATCGCCGGCACGGTCGACATCGACCTGACCAGCCAGCCGATCGGCCACGACAAGGACGGCAACGACGTCTACCTGCGCGACATCTGGCCGACCAATAAGGAAATCGGTGACCTGATCGCCGCGACCGTCGGGCCGGAACTGTTCGCGCAGAACTACGCCGACGTGTTCAAGGGCGACAGCCGCTGGAACCAGATCGCGTCGCCCGAAGGCGAGTCGTTCGAGTGGCAGGGCAGCTCCACCTACATCAAGAACCCGCCCTACTTCGACGGCATGACCATGGACGTCGGCTCCATCGACGACATCCACGGCGCACGCGTCATGGGTCTGTTCGGCGACTCAATCACCACCGACCACATCTCGCCGGCGGGCAATATCAAGAAGGACAGCCCGGCGGGCCAGTTCCTGCAGTCGCGCGGCGTGCAGCCGGCCGACTTCAACAGCTACGGCAGCCGTCGCGGCAACGACGACGTCATGGTCCGCGGCACCTTCGCCAACATCCGCATCAAGAACCTGATGCTGGGCGGCGAGGAAGGCGGCAACACGCTGTACTACGGCGCGGATGCGGCCGGCGAGAAGATGCCGATCTATGACGCGGCGATGAAGTACAAGGCCGCGGGCGTGCCGCTGGTGGTGTTCGCCGGCAAGGAATACGGCACCGGCTCGTCGCGCGACTGGGCGGCCAAGGGCACCAACCTGCTGGGCGTCAAGGCCGTGGTGGCCGAGAGCTTCGAGCGCATCCACCGATCCAACCTGGTCGGCATGGGCGTGCTGCCCCTGCAGTTCAAGGACGGCGACAGCGTCAAGTCGCTGGGCCTGGACGGCTCGGAAACCATCGAGATCACCGGCCTGCAGGACGGCGCATCCAAGCGCGCCACCGTCACCGCCCGCCGGAACGATGGCAGCGAGAAGACCTTCGAGGTCAAGGTGCTGCTGCTGACGCCGAAGGAAGTCGAGTACTTCCGCCACGGCGGCATCCTGCACTATGTGCTGCGCCAGCTGGCATCGAAGAAGGCGGCATAAGCCACCTGTCGTCCCACGCAGCAGCGAAAGGCCCCGGCGGGACAGCCGGGGCTTTTTTTCTGCGTTACGTGTGCGAAGCCATCTGCGAATGGCATCGTGCGGCGGCGCCGCGGACATCCCGGTCACGTGCGTTCGCGCCGCAGTCGGGCGGGCCGTCGCGATCTGCGCCACCTCGGAGTTCGCGCACGCTGAAGTGGTTCACTTCGTCGGAAGAAGGCCGCGGCGCAGTCAAAAAAAAGGCTCCGCCGGAGCGGAGCCTGTGAAACTGGAGGCCGAGGTCGGAATTGAACCGGCGTACGCGGATTTGCAGTCCGCTGCATAACCACTCTGCCACCCGGCCGGTGACTGGATCCAAGCATACCGCGCACGATGGCGCGTGCGGCGGCCTGAAAAGACAAAACCCCGCGAACGGGGTCTTGGCATGCGACCCGGTGGACTGGATCGCCGGAAAAACTGGAGCGGGAAACGAGACTCGAACTCGCGACCCCGACCTTGGCAAGGTCGTGCTCTACCAACTGAGCTATTCCCGCTGAGGAGCCGCCATTTTAGGCATGCCGGCGATTGTGTCAACTACCTTTTTTCTTCCCTGAGCAAAGTCGGCCATGCCGCACGCAGGTACTCGAAGCCGGACCACAGCGTCAGCAGCGCCGCGGCCGCCAGCAGCCAGTCACCGATCACGAATACCGCGTCCCCCATCCACGGGTCGACATACACCGGACGGTCGGGACGCAGCGCGTACAGCAGGCAGATCAGCGCCACCATCTGCACCACCGTCTTGATCTTGCCGACCGTGGCGACGGACACCTTGGCGCGTTGCCCCAGTTCGGCCATCCACTCGCGCAGCGCCGACACCGCGATCTCCCGCCCCACGATCACCGCCGCCCACAGCGCCATCCACGGCGTCGGGTGCGCCTGCACGATCAGGAACAGCGCGGTGGCCACCATGAGCTTGTCGGCCACCGGGTCCAGGAAGGCGCCGAACGCCGAGTACTGGTCGTAGCGTCGAGCGATCCAGCCATCCAACCAGTCCGTGATGGACGCGAAGGCGAAGATCGCCGCGGCAAGGAAATTCGTCCACCGGAACGGCAGGTAGAACACCAGTACCAGCACCGGGATCAGTACGATCCGCAGCAGGGTCAGCATGGTGGGAACCGTCAACTTCATCATTGCTCCGTGCGCGCAGCGGAAGCGCCGCCGGGGGTGGGGGCGTCCAGTCCATGAAGGGTGGCATAGATGCGCTCTGCAAGGGCGGCATTGACGCCCTCCACGCGCGATATTTCCTCGACGCCGGCGGCCTTCAGCCCCCCCAGCCCGCCGAAATGGCGCAGCAGGCTGGCGCGGCGGCGCGGCCCGATGCCCGGGATGTCCTCAAGCCGGCTGCTGCTGCGCACTTTCTGGCGTTTCCCCCGGTGGCCGGTGATCGCGAACCGGTGGGCCTCGTCGCGCACCTGCTGGATGAGTTGCAGCGCCGGCGACTGCGCACCGGGCCGCACGCAGCGACCGTCGGGCAATAACAGTTCCTCATCGCCCGGGCGGCGCGCCGGCCCCTTGGCGACACCCACCAGCACCACGCCGGGGACGCCCAGTTCCTCAAGCACGGCCCACGCCTGGGCCACCTGCCCTGCGCCGCCATCGATCAGCAGCACGTCGGGCAGCACGCCTGGTGCGGCCGACGCGCGCGGGTGCTTGCGCGTCGCCGTCCTGACCGGGCGCGACGCCGCCTCTTCCGCCGCTGCGCGCTCCTCCATGGCGCGCGCGAAGCGGCGCCGCAGCGCCTGGTGCATGGCCGCATAGTCGTCGCCGGGCTCGATACCCGCGATGTTGTAGCGCCGGTACTGGCCGCGCGTCGGACCTTCGGCATCGAACACCACGCACGACGCCACCGTGGCCTCGCCCATCGTGTGGCTGATGTCGAAGCACTCGATGCGCGCGGCGATGTCCGGCAGGCCCAGCAGGTCGCGCAGGCCTTCGGCACGGGCGCGCTGCGCGGCATGGCTGGTGCGCTCGTTGGCCAGCGCCATCTCGGCATTGCGCCGCGCCATGTCGACGTAGCCCGCACGCTCGCTGCGGACGTTGCAGCGGATCTGGACCTTGTGGTCGCCGGCGGCCGAAAGCGCATGCTCGATCAGCTCGCGGTCCGGAATGTCCCGGTCCAGGACGATCTCGCGCGGCGGTACCTGCTCGCCGTAGTACTGGGAGACGAAGGCGGCCAGCACCTCTTCCGGATTGTCGACGCCGTTGGTCCGCGGGAAAAACGCACGCGTACCGAGATTGCGCCCGTCGCGGAACGACAGCAGCACCACGCAGGCCGCCGCGTCCTGCATGGCCACGGCGAGCACGTCCAGGTCGGCTGCGCGGCCGTCCACGTACTGGCGCGCCTGCAACGTGCGGATCGACGCCACCAGGTCGCGCAGGCGCGCGGCCTCCTCGAAGTCCAGGCGCGCGCTGGCCGCCTCCATCGCCGAACCCAGCTCGCGCGTCAGCTCGTCGCTCTTGCCGTCCAGCAGCAGGGTCGAGCGGCGTACCGCCTCCGCGTACTCGCGCGCGGGCACCAACCCGACGCACGGCGCGCTGCAGCGGCCGATCTGGTGCTGCAGGCAGGGCCGCGACCGGTTGCGGAAGACGCTGTCCTCGCAGCTGCGCAGCTTGAACAGCTTGTGGATCAGGTTGAGCGTTTCGCGGACCGCGCCGACGCTGGCATACGGCCCGAAATAGCGGCCCGGCACCGCACGAGCCCCGCGGTGCATGGCGATGCGCGGCCAGGTTTCCTGCGTCATCAGCACGTAGGGATAGCTCTTGTCGTCGCGCAGCAGCACGTTGTAGCGCGGCTTGAGCGACTTGATGAGCTGGTTCTCGAGGATCAGCGCCTCGGCCTCGGTCCGCGTGACCGTCACCTCCATCCGCGCGACCTGGCGCAGCATGGCGGCGATCCGCGCGGACTTCGCCGTCGCGTTGAAGTAACTGGCGACGCGGTTCTTCAACGCGCTCGCCTTGCCGACGTAGAGCACGCCCTCGTCGGCGGCGATCATCCGGTACACGCCCGGTGCGGTGCTCAGGCGCTTGGCAAACGCCTTGCCATCGAACGCCTGCGGCGCCCCACGGCTCACGCGGCCGCCTCCGGCACGGCAGCCCGGCGGGCATGGTGGAGACGGGCAGCGGGGGTGGGGTCTGGGAACGCGATCAAGAACGGCGGCATCGGCGACGGGATGGGGCCGATTATGCGTGAGGGCAAGGGCCGCCCCGGTGGCGCGGCGCTCACCTCCGCGGATCGCTCATGCACCCGCGGCAGCGCGCGAGGGCGTACGGGTCAGCGCGCGCCGTCGAGCTCGCGAGCCAAGCGCCCGACCACACCGTCGGCCGCCCGCTCCAGCAGCGCCCACACCCGTTCGAACTGGTGCGCATCGCCTGTGTAGGGATCCGGCACCTCGCGCTGGTCGAGGCCGGCCCACTCCAGCAGCAGGGCCGTGCTCGCACGCGCATCAGACGGCGACTGTCGACGCACGTCGCGCAGGTTGGCGGCATCGGCGCACAGCAGCCAGTCGAACGCGTGGTAGTCGGCCGGTCCGAGCTGGCGCGCGCGCAGGCCTGACAGGTCGACGCCATGGCCCGCCGCACACGCGATAGCACGGCGGTCCGGGGGGTGGCCCACGTGCCAGTCGCCGGTGCCGGCCGAGTCGACCGTCACCCGGTCCGCCAGGGACGCCGACTCCAGCCGCTGCCGGATCAGCCCCTCGGCCGTCGGCGACCGGCAGATGTTGCCCAGGCACACGACCAGCAGCCGCATGCGCTCAGCCCTGCCCGGCCAGCCGGGCCTCGGCCCGGGCCAGGTCTCCGGGGGTATCGACGCCGGGCGGGAACGGCGCGGGGGTATCGGCCACCGCGATGCGGTAGCCGGCTTCCAGGGCCCGCAACTGCTCCAGCGACTCGACACGCTCGAGCCGTCCGGCAGGCAGCGCGGCAAACCGCTTCAGGAAGCCGCAGCGGTAGGCATAGATGCCGATATGCCGGCGCCAGTGCCCGCCGGGCGGCAGGCACGTACGATCGTCCATGAACGCATCGCGCGGCCACGGCACCGGGGCGCGGCTGAAATACAGCGCATCGCCACCGGCCGTCGTCACCACCTTGACGGCGTTGGGATCGAGCAACGTCTCGATGTCCTCGATCGGTGCGCACAGCGTCGCCATGTCGGCCCCCGATTCCACCAGCACATCGGCCACGCGGCGGATGCCGGCGGCGGGTGCGAATGGTTCGTCGCCCTGCAGGTTCACCACGACCGCATCGTCCGCCCACCCTGCCCGGGTGGCGCACTCCGCCAGGCGGTCGGTGCCCGATGCGTGGTTCCGCGAGGTGATGGCCACATGGACACCCGCGCCTTCCAGCGCGCGTGCCACCCGCTCATCGTCGGTGGCCACCCACACCTCGCGGGCGCCGGCATCGAGCGCCCGGCGTGCCACATGCAGCACCAGCGGCTCGCCGGCCAGCAGCCGCAGTGGCTTGCCCGGTAGCCGCGAGGCATCGAAACGGGCCGGGATCACGACCGTGAAGGCACCATCGACCGTGTCCGCCCCGCCCGATGCGCCCTGTGTCGACGCGCTCACGACTCGGCCTCCGCGCGGGCACCCAGCCGGTCGAGCAGCGAAATCCAGAACGCCTCGGGCAGTTCCGCGCGTACCGGCACGCTGTAATGCGACGCGTCGCGGAACGCCGCGCACTTCACCGCATCCTTCTCGGTCATCAGCACGGACAGGCGGCTGCCGAACTCGAAATCCGAAGCCCGGAAGCGGTGGTGATCGGGGAATGCGTGCGGCACCACCGCGATGTCCAGCGCGCGGAGCATCGCAAAGAAGCGCTCCGGGTCGCCGATGCCCGCCACGGCGTGCACGCGATGCCCGGCGAACGACGCCAGTGCGCGCGGACGGCCGCCGGCCAGGGGCAACGCGCGGTCGCACACCAGCCGCATCGGCCACTCGCCGAAGCCCGTATCCGGCACGGCATTGCCGCCGCTGTTGACCACCCGGAAGTCGCACCGCCCGCCCCGCGCGGCGGGCTCGCGCAATGGCCCGGCCGGCAGCAGCAGGCCGTTGCCGTAGCGGCGGCGACCGTCGATGACCTCGATCTCCAGATCGCGCGCCAGCCGGTAGTGCTGCAGGCCGTCATCGCACACGATCACGTCGCAGCCCTCGGCCACCAGGGCACGTGCCGCAGCAGCCCGGTTGCGATCCACCCTCACCCGGGCACCCGTCTGGCGGGCGACCAGCAGTGGCTCGTCGCCGGACTGTGCGACCGGGGTATCGGCATCGACCCACAGCGCGCCATCGCCGTCGCGGCCGTAGCCGCGGGTGGCGACGCCGGGCGTCCACCCCTCGCTGCGCAGGCGTTCGACCAGCGCCACCGACAACGGCGTCTTGCCGGCGCCGCCTGCGATCAGGTTGCCGACCACGATCACGGGGACGCCCGGATGGATGCGGCGCAGCAGGCCCCGGTCGTATAGCCTGCGCCGCAGGCCGGTGACGCCGCCATACAGCGCCGAGAGCATGCGTGCGGCCAGCGGCGCGGCGCCCGCCTCGTCGAACCAGTAGTGCGGCCCCTGGGTGTGCGGCTTGGCGGGTGCGTTCATTGCGGCTCGCGGAACTGCATGCGATGCAGGTGTGCGTACAGTCCGTCGCGCGCCAGCAGCTCGGCGTGGGTGCCCTGCTCCACGATGCGTCCCTGGTCGAGCACCAGCACCTGGTCGGCGTGCTCGATGGTGGACAGCCGGTGGGCGATCACCAGCGTGGTGCGATCGGGCATCAGGCGCTCCAGCGCGTCCTGCACAAGGCGCTCGGATTCGGTATCGAGTGCGGCGGTGGCTTCGTCGAGGATCAGGATCGGCGCGTCCTTGAGCATCGCGCGCGCGATCGCGATGCGCTGACGCTGGCCACCCGACAGGCGTCCGCCCTTGGCACCGATGGGCGTCTCCACCCCGTCCGGCAGCTGCTCCACGAACTCCATGGCGTTGGCGCCGCGAACAGCCTGCTCGAGCTCGTCGCGGCTGGCGCGCTCCATCTCCCCGTAGGCCACGTTGGCTTCAACGCTGCCGTCGAACAGCATCACCTGCTGTCCGACCAGCGCGATCTGCCGACGCAGGTCGGCCAGGCGATAGTCGTCGATCGGCTGGCCATCGAGCAGGATCTGCCCGGCCTCGGCCTCGTAGAACCGGGGAATCAGCTTGATCAGCGTGGACTTGCCACTGCCCGAACGGCCGACGATGGCGGTCACGGTGCCCGGCCGGGCAACGAAACTCACGTCGTTCAATGCCGCCCGGTCCTGGCCCGGGTAGCGGGCCGAAACGCCGCGGAATTCGATCTCGCCCCGCGCGCGGTCCAGAGGACGCGTACCGGCATCGCGCTCGTCGGGCGAATCGATCACCTGGAACAGGCGCTCGGCCGACGCCACGCCCCGCTGCAGCATGTTCTGGACGTTGGTGAGCTGTTTGAGCGAGGGCAGGATCGCCATCATCGCCATCATCAACGAGAAGAATCCGCCGACGGTGAGGCGTCCCTGCGAGGCCTGCCAACCGGCCACCACCAGCAGCAGCGCCAGTCCAATGGAGCCGACCAGCTGCACCATCGCCGAGGAAATCGCGCGGGTGGACTCGACCTTGAGGTTCAGGCGCATGTGGTTCTCGGCGATCGCCGCATAGCGCGTGTGCTCGACCGCCTGCGCGCCGTACACCTTGACCTCCTGGTGGCCGCTCAGCGCCTGGTCGGCCGCCTGCATCAGCACGGCACTGCTTTCCTGGATGCGGTGGCTGACACGGCGGTAGCGCCTGGCCACCTTGTCCATGATCCACGCCAGCGGCGGCGCGATCACGAGGATCGTCAGCGTCACCTGCCAGCTGGCCAGCAGCATGACCACCAGCGACGCCACGATCTGCAGCGACTGCTGGATCATCACCTTGGCGGCGTCGATGGCCGCCTGCGACACCTGGTCGCTGTCCGACCCCAGCCGGACCAGCATCGACGGCACCGGCTCGGCGTCGAAGCGCAGGCCCGGCAGTCGCAGGTACTTGCCGAGCACGCGCACGCGAAGGTCGCGCGCCACGCCCCGGCCCGACCGCGCCATGTAGTAGTCGGCCAGGTATCCGGCGATGCCGCGCAGCACGAACAGCCCGACGATCGCTGCCGGCATCCACCACTGCGCACCCGCCTCGCCGACCACGAACGTCTGGTCGATGATCGGCTGCATCAGCCACGTAAACGCACCGCCCGCGGCCGCCTCGAGCAGCATGCCCAGCGCCGCGACAGCCAGCAGGCCCCGGTACTTGGCGGCGAATCCCAGCAGGCGCCGGTAGGTGGGCCAGGCCGGGGTCGATTGGCTCACGGGCCGGACCCCGCGCCTGCCGCCGGCGCTGGCGCGGTCGCCACCATGACCCGTCGGAAGCCGAGCTGACCCAATGCGTCGTACGCCGTGACCACCGCCTGGTGTGGCGTGCGCGCGTCGGCGCGCAGCAGCACCGGCCGGTCGCGGTCGTCGCCGGCCACCTCGGCCAGCGTGGCCTTGAGTGACTCGATGTCATCGCGCAGCACTTCGCGCTCGTCGATGAAGTAACGACCGTCGGCGTTCACCAGGACGCTCAACGCGGCGGCGCTGTCGGTCGCCGGCTCACCGGTGGCGCGCGGCAACTCCAGCCGCAGCATCGAGCGCGAGTCGAACGTCGTGGTGACGACGAAGAAGATGATCAGGATCAGGATGACGTCGATCAGCGGGACGAGGTTGATGTCCGGCTCGTCATCCGCGCGGTGGTCGCGAATTCGCATCGATGCCTCAGCCGGCCGCCGCCGTCGCCGGACGCACCGGCGCCACCGCGGCGGGCCGCGGTTCGATGGCGTCCAGCAGCAGCATGGCTTCGTGCTCCATCGCCACGATGTACTCGGCGATGCGCCCGCGGAACCACCGGTGCGCCATCAATGCCGGGATCGCGACGATCATGCCGGTGGCCGTGCACACCAGCGCCTTGCCGATGCCGGCCGCCAGCTGGTTGACGTCGCCCAAGCCGCCATCACCGATCGCCAGGAACATCTGGATCATGCCCACCACGGTGCCGAACAGGCCGAGCAACGGGCCGGACGCGGCGATCGTGCCCAGCGTGTTGAGGTAGCGCTCCATCCGGTGGACCAGATGCCGGCCGACATCCTCGATGCGCTCGCGGACCAGGTCGCGCGGACGGGCACGCACGTCCAGCGCCGCCGCCAGCAGTGCACCCAGCGGCGACGTGCGGCGCAGGGACTCGATGTGCGCGGGGTCCAGCTTGCCGCGTGCCGCCCACGCCCGTACCTCGTCGCCCAGGGAGGGCGGGATCACGGCGCTGCGCCGCAGGGTCCAGGCGCGTTCGACGATGATCGCGATGGCGACCGCGGACAGCAGCAACAGCGGGATCATCGGCCAACCGCCGGCCTTGACCAGTTCCAGCACGCGAACCTCCGGCCCAGGGCCGTTTCATTCCGGCCCGTAGGATAGCCCAGACCCTCCGGTATCCAACCCGGCCGCGGTCGCGCTCCGGGCCGGCGCATCCCACAGGCGCCGGTGCGTGTCGCGTCGGGCCCGGACCTGAACCCCGCGGGCGTCGAACCGCACCGTGATCGCGCCATCCACTGCGGTGTCGTGCAGGGCCGCGCCCGCGTCGCGCCAGCGAGCCGACACCTCGGGCCGGGGGTGGCCGAAGCGGTTGCCGTGGCCCGTCGCCACCAGTGCATGGCGTGCCTGTGTCGCGGCGATGAAGGCCGGGTCGGACGAGCCGGCACTGCCGTGGTGCGCAACCGTGACCACGTCCGCCGCGACCTGGCGTCCGTGCAGCTTGACCAGCGTGCGCTCGACCACGTCCCCGATATCGCCGGTCAGCAGGGCCCGGCCGTGTGACCCCCGCACGCTGAGCACGCAACTGGCCTCGTTGCCCAGGTACGGGAAATGGGGCGGTGGGTGCAGGAACGCGAACGTGACGCCATCCCACGTCCATGACTGCCCCGCCTCGCAGGCGGTTGCGTCCTCCCCTTCGAGCAGCCCGGACCCCGCAGGCGCCGTCAGCGGCGTATCGAACGCGGCGCGCACCGACGGGACACCGCCGGCGTGGTCGTTGTCGGCATGGCTGACCACTAGCCGGTCCAGACGCCGGATGCCCCGGGCGCGAAGCGCCGGGACCACCACGCGCTCGCCCGCGTCGAACCCTTCGGGCACGGCCGCGCCCGTGTCGTAGAGCAGCGCGCGGTTCGCGGTGCGCACCACCATCGCCAGCCCATGTCCCACGTCCAGCATGGTGAGTTCGAACCCCCCCGGCGGCGGCAACTGCCGCGATGGCAGCAGGAGGGGCAACCACAGCAACACGGCCAAGGGCCGACCCGGGAGCCCGCGAGGCAACAGCAGCCAGAATGCGCCGGCGATGGCCAGCGGCAGCGCGAACCAGCGCGGTTCGGGCAACCACCACAGCGCCAGTCCCGTGTCGGCCAGCCCGGTGAACAGCGGCCACGGCAGGTCGAACAGGCCGGCCGCGGTGCGCCACGCCCAGGCGCCCGCGCCCGCCTGCACCGCCTCCAGCAGCGTGCCGACGAGCGCCATCGGCACCACCGCGAGGCTCCACCACGGCACCGCCACGAGGTTCGCCAGAGGCCCGGCGAGCGATGCCTCGCCGAACAGCACCACCGTCAACGGCAGCAACGCCAGGCTGGCCACACCCTGGGCGGACAGCAGGTCGCGCACCGGGCGCCGCTCGCGTTCGGGCAGGCACCACAACAGCCAGGCCACGCCGGCAAAGCTCAACCACAGGCCAGCGGTGAGCACGGCGAGCGGATCGAACAGGACCAGCGCGATGGCCGCCAGCGCGAGCGCCTCGGACATGCGGAGGGGCCGGCGCTGCCATTTCACCGCCGCCACCACCGCGATCATCAGCACCGTGCGCACCGTGGGCAATGCGAAACCGGCCACGGCCGCGTACCCGAGCGCGCCCAGAACGCCGACCCCCGCCGCGGCGATCGGCCGGGGGCACCGGTGGCCCAGCGTGGGGACCACCCGCCATATCAGGGCGGCCAGCAGGGCGGCAAAACCCGCCACCAGGCCCACATGGAAGCCCGAAATCGCCACGAGGTGGGTCAGCCCGTTGGCGCGCAGGTGCTCCCAATCCCTGTCCGACAACCCCCGCGTGTCGCCCAGCGCCAGGGCGCGTACGAAACGCGAGGATGCGGACGGCACCGCCGCCGTGATCGCATCCGACATCGCCTCGCGCCAGGCGTGCAGGCCCGATCCGGGCGCCAGTCGCCGCGCTCCGGAGGGATCGCCCACGTAACCCGTGGCCGCCAGGCGCTTCACCATGGCGTTGCGCTCACCGTCGAATCCGCCCGGGTTGCGCAGGCCCCGTGGCGGTCGGAGCCGCAGGTCGAGTTGCCACCGCTCGCCCGCGCGCGGACGGACCGCCGGCGCCTGGGCGGCCTCCCCGTACCCCTCCCCGTACCAGGCCACGCGTACTCGGCGCCCGCGCAGCGCTTCGGGCTGCGTAGGATCGTCGTCGACATGGAACGTCATGATCGAGCGCCGTGGCTCGTGCGCCGGCAGGTCGATCACCTGCCCGCTCACGGTGACGTCCTGTCGGCCGGCGTCGGGTGGCAACTGCACCGACAGCGCATGCGTGGCGTGCAACCCCGCCAGCGCGGCACCCAGAGCGGCCGCGCCGATCCAGCGAAGCGTCCCGCCTCGCCACCAGGCCCAGCCGCCTGCCGACCCTGCCACCACCAGCACAGGCCAGGGCGGCAGCACCGGCGACCACAGCAAGGCGCTGGCGCCGGTCAGCAGCCCGAAGGCGACGGCGATTCCGAAGGGCGGCGTCCGTGCCGCGTCGTGCATGTCCTTACACCTCGTCGGGTTGCAGCTGCCTGAGCTTGCCTTCGTGGAGTTCCAGCACGCGGTCCAGTCGGCGTGCCAAGCGGCGGTCGTGGGTCACCAGGACCAAGGCGGTGTGGTGCTCGCGGTTGAGCGCCAGCATCAGGTCGAACACCGTGCCCGCGGTTTTTTCGTCGAGGTTGCCGGTGGGTTCATCCCCGAGCACGCAGGCCGGCCGGTTCACGAGCGCGCGTGCGACGGCGGCACGCTGGCGCTCGCCACCGGACAGCTCACCCGGCTTGTGCCGCAGGCGGTGACCGAGGTCGACCGACTCCAGCAGCGCGCGCGCGCGCGCAGACGCGTCCGGCACCGCGGTGCCGTTGAGCAGCACCGGCAGCATCACGTTTTCCAGCGCCGTGAACTCGGGCAGCAGGTGGTGGAACTGGTAGACGAAACCCAGCGCACCATTGCGCAACGTGCCGCGGGCGGCATCCGACAGCGCGCTCATCTTCTGGCCGGCGACGAACACCTCCCCCGCCGAGGGCATGTCCAAGCCGCCCAGCAGATGCAGCAGCGTGCTCTTGCCCGCGCCGGACGCCCCCAGGATGGCGACCGTTTCGCCGGCATGCACGTCCAGGTCCAGTCCATCGAACACCGGCGTGCGCAGGTCACCTTCGGCGTAGGTTTTGCCGAGCCCGGCGGCCCGGATGACTTCACCGGTGTGCTTGTGCGCCGGCAAGACGGAAGCGGAGCTGATCACATCACTCATAGCGCAGCGCCTCCGCCGGGGCCGTGCGGGCGGCGCGCCAGGCCGGGTACAGGGTCGCGATGAAGGCCATGGCCAGCGCCACCAGCGCGATCATGGTGACGTCACCGGCCTGCAGGTCCGTCGGCAAACCGGTGATGTAGTAGACGTCGGCGGGCAGCAGCACGACGCCGAACAACGCCTCGATGCCCTGGAGGATGTGCTGGAGGTTGAGGGTGAGCACGATGCCGCCGACCACGCCCAGCACCGTGCCGATCACGCCGATAAGCGAGCCCTGCACCATGAACACCTGCATCACCGCCCGCGGCGTCAGCCCCAGCGTGCGCAGGATGGCGATGTCGGCCTGCTTGTCGGTCACCAGCATCACCTGCGA
>CBIHLN010000002.1:0-77931 GCA_966210725.1 uncultured Lysobacter sp. | reverse complement strand
CGCCGGTACCTGCCGGTGTGGTGCCGCTGCAGCTGGTCGACGAACCCGCCGCGGAACGGGGCACTCCGCCCCCGCCATCGCGGCAGGCGCCGCCTGCAACCGCCACGCAGTGCGTCAGCCTGGGCCCGTTCGACGACACCCTCGCCGCCACCCGTGCGCGCGAGGGGCTCGACGCGGACGTGCAGGTGCGCCTTCGCCGCGAGCCGGTCGACAGCGGCCAGGGCTGGCGCGTGCTGATCCCGCCGAGCGTCACGGTGGAAGACGCGCAGGCGCTGGCACGGCGCATCGACGAGGCCGGCATCGAGGACTACCTGGTGATGCGCGAGGGCGCCGATGCCCGCGCCATCGCGCTGGGCCGTTACGGCAGCGAGGCCACGGCGCGCCGCCGCGTCACCGCCCTGGCCGAGGCGGGCTTCGACACCGCCGTGGCGCAGCCCCTGGGCAACACCGCGCAGGTCTGGTTGGACATCGTGGCCGCTACGGACGTCGACACCGACGCCCTACGCACCGCCGCAGGCGCCGCACGGGCCGTGCCCGGTGCGTGCGGCGGGCCGGACACATAGGGGCGTTTGTCGTGGCGCGATAGAATGGGCGCTTCGCCGGCTTAGCTCAGTTGGTAGAGCAACCGCCTTGTAAGCGGTAGGTCGTCAGTTCGATTCTGACAGCCGGCACCACGACAGGAGTCCGCCATGCAACGCAGCTACCCCCCCGTTTCCCTGATCGGCGCCCCCACCGACGTGGGCGCAGGTGACCGCGGCGCGCGGCTCGGACCGGATGCGCTGCGCATTGCAGGTCTGGGCGAGGCGCTGGCGGCGCGCGGCGTCGATGTCATCGACCGCGGCAACCTGGAAGGCCCGCGCAACCCGTGGCAGCCGCCGGTGGAGGGCTACCGCCATCTCGAGCAGGTGGTCGCGTGGAACCGGGCGGTGATGGAGGCGATGGCCGATGAGCTGCGCCAGCAGCGCATGCCCGTGCTGTTGGGCGGCGACCACTGCCTCGGGCTGGGGTCGATCACCGCCGTTGCCCGCCACTGCCGCGAGACCGGCCAGAAGCTGCGCGTGCTGTGGTTGGACGCGCACGCGGACTTCAACACCCACCAGGTCACGCCCTCGGGCAATGTCCACGGCATGCCCGTCGCCTGCCTGTGCGGCCTGGGGCCGCGGGAGCTGACGCACCTGTCGGGCGAGTCGCCGGCGATGGACGCCGCCGACATCCGCCAGATCGGCATCCGCTCGGTCGACCAGGGCGAGAAGCGGCTGGTCAAGGAATACGGCATCGACATCTACGACATGCGCTACATCGACGAGCTCGGCATGAAGCGGGTCATGGAGGAGGCGCTGGAAGGCGTCGATGACAACACCCACCTGCATGTCAGCTTCGATGTCGACTTCCTGGACCCCTCGATCGCGCCGGGCGTCGGCACCACCGTGCCCGGTGGCCCGAACTACCGCGAGGCGCAGCTGGTGATGGAGATGATTGCCGACACCGGGCGGATGCGGTCCCTGGACATCATGGAGCTCAACCCGGTGATCGACACCCGCAACATCACCGCCGAGATCGCCGTGGACCTGGTGGAAAGCCTGTTCGGCAAATCGACGTTGATGCGCGACTGACCGCGCCGCGGAGGCACCCGATCGCACGGCCGGTTCGATGAACGCCTCCCCCGTGCGGAGGTCGCCGCCGCGGCGCGCTCTACGCGCGCTTCACGCCGGCTCGCGTCTGATTCGCCCCGAGGCGGCCGGCCGGGCCGCTCGACGATTCCGACGACGAACGACGAGGAGATCCACATGAAGCGCTTGATCACCCTGATGCTGCTGGCGATGTTTTCGATGGGCACCCTGACCGCGTGCAACACCATGGCCGGTGCCGGTGAGGACATCCAGGCCGGCGGCGAGAAGATCGAAGACAAGGCCGAGGACTGCAAGGACGGCCGCTGCTGATCCAGCCCTCCAAGGTGCTGAAGGAAAAGCCGGGCATTGCCCGGCTTTTCTTTTATTGCCGCCTCCGTCCGTGTTCCACCTCGCGCGCCACGCAGTACGCACGGGCACGCAGCGCATGAAGCGGTTCATCGCGTTCACCGTGGTCAAGGGGCGATTAACGGCGCCGTGACCTGCCCCCAACGCACTCGATGCGACCCTGTCCGTGCGGTGGCGGGACACCGCATCCCCCAACACACGAGGACGCACGCACATGAACAAGGACATCATTGCCGGCAAGTGGACCCAGATCAAAGGCAAGGCCCAGGCGAAATGGGGCGACCTGACGGACGACGATTTCGACGTCGCCGAAGGTAACGCCGAGTACCTCTCGGGCCGCCTTCAGGAGCGCTATGGCTGGGCGCGCGACCGCGCCGACAAGGAAGTGCACGACTTCAGCCAGACGCTGAACTGAAGTACCGCTGCCGTGCGATCCGCGGCAGTTGCGACGAGAAAGAAGCGGGCCGATGGCCCGCTTTTTTTTTGCGCGTTCTGGTGTGATGGCGTCACCTCTGTCGCCATCAGCGCGGCGGATCCGGAACGAAGCCGGTGGGGAACGCCTGCGGCCGGTCGTGGTGGGGGCGACGCCACCACGGGCGCGGCAGGATCCCGCGTGCGACCAGCGCATCGGGCGCGTCGTAGCGCCACTGCAGCACCTGTACCGGTCGGCTCGAGGCACGTTCGAACCGGGTATGCCGGGTCGGCGCGTACTCGCGCTCGCCATGGCCGGTGCCGATGCGCTGGGCGGCGGCCGGCGCGGCGGCGCTGGACTCCGCCATGGCCGATTGCCGCCGCGAGCCGCTGGCCGCGTCCGCCTGCGGGCGGGCGATCGGCGGCGGCAGCGGGTGGACGGGCTCGGCATACGCCTCGTCGAAGACGGCGACGCCGATCACGCCCACGTGGTCGGGACGGCCGGTGCGGGCGGCGTAGCTGTCGCCCAGATGCGTGAAGTGGAAGCCCGCAACGTCCTGCATCGACTTGCGCCATCCGTCGATGCGCGTGCTCTGGCCGGGTGCCAGCACGTAGCCGGCCTGTGAGGGGTGGGCGGTGTCGCCGCTGATCGCATTGACCCCATCGATCGACAGCACCACCAGCACCCGCCGGTCGCTGGTATTGGTGAGCTGCACGCCGTAGCGGTGGCCTGGCGTACCGGCAATCCAATGCTCGCCGCGGTGTTGGACCGGGGACAGCCACCGGCCATCATCGCGGTCCAACACCGACATGGACACGGGCCAGGCGGCAGCGGCGGGGGCGAACAGCGCGACGGCAAGTGCAAACAGCGCGGCGATGCCGCGGCGGGTGGACGCCCGGGGGCGTCGGGGCAGGACATGCGACATGGCGGTCTCCGGTGATGGGCGGAACACGTCAACGCGCCGATGCCGTGGGTGGGGTTGGCGCCGCACGCTAAACTGCCCGGCCCGTTCACCCGGCGGCCGGCCCGAGCCGGCGCGCGAAGGCCCGCGATGCAGTCCACCCGTGTCCTCACCGGTATCACCACTTCCGGCACGCCCCACCTGGGCAACTACGTCGGCGCAGTCCGCCCGGCGATCACCGCCAGCGCCGCGCCCGGCGTGGAGAGCTTCTTCTTCCTGGCCGACTACCACGCGCTGATCAAGGTCAGCGACCCGGCACGCGTGCAGCGCTCCACCCTGGAGATCGCCGCGACGTGGCTGGCGTGCGGGCTGGAGCCCGACAGGGTCTGGTTCTACCGCCAGTCCGACATCCCCGAGATCCCCGAGCTGACCTGGCTGCTGACGTGCGTGGCGGGCAAGGGCCTGCTCAACCGTGCGCACGCCTACAAGGCGGCCGTTGACCGCAACACCGAGGCCGGCGAGGACCCCGATGCGGGCGTGACCGCGGGGCTGTTCATGTACCCGGTGCTGATGGCCGCCGACATCCTGCTGTTCAACGCGCACAAGGTGCCGGTGGGCCGTGACCAGGTGCAGCACATCGAGATGGCGCGCGACTTCGGCCAGCGCTTCAACCACCTGTATGGCGAGCATTTCACGCTGCCTGAGGCGGTCATCGAGGCGCAGGTGGCCACGCTGCCCGGCTTGGACGGCCGCAAGATGAGCAAGAGCTACGACAACACGATCCCGCTGTTCGCGCCGCGCGAGCAGCTGCGCAAGCTGATCTTCTCGATCGTCACCGATTCCAGTGCGCCGGGCGAGGCCAAGGACGCGGACACCTCCAACGTCTTCCAGCTCTATCGGGCGTTCGCCAGCGAGGCCGAAACCGGCACCATGCGTGCCGCCTTCGCCAACGGGATCGCCTGGGGCGACGCGAAGCAGGCGCTGTTCGAGCGGATCGACGCCGAGGTCGCGCCGCTGCGGGAGAAGTACGAGGCGCTGATGGCGCGTCCGGGCGACATCGAGGCCACGCTGCGCGATGGCGCGGCACGCCTGCGCGAGCGGCATGCGACACCGGCTCTGAAGGCACTGCGCGAGGCCGTGGGGCTGCGCGACCTGTCGGTCGCGGTTTCGGATGCCGGTGCGAAGGGCGCCCGCAAGAAAGGCGAAGTACAGCAATTGAAGCTGTACCGGGAACGCGACGGTCGTTTCCACATCAAGCTTGTCGTGGGCAAGGACACACTTGCCACCAGTCGCGGTGCCGAAAGTCCGGCCGTTGCCAATGCGCAGGTGGATGCGGTCGTGCGGGATGGTGACCAAGCGCTGGCTGCACACTTTGACCTTGAGAACGGGGTCGATGCTTCCGAGGTGATCGAAGTCATGCGGGCTATGCGCGCAGGCGACCTGTAACCGGTCGCACGAACGGACGGCACACGACGGCGGAGTCAGAAGAAGGCTCTGTCATTCCGTCGAAGGCGGGAATCCAAGGACGTCGGCTTCGGCATCTCGCAGTTCCGATATCTGCAATTGCGTAGAGTGAAAGCGACAAGCCACGTCCTTGGATTCCCGCCTTCGCGGGAACGACGACAAGCAGCGGGGTGTGTCCCGGCCACGTTCACAAGAGCATTGCCGCCCCACGCCACATCCGGAATAGCCCGAGCCCATGAATCCCCTCGTCGAGCTCAACCTCTCGCTGATCCTGTTCCTGCCGTGGTTCGCCATTCTCGGCGTGCTGTTCTGGGTGTTCCCGCGCCAGCCGCGCAACGCGGCGCGCAGGGCGTTCGACGCCGTGTCGCTGCTGCTCTCGCTCATCGCATTCCTGGCGAGCATCTGGTGGTCGTACCACAACGCCGACCCGACCTACGGGGGCATGTGGAAGCAGGTGCTGGCGACCGCGCTCGGCTACGGCGTCTTCCTGGCGGTGCTGACGCTGGCGTTCCTCGTGCGGATGCGCTGGCTGGGCGCGCGCCGCGGCTGACCGCGCGTCGGGACGGCGGCCGGCCGTCGACCCCGTCACGTCCGCCGTTGTCAAAGCCGGCTACGCTGGCGGCGCCAGGAGGCTGAACCGATGAGCCGGTCCACACCCCCGCGCTGGGACGATCCGATCGAGGACATGCGCCGGCTGGCCGCGCTGGCGGCCTACGAGTTGCTCGACACGCCGCCCGAGCAGGCCTATGACGACATCGTCCGGCTTGCGGTCGCCCTGTGCGCGGTGCCGGCGGCGACCATTTCCCTCGTCGACCACGACCGCCAGTGGTTCAAGGCCGCGCTCGGCATCCGGGTCACGCAGACCCCGCGCGCGGAGGCGCTGTGCGACGTTGCGATCCGCACGCCGCGGCACCTGCTCGTCGTCGAGGATGTCGGTGCGGATGCGCGGTTCGCCCATCTGGGCTACGCCATCGACGGCCGGCCCGTGCGTTTCTACGCGGGTATGCCGCTGTGCAGTCCCGACGGCCATGCGCTGGGCACGCTCAACGTACTGGATGTCGAGCCACGCCAGCTTTCGGCCGACCAGCGACAGGCGTTACAGCTGCTGGCAAGGCAGACCCAGCACCTGTTCGAACTGCGGCGCTACACGCGCCAGCTGGGCCGCCTGCTGGCCGAACGGGAGGCGGCGACGCGCCAGCTGCAGGCCTCCCGGGACGACCTGGAGCGGCGTCACGAGCGTCTCAAGCACAGCGCCGCGCATGACCCGTTGACCGGACTGCTCAACCGCGCCGCGCTGGGCCAACTGCGCGAAAACCCCGACGCGCTGGCCCGCCTGGACGCTGGCCCCTACAGCCTGATGCTGATCGATGTGGACCACTTCAAGCAGGTCAACGACCGCCACGGCCACCTGCTGGGCGACCGCGCTCTGCGTGCGGTCGCCGACAGCGTGGCCGCCTCCATCCGCGAGGGCGACGTCGCCGTGCGCTTTGGCGGTGAGGAGATCCTCGTCATCCTGCCGCAGACGCGCCTGGCGAATGCCGCCGAGGTGGCCGGGCGCGTGCGCCAGCAGGTGGCGGGCGTTGCGCTGCCGTTCCCGTTGACCGTGTCGATCGGCATCGCGGGCGGCGAGCCGGGGCGTGACGAGCCCGAGGCGGTGTTCGAGCGCGCCGACCAGGCGTTGTACCGGGCCAAGGCGGCCGGCCGCGATCGGGTCGTTGTCGACGATACGCCGCAGGTGGGCTGAAGCGCTTCGGCGCCTTGGCCCCCTGTAGGAGCGGCTTCAGCCGCGATGAATTCGGGCCGCGTGCCAATCGGGTCCGTTGTAGGAGCGGCGTGAGTCGCGACCTCCCGCCCGGCCGAGGCTGCGTTCGCGACCCATGTCTCTCCTACATCCAGCCCGGGTTTCGAAGGGAATCGAGTTTCGATCGCGGCTGAAGCCGCTCCTGCAGGGAACGTCAGCCCCAGGTGCGCGGCGCGGGTCGGCCGCTGTCCTCGCGCATGCGCACCACGCAGAAGCGCTGGCCGGTGGGGGCCTCCATCACCACCCAGCGGCCGTGCGGCGGGCGCGAGTGTTCGCGTGCGCCCAGCGCGGCCAGCCGCGCCACCTCGGCCTCGATGTCGTCGGCCTCGATGTCCAGGTGGACGCGCGAGGGGTGGTCGACCTGCTGCACTTCGATGTGCAGGTCGCCCGGGGTGTCGCCAAACTGCTGGTACTGCGCCCCGCCCGGCGCGCCGGCGTTGCGGTCGGCGACGGTGCATCCCAGCGCCTGCGACCAGAAGTCCGCGGCGGCGCCGAGGTCGTCGGTGTGGCAGTCGATGATGAAACCGGCGAGGCGGCTGCGGTGGGGCATGGGACCTCCGGTGCACTTCGGTGACGCGCTCGGACGTCGGCGCGCCTCCCCTCCGGCGGGCGAAGGGGGGGCCGCCGGTTACTGCGGCGCGGCCAGGTCGTCCAACAGCGCCTTGAGGAATCGCGCGGCCTCGCCGCCCGTGCAGGCGCGGTGGTCGAAGGTCAGCGAGATCGGCATGCGACGGTGCACTTCGATGCCGCCGATCACCGCGACCACGTCGTGCGACAGCTTGCCGGCGCCGACGATCGCCACGCACGGCGGCACCACCACCGGGGTGGCGTAGCGGCCGGCGAACATGCCGAAGTTCGACAGTGAGATGGTGTAGCCCGACAGCTCCGAGGCCGGGATGCTGCGGTCCATCACCTGCGTGCGCAGGCGGTTGATGCCCTCGCGCAGGCCGCGGGCGTCGAGCATGTCGGCATTGCGCAGTGCCGGCACGAACAGGCCGTCGTCGGTGTCCACCGCGATCCCCAGGTCGACATGCGGGTGCATCGTGCGCACCAGCTTGTCGCCGTCGAACCACGCGTTGAGCGCCGGCACTTCCCGGCAGGCGGTGACGATGGCGCGCACCAGGCGCGCGGTGATGTCCTGCTTGCCGATCCAGGCATGCAGGTCGGCGTCGTCGCACAGGGTGGTCGGGACGACCTTGCTGTGGGCATCGGCCATGACCCGCGCCATGTTGCGACGCACGCCCTTGAGCGGCTCGGGCTGGCCGCTGGCGGCGACGCCCGGCGGCTGGGTGCGCATCGGCTTGCCGGACTGCGACAGGGTGCTGCGGCTTTCTTCCCTTCTCCCCTCGGGAGAAGGTGCCCGCAGGGCGGATGAGGGTTCGGTGCGGGACTGCGAGTGACGTGCCTGCGCCGCACCCTCACCCCCAGCCCCTCTCCCGGCGGGAGAGGGGAGCAAAGCATTGGGATCCGAAGCCGCCTGCTTCACGTCGGCCATCGTCACCGCGCCGTCGGCACCGGTCGCACGCACGCGCGAAAGGTCCACCTTGAGCTTGCGCGCCATTGCGCGCACCGCCGGCATCGCCTTGACGCCGCCGGCGCTCGACGCCTGCTCGCTGCGCACGGCATCGGAGCTCTGCATCGCGCCGACCACGGTGCCGCTGTCGGCCCGGGCCTCGCCCTTGGCGGCCGGCTCATCTTCGTGCTCGATCGCGCCGCCCTCGTCGGAGGCAACGACGCGGTCGTCCGGTGCCGGGTCCTGGCTGCCGACGCCGTGGCCGCCCTTGCCGGCCTTCTTGGTGCCGCCGTGGTGGTGGCCGGTGTCCTGGCCCGCGGCGCGCTGCGGCATCGACGGGTCGATCTCGAACTCGGCCAGCACCGCGCCGGTCTCGATGATGTCGCCCGGCTCGCCGGCCAGCTTCAGCACCTTGCCGGAGAACGGCGACGGCACGTCGACCACGGCCTTGGCGGTTTCCATCGAGACGAGGTTGTCATCCAGGCGGATGGTGTCGCCGACCTTCACCGCCCACTCGACGATGGTCGCGTCGGGCAGGCCTTCGCCCAGGTCGGGGAGCATGAACTTCTTGGTGTCACTCACGCGGCAATCTCCTGTGGTGCGGTCCGTCAGCCGGCCGCCAGCGTGCGCTTGGCGGCCTCGACGATGCGTTCGACGCTGGGCAGGTACTTCATCTCCAGGCGGAACAGCGGGATGTGGGTGTCGTAGCCGGTGACGCGCTCGACCGGTGCGAGCAGGTCGTACATCGACTCCTCGGCCAGGCGCGCGGCGATCTCCGCGCCGAAGCCGGCAGTCTTGGGCGCCTCGTGCACGATCACGCAACGCCCCGTTCGGCTGACGGACTCGGCGATGGTGTCGAAGTCCAGCGGCCGCAGCGTGGCGACGTCGATGACTTCGGCGCTGATGCCGTCGTCCTCCAGCGCCTCGGCGGCTTCCAGCGCCTCCTTCACCTGCGCGCCCCAGCTGACCAGGGTCACGTCGGTGCCGTCGCGCAGCACGTAGCACACGTCCAGCGGCAGCGCCTCGCCGTCGTCGGGCACCAGCTCCTTGTACTGCCGGTAGATGCGCTTGGGCTCGAAGAAGATCACCGGGTCCGGCTCGCGGATGGACGCCAGCAGCAGGCCGTAGGCACGGGCCGGCGAGGACGGCATGACCACGCGCAGGCCGGGCACGTTGGTGAAGATCGATTCGTTGGCCTCGCTGTGGTGCTCCGGCGCCCGGATGCCACCGCCCCAGGGCACGCGCAGCACCATCGGGCAGGTCAGGCGGCCGCGGGTGCGATACCGGAAGCGCGCGGCGTGGCAGATGATGTGGTCCACCATCGGGTACATGAAGCCGTCGAACTGCGCCTCGGCCACCGGCTTCATGCCCTGGCTGGCGAGGCCGACGGTCAGGCCGGCGATGGTGGTCTCGTCCAGCGGCGTGTCCAGTACGCGCGAATCGCCGAACTCGGCCTGCAGGCCGGCGGTGGCGCGGAACACGCCGCCGTTGACCCCCACGTCCTCGCCCAGCACCAGCACGGTGTCGTCATTGCGCATCTCGTAAGCCAGCGCCTGCGTGATGGCCTCGATCAGGGTGATGGCGGCGGGCGCCTTGGCCTCGCCCTTGCCCTGTGTCTTCCTGTCGGTCGCGGCCTTGTTCACGAGCGGCCCTCCCGTGCGATCGCCTGCTCGCGCTGGGCCAGCAGGTCCGGCGGCGGGTCGGCATAGAGGTAATCGAACATCGCCTCGACCGGCTGCACCGGCGTCTCCAGGTACGCGTTGATCTCCACGTCCACCTTCGCGCCGCATTCCTCGGCCCAGGCCTTTTCCTGCGCCTCGTCCCAGAGCTTCTGGGCGGTGAGGTACGTGCGCAGGCGGGTGACCGGGTCGCGTTCCCACGCGGCCTTGACCTCGGCCTCGTCGCGGTAGCGGCGGGCGTCGTCGGCGGTGGTGTGGTCGTGCAGGCGGTAGGTCATGAACTCGATCACGCTGCCGCCTTCGCCGTTGCGTGCGCGCTCCATGGCGCGGCGCATGCCTTCCAGCACGGCGATCAGGTCGTTGCCGTCCACCTGCAGGCAGTGCAGTCCGCCGGCCAGGCCCTTCTGCGCCAGCGTGGGCGCGCCGGTCTGCGACTTGCGCGGCACCGAGATCGCCCAGCCGTTGTTGATGATGCATTGCACGAACGGCAGCGCGTACGCGCCGGCCGAGTTGATCGCGGCGTACGTGTCGGTCTTGGAGCTGCCGCCATCGCCGCAGCAGGTCACCGCCACGCGCTTCTCGCCGCGCAGCTTGAAGGCCAGCGCCGCGCCGGCGGCGTGCAGGCACTGGGTGGCGATCGGCACGCACCAGGGGTAGTCGTGCTTCGGGCCGGAGAAGTCGTTGCCGCGCTCGTCGCCGCCCCAGTACAGCAGGACCTCGCGCGGCTTGACCCCGCGCATGAACTGCGCGCCGTACTCGCGGTAGCTGGGGGCGAACACGTCATCGGGTTGCATCGAGGCGCCGAT
Source organism: uncultured Lysobacter sp. (assembly GCA_966210725.1). Classification (GTDB taxonomy): domain Bacteria; phylum Pseudomonadota; class Gammaproteobacteria; order Xanthomonadales; family Xanthomonadaceae; genus Lysobacter_C. The sequence continues at coordinate 67,379 of CBIHLN010000002.1, read as the reverse complement.
GCCGACGTGGGTGGCCTCGTGGCCCAGGCACGCAGCGTAGGTGCCGAGCTTGCCGGTGCGCTGCAGGGCAATGGCCTTGGTGTCGAAGGTGCGCACGAACAGCATCTGCTTGAACAGGGGCAGCAGGGCCTTGGCGTCCTTGAAGGCCTCGGGCAGCGGGCCGACGGGTGTTCCGTCGGGGCCGAGGTATTGCAGGTACTCGATCTCGAACTTCGCAGCGATGGTCATCGCGGGGGATTCCTCGAACACAGGACCGGTCGATGATAACCACAGCGCCGTAGCCGTCCGTTGCGCGACGCGGCAAGCCTTTTGCCCCACGGTGTGCTGGTGGGTGCCCCGCCTCAAATGAAAGGGGCGCGGCGTGCGCCGCGCCCCCATGTGGCCCCCGTTGCCGGATCAGCGCCGGCCGCGGGCCGGCGCCTGCAGGGTATCGGCGTTGTTGCCGGGCACCGGGTCGGGCGTGGCCGATGCCACGGAGGCCTCGAACACCCACGCCTCGCCCCGGCTCGGCGCGCCCGGCACCACCAGCGCGAAGGCGAACCAGCGCGTGCCGGCCGGCATGGCCGCGTCGCTGCTGCACTCGGCGCGGAACGTGGCCCCGGCGATGCGCAGGCACGACCAGCCCGACGGGGCGGCCGCGGCGGCCACGCGCGGGTCGACGTTGCCCTCGATCACCAGGCGCGGTTGTACCGCCGCATCCGGGCCAGAGTTGGTCACCGGCACGAGGAACGTGGCGACCGCGCCGCGCCGCAGCTGGGTGGCGCTGCCGACGATGCGCACCGACAGGTCGGCGGCGGTCGTGCGGGCCACGGCCACGCGGGCGCGGTTGTCGGCGTTGGCCGGGTCTCGGGTGGTCGACTGCGTCGCCACCGCCAGGGTCAGCGGCGCGAGGCCAGCCGTCTCCGGCATCGTCGCCCGCAGCGCGAATGCGGCTTCCGCGCCCGCGGCCATGGACGGCGTGGTGCAGGTGACGGTGGTGGTGGCGTCGTCCTGCACCGGCGCGGCACACGTCCAGCCGGCCGCGACTGCGGTAAGCGTGGGCGCCACTGCGGCATCGAACACGAACGCCACGCTTGCGAACGCCGCATCGCCCGGCCCGGCATTGGACACGCGCGCGTCGAACGTCACCGGCTCGCCCGCGCGCGCCGCCTCGACATCGGCACCGACGGTCACGGCGAGATCGGCCGCGGCGAACGCCGGCACGCGGATCGACAGCCGCACCGGGTCGTGGTCGGACGAGCGCAGGGCGATGCCGGCGTCGTCGAAGTTGTCCACGCCGAAGTCGGCATTGATGCGCGCGTGCTCGACCGCCAGGCCGGCCACGCCATCGATCACCGCTTCGTTGACCAGCACGTGGTCCAGCGTCTGCGCGTTGCCGGCGAAGACGTAGGAATAGCGCTCATCGTTGTCGGCGATCAGCTGCGAACCGTCCACCAGCAGCGAGGTCAGCGGGCTGTCCACGTACGTCAGCACGCGGTTTGGCGCGGCCTCGTCGCCGCGGATGATGCCCATCACGTCGACGTAGCCGTCGTTGACCTCGAACGCATTGAAGTCGCCGACCAGCACGATGTGCGCGGTGGGGTCGTCGAGCTGCATCTGCTCGACCAGGCCGGCCAGGTACGCCGCCTGCGCGCCGCGTTTGACCCGCACGCGCTCGCTGGTGGTCGCCCAGCCGCTGCTGCCGGGGGACACGTCGTCGATGCCGTTGAGCGAGCGCAGGTGGTTGTTGATGACGGTGACCGGGTACGCGCCGCCGCGGCCGTCGTGCACCACCGCGCGCAGCGCCAGCGGCGGGCGGTCGTTGAGCACGCTGCTGCTGCCGTCGGGGTTGGCGATCGTCGTGTCCTTGCCGAACTGCGTCACGCCCAGCACCTCGACCCGCGGCCGGCCGTCGCCGGCGTCGCGCGCGTTCACCAGGAAGCCGACGTTGATGCCGCCCACGTCGTTGCCCGGCTCCAGGTACGGCACGTAGGCCGGCGCGGACGGGCAGGTGGCGGCGAGGCGCTCGGCCAGCAACTGCAGCACGCGCAGGTTCTCCACCTCGACCACGCCGAGGATGTCGGGCGTCTTGAGGTAGTCGCAGATCGCGGCCGAGGCCTTGGCCAGCCGCCTGTCGAGCGCCTCGGGCGTGAGCGTCACCGCGCCGTTGCCGTCGGCGACCTCGTCGAACAGGCGCAGCAGGTTGAAGCCGGCAATGGTCGCCTGGTCGTAGTCGGCGTCGTTGACGGCAGCGGGCAGGCGGCCGCCCGCGACCGTCGGCGGCGTCGCCACGTCCGGCAGCAGCGCCCACGTACCGGCAAAGTAGTCCAGAACGCCCAGCAGCCCGGCCACCGTCGCATCGACATCGACCGACAGCGGCGCCGCGCCGACCTGGCCGCGGCTGCGCACCATCAGGCGCTCGGGGTTGGTGTCGAACCGCGGCGGGTCCTTGTCGGCGGGCAGCGTGGCCAGCGCACGGTCCATGACCGCGATGCCGGCCTCGCGGAACGGCCGCGCCACGCCCGGCAGCACCACGTGGAACACGCCGTCGCTGAAGGCGCGCGCATCGTTCTCGTCGATGCTGCCGCCCGAGGGCGCGACGACGACCGACTCGGCCACGCTCACGCGCATCCCTTCCAGCCGCTCCAGCGTGCCGGGGAGCGCATCGGGTCCGAGCTCGGCAGCCGCCAACTCGACGGGGGCAGGCAGCGCGACGCCGGATGCCAGCAGCTCGATGGCCGGATCGACCAGCTCGGTGATCGCCAGCTGGTTGACGTCGGACGAGGGCACGTACTCCTCGACCGTCGCCGTCACGCGCACGCGGCTGCCCACGGCGGCGGCGGCCGGCGGTGCGCTGCCGGTGAACACGAACACGCCGTCGGACGTGGCGGGGTTGCCGTCGTCAGTGGCGCTCTGGAGGAAGAAACCGTTGTTGAACCTGACCGCGGTGACCACGCCCTCGGTGACCACCGTGCGCCCCTCGTACGGGGAGGCCAGGCCGTCGCCCTGGATCTGCGCGATCGACAGTGGCAACGGCGGCTCGGGTGGCGGTGGCGGTTCGGCGCCGCTGTTGCGCGGGTCCGGCGTGCCGCGGGTGAAGTCGGCGGCGTTGTCGTCGGTGTCGACGCTGCCGTCGCCATTGCGCAGCGCGGCGGTGGTGTTGCTGAGCGTGGGCGTGGCACCGGCGCCCTCGAAGCAGTTGGCGCTGGCGCCGAACCCGACGAAGTCCACCAGCGTCGCCGCGTCCAGCGGGCACGCGCCCGACAGCGCGCCGCCGCCGCTGACCAGCGCGACCTTGCCGTTGGTGGCCGCCATGGCGATGGTGCCGGTCGCGTCGGGCGAGGGCAGGTCCACCGTGCCGCCGGCGCCGTCGGCCTGCTTGACCAGGTAATAGCCGCCGGGCGCGATCGACCCGGCCAGCGGCGTGCGCTGCCACGACGCGCCTGTGGAGGACGCGTACTGCACGCTCCAGCCGTCCAGCGATACCGCGGCCGGGCCGGTGTTGCGCAGTTCGATGAAGTCGCTGCGCAGGGTCGCGCCGGAATTGCCGCCGCCCCCGTACACCTGGCTGACGACCACCTGCGCCGCGGCCGTGCCGCCGGCGCCCCAGCCGGTGCACAGCACCAGCGCCCATGCCGCGAGGCGGCCTGTCGTTCGATTCATCCCTGGATCCCCGTTGTGCGTGCCCGCCGGCCCCGTGCCGGCGTGTGCCCTGTCGCGGGCGGGCAAGAGTGTGCCCGGATCGTCCCGCCGCCGCATGTCAGCGGTGTGACCGGGCGACGGACGGGCGTGGACCGTGCGCTACCCTTGTGGGCTTCCGGAACGACCGGAGCGGCGCGGCCCGGGCGGGCGGTGCGCCCCCGGCCACGACCCGCAGGGAGCGGAGATGACTGTCGAGAAGAACGAGCGCGCGCTGGAATCGGAAATCCACACCGACCTCTCGGGGCGCATGAGCTACGCCGGCTACCTGCACCTGGACCGGCTGCTGTCGGCGCAGGAGCGGCTGTCGAACCCGCCGCACCACGACGAGATGCTGTTCATCGTGCAGCACCAGGTCTCGGAGCTGTGGATGAAGCTGATGATCCACGAGCTCAAGGCCGCCATCGCGCTGCTGCGCAGCGATGAACTGGGCGGCTGCCAGAAGATTTTCGCGCGCTGCAAGGCGATCCTGCGCCAGCTCACCGAGATGTGGTCGGTGCTGGAGACGCTCACCCCGTCCGAGTACATGGAGTTCCGCGAGATCCTCGGGCCGTCGTCGGGCTTCCAGTCGCTGCAGTACCGCACCATCGAATTCCTGCTGGGCAACAAGAACGCCTCGATGCTCAAGGTGTTCGCCCACGACCAGGGCGCGCACGCCGGCCTGCGCGAGGTGCTGGAGGCGCCCAGCCTCTACGACGAGGCCCTGCGCTACCTGTCACGCGCCGGCCATCCGGTGCCGGCGCATCTGGTCGAACGCGACTGGTCGCGCCCGCACGTGTCCGAGCCGGCGCTGCTGCCGGTGTTCGAGCGCATCTACGAAGACGTCGACGCGCACTGGGCGGCGTACCACCTGTGCGAGGACCTGGTCGACCTGGAGACGCAGTTCCAGCTGTGGCGCTTCCGCCACATGCGCACGGTGATGCGGATCATCGGGTTCAAGCGCGGCACCGGCGGGTCGTCGGGTGTGGGCTTCCTCAAGCAGGCGCTGGAGCTGACGTTCTTCCCGGAGCTGTTCGAAGTGCGTACGACCATCGGGCCGGGTCCCGGGTATGGGGCACCGGTGCGGTAAGGCGGATTCGATCCGTCCGCGCGGTTCTTTACAGCCGTCATTCCCGCGCAGACGGGAATGATGGCCAGGGCGCCGTTAGGTAGCGGGAACCAGGCGAAAGGCGCCTTGGGCACCGCCCTTGCTAGGATGCGGGCCACCTCAAATCCGCCCGGACCGCCGCATGTCCCAGCCCACGCCGAACCCGTCCGCTCCGCCGGCTGAGCCCGCCAAGCGCGGCCTCGTCACCCGGTTCCTCGACGGCGTGGAGCGCGTCGGCAACCGGCTGCCCGACCCGGCGGTGCTGTTCCTGATCCTGATGCTGGTGACCTGGGCGCTGTCGGCGCTGCTGGCCAACGTCAGCTTCGGCGAGATCGACCCGCGCAGCGGCGAGCCCGTACAGATCGTCAACCTGCTCAGCGGCGCCAGCCTCACCGCCTTCATGGCGACGATGGTGCAGACCTTCGTCAACTTCGCCCCGCTGGGCGTGGTGCTGGTGGCGATGCTCGGCCTGGGCGTGGCCGAGCACACCGGCTTCATCAATGCCGCCCTGCGCGCGATGCTCGCCGTCACCCCGCGCCTGCTGCTGACCCCGGCGGTGATCGCCGTGGGCATCCTCAGCCACATCGCGGTGGATGCCGGCTACGTGCTGGTGATCCCGCTGGGCGCGGTCATCTTCTATGCGGCCGGGCGCCATCCGCTGGCGGGTATCGCCGCGGCGTTCGCCGGCGTGTCGGGCGGGTTCTCGGCGACGTTCTTCGTGCCCTCCAGCCTCGATCCGCTGCTCGCCGGCCTGACCCAGGAGGCCGCGCGCCTGCTGGACCCGGCCATCGAGATCAACCCGCTCAACAACTGGTTCTTCACCACCGCCTCGACGTTCCTGATCGTCGCCATCGGCTGGTTCCTCACCGACCGGGTGATCGAGCCGCGGCTGAAGGCCACCGCCGTGGACGGCGACACCAGCCAGATGCCGACGATGGAGCCGCTGGCGCCCAACGAGCGCCGCGGCCTGACCGCCGCGCTCGTCGCCGGCGGCATCGCGGTGGTGCTGTTCGTGCTCAGCCTGCTGCCCGAGGGCACGCCGTGGGCGGCGCCGGCGGAAGGGCTGGCGCCCGGCACCAATCCGCTGCTGGCGTTCACCGCGCCGCTGATGCAGTCGATCGTGGCGCTGATCTTCATCTTCTTCCTGATCCCGGGCGTCGTGTACGGCTACGTGTCGGGCACGGTGAAGACCCACCGCGATGTCATCGCCGGCATGAGCAAGGCGATGAGCGGGATGGGCTACTACATCGTCATGGCGTTCTTCGCCGCGCAGTTCATCTACGCCTTCGGCCAGTCCAACCTGGGGGTGCTGCTGGCGATCAAGGGCGCCAATGGCCTGCAGGCGCTGGGCCTGCCGATGGCGCTGACGGTGGTCGGCATCGTGCTGCTGTCGGGCATGGTCAACCTGGTGGTCGGCTCGGCCTCGGCGAAGTGGGCGCTGATCGGCGCGATCATGGTGCCGATGCTGATGCAGCTGGGCGTCTCGCCGGACCTCACGCAGGCCGCCTACCGCGTGGGCGATTCGTCCACCAACATCATCACCCCGCTGCTGCCGTACTTCCCGCTGATCGTGGTGTTCTGCCAGCGCTACGTGAAGTCGGCCGGCGTCGGCACGTTGCTGGCGCTGATGCTGCCGTTCTCGGTCACGCTGCTGGTGGTGTGGAGCGCGTTCCTGATCGGCTTCTGGGCGCTGGGCATCCCGCTGGGCGTCGGCTCGTCCTACACCTACGCCCCGGCCGGATAACCGTCCGCCGTCCACGGTGATCGAAGGCTGCGGCCGCCTCCGGGCGGCCGCGCTGGTTCAGCATTTTGAACGGGGATGCTGCGCTGCAGCAGTACGCCCGCGGTTTGACGGGACTGGGGCGCTGCGGTTACACCTTGCCGTCGTTTTGCCTGCCGGCGCCGCGCCGGGGGCATGCGTCCACCGCCTTTCCACGCACCACCCCGGCCGCCCGCGGCCGCCAGGAGTCCATCCCGCATGAGTTCCACACCCGGTTCGATCGCCCCGGAAGACAAGACCTTCCTCGGCCACCCGCGCGGCCTGTACATGCTGTTCTTCGCCGAGATGTGGGAGCGCTTCTCCTACTACGGCATGCGCGCGCTGCTGGTCCTGTACCTGACCAAGCACTGGCTGTTCTCCGATGGCGATGCGTCGATGGTGTACGGCGCCTACACAGCGCTGGTCTACATCACGCCGGTGATCGGCGGGTATCTCGCCGACAAGTACCTGGGACAACGCAAGGCGGTGCTCTACGGCGCGGTCCTGCTGACGTTCGGCCACTTCCTGATGGGCTTCGAAGGCGAGGGCGGGCAGGGCAGCCCGGCGCTGGATGCGTTCTGGCTGGCGCTGGCCTTCATCATCGTCGGCTCCGGCTTCCTCAAGGCCAACATCTCGGTGATGGTCGGCCAGCTGTACCCGCGCACCGACGTGCGCCGCGACGGCGCGTACACGATCTTCTACATGGGCATCAACCTGGGCGCGTTCCTGGGTTCGCTGCTGTGCGGCTGGCTGGGCGAGACCTACGGCTGGAAGTACGGCTTCGGCGCCGCCGGTTTCGGCATGCTGCTGGGCCTGGTCGTGTTCGTCATCGGCAAGCCGCTGCTGCTGGGTAACGGCGAGTCCACCAACCCCTCGCGTCTGCGCGAGCGGATGCTCGGCCTCCCGTTCGAGTGGGTGCTGTACCTGGTCGGCATCGCCATGGTGCTGCTGTGCTGGTGGATGGTGCAGAACCAGGCGGTGGTCGGCTGGGCACTGGGTATCACCGGCGTGATCCTGCTGGCCTATGTGGCGTTCATCGCGGTCACGCGTCTGGACTCGCATGCCCGCAACCGCATCTTCGCCGCGATGATCCTGATGATCGGCTCGGTGCTGTTCTGGGCGCTGTTCGAGCAGGCCGGGTCCTCGCTCAACCTGTACACCGACCGCTACGTCAACCGCGAAATGCTCGGTTGGGAAGTGCCGGCCTCGATGTTCCAGTCGATCAACGCGCTCTACATCATCCTGCTGGCCCCGGTGTTCGCCTGGCTGTGGACGACGCTGGGCCGCCGCGGGCTGGAGCCGTCGGCCCCGGCCAAGTTCGGCCTGGGCATGATCCAGCTGGGCCTGGGCTTCCTGGTGCTGGTGGCCGGTGCGGCCGCCGTCGCCAGCGGCAGCCTGACCCCGGTGCTCTTCATCTTCCTGATCTACCTGCTGCACACCATGGGCGAGCTGTGCCTGTCGCCGGTCGGCCTGTCGGCGATGAACCGCCTGGCGCCGGCGCATATGGCCAGCCTGATCATGGGCTGCTGGTTCTTCGCTTCGGCCACCGGCAACTTCGTCGCCGGCCTGATCGCCGCGGCGACCGGTTCGGAAGCGGCCTCGGGCGCGGATGCCGCCCAGGACGTGGTGCTGGATGTCTATTCCAACATCGGCTGGATCGCCGTGGCCGTGGGTGTCGGCTTCGTGGTGATCTCGCCGCTGATCAAGCGCCTGATGCACCTGGATACGCTGAAGGACGATGACCACCTGCTGGCGGGCGAGGCCGAGCTGGCCGAGCCGCAGGCCACGGGCCTGAATACGGCAAACGAGCGCAAGGACTACTGACGGTCCAGCGCGTGACACGGAAACGGCGGCCTCGGCCGCCGTTTTCTTTTGGGGGTCCGCTATCCGTGCGTGCCGCGCGCATCGCCGCGCGCCGATGGCGGCGCACGCTGACCGCCCGCGCTCAGAACGCCTGCGCTTCCGCCTTCAGCTCCAGCTCGTCCAGCCGGTCCAGCAGCCGGAACAGCAGTTCGCGTTCGTCCGGGTCAAAGCCCTCAAGCAGGCGCGCCTCGAAGGCCAGCGCATGCGGCGCCACCTCGTCGTAGATGGCATAGCCGGCGCGTGACAGGCGCAGCACCGACCGCCGCCGGTCGTCGCCGTGCGTCTCGCGCCGCAGCTGGCCCGATTCGACCAAGCGGGCGACCGCGCGGCTGACGGCCACCTTGTCCATCGCCGTGCGCTGGGCCACCTCGCCGGCCGACAGGTCCGGGTAGCGGCCGAGCACCGCCATCACCCGCCACTCGGTCACGCCCAGGCCGAAGCGCTCCGAATACACCCGCGCAATTGCGCTGCTGACCCGGTTGGACAGCACCGACAGCCGGTAGGGCAGGAAGTGTTCGAGGTCGAGCTCGGCATGCGGCCGGTCTTCGCGACGGTTCATGTTGCGCTGTGCCTTGCCTATGGTTTCATGTGAAACTATAACCTCTCCGGCAGGCCGCCATCCGCGCGCAGCCCGCCCTGGTCACGCTTCACGCAGGAGTCCTCCATGAGCGCACAGCCCACCGCCCACGCCCCCAACCTCGGCATGCAGGTCACCACCTTCGAGAACCCGCTGGGGATCGACGGCTTCGAGTTCGTCGAGTTCGCCGCGCCGGAAGGCCAGCAGCAGCTGCTCCACGACTACTTCCGCAACATGGGCTTCACCGCGGTGCTGCGCCACAAGAGCCGGCCGATCACCGTCTACCGCCAGGGCGGCGTCAACTTCCTGGTCAACGAGGACCCCGACAGCTTCGCCGCCGACTTCGCCACGGCGCATGGCCCCAGCGCGTGCGGCTTCGCGATCCGCTTCAAGGAATCGTCCGACACCGTGTGCCAGACGGTGCTGGGCAACGGCGGCGAAGCCATCGACCACAAGCCGCAGAGCAAGGCGATCGACGCGCCCGTGGTCAAGGGCATCGGCGACTGCATGCTGTACCTGGTCGACCGCTACGGCGAGAAGGGCACGCCCTACGGCGAGTTCGAGCCGATCGAGGGCGCGGACCAGAACCCGACGGGGTTCGGCCTGACCTTCATCGACCACCTCACGCACAACCTCTACTTCGGCAACATGCAGAAGTGGTCGGACTACTACGAGCGCCTGTTCAACTTCCGCGAGATCCGCTACTTCGACATCAAGGGCGTGAAGACCGGCCTGGTGTCCAAGGCGATGACCGCGCCGGACGGCATCGTGCGCATCCCGCTCAACGAGTCCAACGACCCCAAGAGCCAGATCAACGAGTACCTGGACGCGTACAAGGGCGAGGGCATCCAGCACATCGCCTGCTTCACCGACGACATCTACGGCACGGTGGAGGCCATGCGCGAGCGCGGCATCGAGTTCCTCGACACGCCTGACACGTACTTCGATGTGATCGACCAGCGCGTGCCCGACCACGGCGAAGACGTGCCGCGCCTGGCGCGCAACAAAATCCTCATCGATGCCGACCCGGAAACCAAGCAGCGCAAGCTGCTGCAGATCTTCACCCAGAACGCGATCGGCCCGATCTTCTTCGAGATCATCCAGCGCAAGGGCAACGAAGGCTTCGGCGAAGGCAACTTCCAGGCGCTGTTCGAGAGCATCGAGCGCGACCAGATGAAGCGCGGGGTTCTCTGACGCCTGGCGTAGTGAAGCCCCTCTCCCGCCGGGAGAGGGGTTGGGGAGAGGGTTCGGAGCATGCCGACCTTCAAACCGCCACTGCCGACCCGGAACCTACGAAGCGCCCGCCGGCTGAGACAGGACCTGACGGACGCCGAGCGAAAACTTTGGCAGTGCCTTCGCAACAGGCAACTCGGAGGCCTGAAGTTCCGACGGCAGCACCCGGTACCGCCTTACATCGTCGACTTCGTATGCCTGTCCAACAGGCTGGTGATTGAGTTGGATGGGTCGCAGCACACGCACGAGGCTGACGCATCGCGCACGCGATACCTGCAATCGCAGGGGTTGCATGTACTTCGGTTCTGGAGCAACGAGGTGTTGACGAACCCCGAGGCCGTAGTCGAAGCGATCTGGAACAACGCAGCACAACGCACCCTCACCCCAACCCCTCTCCCGGTGGGAGAGGGGCTCTAAAGAGTGACCACGCAATGAGCATTGCCAGCAACGGCTACCAATCCGGCTTCGGCAACGAGTTCGCCACCGAGGCGCTTGAAGGCACGCTGCCGGTCGGGCGCAACTCGCCGCAGCGCGTCGCGCACGGGCTCTACGCCGAGCAGCTGTCGGGTACCGCGTTCACCGCGCCCCGCAGCGAGAACCGTCGCAGCTGGCTGTACCGGATCCGCCCCGCGGCGATGCACGGCACCTTCTCGCGCTACCGCGCCGACGACGTTTCGACGTTCCACAACGATTTCTGCGACGGCCCGGTCTCGCCGGACCAGCTGCGCTGGAACCCCCTGCCGCTGCCGGAAGCGCCCACGGACTTCGTCGACGGGCTGTTCACCATGGCCGGCAACGGCGGGCCGACGGCACACACCGGCATCGGCGTGCACCTGTACGCGGCCAACCGGGACATGGACGGCCGGTTCTTCTACGACGCCGACGGCGAGCTTTTGATCGTCCCGCAGCAGGGCCGCCTGCACATCGCCACGGAGATGGGCGTGCTGGAGGTCGAGCCGCAGGAGATCGCGGTGATCCCGCGCGGCGTGCGCTTCGCGGTGTCGTTGCCCGACGGGCAGGCACGCGGCTACGTCTGCGAGAACTTCGGCGCGATGCTGCGGCTTCCCGACCTGGGGCCGATCGGCAGCAACGGCCTGGCCAACCCGCGCGACTTCCTGGCGCCGCATGCCGCCTTCGAGGACCGCGAAGGCGACTTCGAACTGGTCGCCAAGTTCCAGGGCCACCTGTGGCGCGCCACCATCGGCCACTCGCCGCTGGACGTGGTCGGCTGGCACGGCAACTACGCGCCGTACAAGTACGACCTGCGCCGCTTCAACACCATCGGCTCGATCAGCTTCGACCACCCGGACCCGAGCATCTTCCTGGTGCTGCATTCGGCCAGCGACACGCCGGGCACCAGCAACCTGGACTTCGTGATCTTCCCGCCGCGCTGGCTGGTGGCGCAGGACACGTTCCGGCCGCCGTGGTTCCACCGCAACATCGCCAGCGAGTTCATGGGGCTGGTGCACGGCGCGTACGACGCCAAGGCCGAGGGCTTCGCGCCGGGCGGCTGCTCGCTGCACAACTCGATGACCGGCCACGGCCCGGATGCGGCGACCTTCGAGAAGGCCAGCAGCGCCGACCTGTCCAGGCCCGATGTCATCACCGACACGATGGCCTTCATGTTCGAGTCGCGGGCGGTCATCCGGCCGACGGTGCAGGCCTTCGACGCCGCGCACCGCCAGCGCGACTACCAGGCCTGCTGGGCCGGCCTGCAGAAGCATTTCGCCGGCTGACGCTTCGCGGCGGCTTCACGGGACGCGGCTAGGCTGCGGCGGATTCGTCCCCCCGCCACATTCCGCCACGGAGTCCGCGCATGCGTCACGCCCTGTACCTCCCCCTCCTGTTGGCGTTGTCGCTGGCGGCCTGCAGTCGCGAACCCGGCACCGCCGGTGTTGAGCCGGCGGCGTCCGTGGGCGACCCCGCGGCGGCACCGGCAGTGGACGACCAGCCCGCCGACGACCAGCCCGCCGAAGACGTTCCGCCCGCGACCGCGCCGTCCCCGTCCACCGGGACCGGGCCGCAGGAGGCACGCATGGACGGCGTCGGTGACGCCCGGTTCGGGATGACCACCGACGAGGTGCGCGCGGCATGGGAGGGCGAGCTCGCCGGCAACCCCGCCGAGGGCGAGGCGTGCTTCCACCTCAGCCCCGCCGGGCAGGCGACGCCGGCACAGTTCGCGCTGATGTTCGGCGACGGCCGCCTGGTCCGCTATTCGGCCGAAAGCCCGGACCGCATCGCCCCCGGTGGCGGCCGGCGCGGGATGTCCGAGGCCGAGATCCGCGCGCTGTACCCGGGCCGCGTCGAGGCGGGCCCGCACAAATACACCGATGGCCAGTACCTGCGGGTCACCGGCCAGGACGGCAGTGACGCGGCGATCGTGTTCGAGACAGACGCCGACGGCACGGTCACCGAATGGCGCGTCGGCGTGGCCCCTTACGTGGATTACGTCGAGGGCTGTTCCTAGGCCCCACCGCGGCTGGGCATAGAATCGCCCGCGGCGGGCCCGTCGCGGGACCGGACACAAGGGGATGGACATGCTGGCTTCGCTGGGCTGGTTCGCATTGGGGGTGCTGCTGCTGGCGCTGGGCGGCGATTCGATCATCAAGGGTGCGGCCGGCCTGTCGCGCCGGCTGGGTGCATCGCCGTTCGCCGCCGGCCTGATCCTGGTGACGGTCGCGACCTCGCTGCCGGAACTGGCGGTCAACCTGCACGCCGTCTGGCAGGGGCACACCGGCCTGGCGCTGGGCAACGCGGTCGGCAGCAACGTGGTCAACATCGGCCTGACCCTGGGCGCGGCGGCCGTGGCGGCGCCGCTGCTGGTGCGCTGGCGGGCACTCTCGCCGCTGCTGGGGCTGCTGCTCGCAGGCACGGTGGTCGTGGCGTTGCTCGGCCTGGACGGCACGCTGTCGCGCATCGAAGGCATCGGCCTGCTGGTGGCGTTCGTCGCGGTGCTGGCGTTCGACCTGACGCGGCGGCGCGACGTGGCACCGGAGCTGCGCGCGGAGATCGAGGCCTTCACCGAGACGCGTGCCGGGCTGGGATTGAACCTGGCGCGATTCGCCATTGCCGCCGCCCTGCTGTATTACGGCGCGCGCTTTGTCGTGGACGGCGCGCTCGGGCTGGGGCCGGCACTGGGCATGAGTCCGCTGCTGCTGGGCCTGCTGCCGGTCGCCATAGGCACGGCGTTGCCGGAAGTCGCCGCCGCCATCGCGGCCGCGCGACGCGGGCAGGGCGACATGGTGCTGGGCCACGTCATCGGCGCCAGCCTGTTCAACCTGCTGGTGGTGGTCGGCGGCATGGCCGTGCTGCGGCCGCTGCCGGTGCCGGCATCATTCGTGCGTCTGGAGTGGCCGGCCGCCTTCGTGTTCGCGCTGATGCTGGTGCCGATGCTGCGGGGCGACCTGCGGCTGGAGCGGCGGGAGGGTGGCGTGTTGCTGGCCGCGTTCGCCGGCTGGGTGCTGCTGGAGTGGTGGGTCATGCACCACTGACGCATACGCGTGGTGGGACGCGGGGTACGGCCCCGCCTGTTTCGCCCGCCTTGCGTCTCGCGTTCAACCGCCGTCGGCGTCGCGCTCGGCTGCGCCGTGGCCAGGCTCCGGCACCACCGGCGCGTCGGGCGTCTGCGCATCCGGCAGCGGTGGCCGCTGCTGCGGGTCCAGCGCCAGTGCCGCGCGCGCCATCAGGTGGGCGCTGATCGGTGCGGTGATGAAGAGGAACACGGTGATCAGGATCTCGCGCAGGCCCAGCGCCAGGCCCTCGCCCAGCCACGCGTGGTACCCGATGGAGGCGACCAGGATGCAGCCCACGCCCAGCGTGGTCGCCTTGGTCGGGCCGTGCAGGCGCTTGAGGAAGTCCGACAGCTTGACCAGCCCCAGCGAGCCGACCAGCACGAAGAAGCTGCCGATCGCCAGCAGCGCGGTGAGCGCGATGTCCAGCAGGGGGCTCATTCGACGATGTCCCGGCGCAGCACGTACTTGCTGAGCATCACGGTGCCCACGAAACCGAGCATGGCGATGATGAGGGCGGCCTCGAAGAACACCGACGAGCGCAGGTGCATGCCGAACAGGATCAGCGCGGCGATGGTGTTCACGTACAGCGTGTCCAGGCCCAGGATGCGGTCGGGCACCGTGGGCCCGCGCAGCAGCCGCCACAGGCTCATCAGCATCGCCAGGCCGACCACGTGCAGGGCGACGAGCACGGCGATGTCGGTCATCACGGGAAGATCTCCTTCAGTGGGGCCTCGTAGCGCGCCTTGATCTCGGCCACGGTCGCGTCGGCATCCTTCAGGTTGAACGCGTGCACCAGCAGATGGCGGCGGTCTTCGGTCAGTTCGGCCGACAGCGTGCCCGGCGTCAGGGTGATGATGCTGGCCAGCGCGGTGATGCCGTGGATGTTCTGCAGGTCCAGCGGCACCCAGATGAAGCCCGGCGTCAGCGAGCGCTCGGGGCCCAGGATGCGGCGCGCGACTTCGATGTTGGACAGCAGCATGTCCCACAGCACGCGGCGACCGAGCACCAGCACCGTCCACAGCCGGCCGAAGTGCGCGCGCTCGGGCTGCAGCAGGCCGGCCAACAGCGGCAGCAGCAGCGCCATCACCGCGGCCAGTGCGAGCTGGCCCGGGCTGAAGTCGCCCACCAGCAGCAGCCACAGCACGAACACGGCCACGCTCAAGGGCGGCGATGGCAGCAGGCGCTTCATGGCGAGGGCTCCCGGATCTGCGGCGTGCGGTCACGCGCGGCCTGCATGTACACGGCCGGCTCCAGCAGCTGCTGGGCGGCGGCCTGCGCATAACGCACCACCGGCGTGCCCCACAGCGTCAGGGCAATGCCGTAGGCCAGCAGCAGCCCGGCGCCGGCCCACTGCGCGCGCAGCGGCGGCGAGGGCGGGCGGACCTCCTCCGGCCATGGCTCGGCACGCCAGAACACCTGGCTGCCGGTCCGGGCCAGTGCCACCAGCGTCAGCAGGCTGGTCAGCAGCACGGCGCCCCACACCCACCACCGGTACCCGTCCGGCACGGCATCCAGCAGCAGGGCCTTGCCGATGAACCCCGACAGCGGCGGCAGGCCCGCCACCGAGACCGCGCCGATGCCGAACAACACCCCGAGCGGCGCATTGCGGCGCAGCGGCCCCGCGTAGTCCAGCGCATCGCCGGCCCGCCCCCGCTGGCCGCGGATCAGGTCCATGACCAGGAACAGCCCGGCGGTGACGAAGGTGCTGTGCATCAGGTAGTACAGGCCGGCGCCGATCGTGGCGGGCGTGCCCAGCGCGAAGGCCACGAACAGCGTGGCCGCCGACGCGATCACCAGGTACGCCACCAGCATGCGCAGCGTCGAGGCCGCCAGCGCGCCGAGCGTGGCCAACAGCAGCGTCAGCAGCCCGGTCCAGAACAGCCATGGCCACGCCCAGCCGGCGAGTTCGCCCGGGCCGTCGCCGAACACCAGCGTGTACACGCGCAGCACCGAATACACACCGACCTTGGTCATGATCGCGAACAGCGCCGCCACCGCGGCCGGCGCGCGCGCGTAGGCGTTGGGCAGCCACAGGTACAGCGGCAGCAGCGCGGCCTTGGCGCAGAACACGACCAGCAGCAGCCCGGACGCCGCGCGCACCAGCGCGACGTCGCCGGGCGCCAGCGCGGCCACCCGCGCGCCCATTTCGGCCATGTTGAGCGAGCCCAGCAGGCCGTACAGCAGGCCGAGCGCGATCAGGAACAGCGTCGACGCGGTGATGTTGAACACCACGTAGTGCAGGCCCGCCCGCATCCGCGGCCCGCGCCCGCCGCTGAGCAGCAGGCCGTAGGAGGCGATCAGCATCACCTCGAAGAACACGAACAGGTTGAACAGGTCGCCGGTGAGGAACGCACCGTTAAGGCCGGCCAGCTGCAGCTGGAACAGGCCATGGAAGTGGCGCGCGCGGCGGTCCCAGCCCGCACCGGCATACAGCAGGCACGCCGCCGCCAGCAGGGCGGTGGTCAGCACCAGCCCCGCGCTGAGCCGGTCGGCCACCAGCGCGATGCCCAGGCGCGCGGGCCAGTCGCCCAGCAGGTAGAAGGTGATCGCACCGGTGTCGGCCCGGGCGACCAGCGCCATGACCGCCAGCAGCAGGGCCGCCAGGCCCGTCCAGCCGATGGCCCGCTGCAACCCGATGCCGCGGCGTTCGAACATCAGCGCAACCGCGCCGAACAGCAGCGGCAACAGGATCGGCAGCACCGGCAGGTGCGCGGACAACGCTTCCAGCATCAGGGCATCCCCTCGCCGCCGGCATCGACGTGGTCATCGCCGTTGTCGGCGCGGCTGCGCATCGCCACCACGATCGTCACCGCCGTCATGGCGAACGCAATCACGATGGCGGTCAGCACCAGCGCCTGCGGCAGCGGGTCGGTGTAGTTCGCCAGCGTCGTGTCCAGGCCCGGTCTGACCACCGGCGGCTTGCCGACCACCAGGCGGCCGGCCGAGAAGATCAGCAGGTTGGTCGCGTACGACAGCAGCGTCAGGCCGAGGATCATGTCGAAGCTGCGCGAACGCAGCAGCAGGTAGACGCCGGCGGCCGTCAGTGCGCCGATGACGAGGGCGAGCGCGAGTTCCACTAGGCGAGTCCTCGGCGCGTGGGCGTGCCGGGGGCCTGCCGCCGTCCGGACGGCGCGTTGCGCATTGCGGCTCCCGCAGCCCTCCCGAACCCCGACATCACCGCTGCGCGTTGATGTCGCCCCCTTGACTCGAGGGGGCTGAAAGCCGGATGACGTTGCAGGGCAGGCCGTCGCATCACGACGCCTCCGCCCTGGCTGGCACCGCCACGGCGCGTTTTCGGGCCTTCGGCGGCTTGACCGTGCCCATCATCGACAGGATCAGCATCGCGCCGCCGAACACCACCAGGTACACGCCGATATCGAAGCCCATCGCGCTGGCCAATGGCACCTCACCGATCAGCGGCAGGCGCGGCTCGGCGTGGCCGCTGGTCAGGAAGGGCAGGCCGTACAGCACCATCGGCGCGATGCCGGTGAGCAGCGCGATGATCAGGCCGATGCCGATCCATCGCGTGTAGTCGAAGCCCATGCGCGATTCCACGTGCCGGCTGCCCAGCAGCACGTACTGCAGCAGCAGCGGGATCGCCAGCACCAGGCCCGCGATGAAGCCGCCGCCGGGCTGGTTATGCCCGCGCAGGAACAGGTAGGCCGACACCGCCAGCGCGAAGGGGAACAACAGGTGGCTGAGGTTCGCGGGCATCGGCAGGCGGTCGGGTTCGCCGGGGATGACCTCCGTTGCGGCGATGCGCGCACGCCGCAACAGGGCATGCACGACCAGGCCGGCGATGCCGAACACGGTGATCTCGCCAAGCGTGTCGAAACCGCGGAAGTCCACCAGGATCACGTTGACCACGTTGCTGCCGTAGCCCTCGGGCAGCGAGCGCGCCAGCAGCTCACCGGCGATGGTGTCGGCCGGGCGCGTCATCATCGCGTAGGCCAGCCCGCCAATGCCGGTGCCCGCGACCAGTGCGATGGCGGCATCGCGCCAGCGCCGCGCGCGGGTGTTGGACTTCAAAGACTCCTGCGGCAGGTAGTTCAGCGCCAGCAGCATCAGCGCGACGGTGACCATCTCCACCAGCAGCTGCGTCAGCGCCAGGTCCGGCGCCGACAGGAACACGAACACCACGCTGACGCCGAGCCCCACCGCGCCGACGACGATCAGCGCCACCAGCCGTTGCCGGTGCAGCGCGACCGTCGCGGCGGTGGCCGCCAGCAGCAGCACGCACAGCGCCCAGCCGATCGGCGGCATCGGTTGGCCGGCACCGGCCTGTACCGACGCCAGCAGGGCGGGCACCGCGGGCACCAGGCCGAGCGCGACGACGGCCACCACCACCCACCACAGCGAGCGCTGCAGGCTGCCGTTGGTGACCTTGAACGTGAAGCGACGGGCCACGCCCAGCACCGCGCGCGTGTTGATGCGGAACAGGTGCCGGCCGAACGCGCGGCGCGCGATGGCGTGGACGTTGAACAGCCGCCGCAGCCCGAAGTACAGGACCACGCCGCCGACGATACCGCCCAGGCTCATCAGCAGCGGCAGGTTGAAGCCGTGCCACAGCGCCAGGCTGTATTCGGGCAGGTCCGCGCCCAGCACGCCGCGCGCGGCCGCTTCCAGCGCGGGGGCGATGGTCCACGCCGGTGCGATGCCCACCGCCAGGCACACGACCACCAGGATGCCGACCGGCGCACGCATGAAGCGCGGCGGCTCGTGGACCTCGCGGTCCACCGCGCGCGGGCCGTCGCCGAAGAAGGTGTCGTGCACGAACCGCAGGCTGTAGGCCACGCCCAGGATGCCGGCCAGGAACGCCGCCACCGTCACCACGACGCGCATCGTGTCGCTGGGCACTTCCAGCGCCTGCGCGAAGAACATCTCCTTGGACAGGAAGCCGTTGAGCAGCGGGATGCCCGCCATCGCCAGCGTGGCGATGATCGCCAGTGCGCTGGTGATCGGCAGCAGCCCGCGCAGGTTGCCGAGCCGGCGCATGTCGCGGGTGCCGGTCTCGTGGTCGATGATGCCCGCGGCCATGAACAGCGACGCCTTGAACGTGGCGTGGTTGAGGATGTGGAACAGGCCCGCCACCACCGCCAGCGGCGTGGACAACCCGAACAGCAGCGTGATCAGGCCCAGGTGCGAGATCGTCGAATACGCCAGCAGGCCCTTGAGGTCGTGCTGGAAGATCGCGTTCCACGCACCCACCAGCAGGGTCGCTGCACCGACGCTGCTGACCACGTAGAAGAACATTTCCGTGCCGGCCAACGCCGGGTGCAGCCGCGCCAGCAGGAACACGCCGGCCTTCACCATCGTCGCCGAATGCAGGTAGGCCGACACCGGCGTGGGCGCGGCCATCGCGTGCGGCAGCCAGAAGTGGAACGGGAACTGCGCGCTCTTGGTGAAGATGCCCGCCAGCACCAGCGCCAGGATGGCCGGGTAGGTGGGCGCGGCCTGGATGGCCTCGCGCGCGGCGAACACCGCGTCCAGCTCGTAGCTGCCCACCACTTGGCCGATCAGGATCACGCCGCCCAGCAGGGCCAGGCCGCCGGCGCCGGTGATGGTCAGCGCCATGCGCGCGCCCTCGCGGGCCTCGCGGTCGTGCGACCAGTAGCCAATCAGCAGGAACGAGCTGATCGAGGTCAGCTCCCAGAACACCGCCAGCAGCAGCAGGTTGCCGGCCAGCACCATGCCGAGCATCGCGCCCATGAACAGCAGCAGGTAGGCGAAGAACTTCGGCGCGTCCTCGCGCGCATCCAGGTAGTAGCGCGCGTACATCACCACCAGCGCGCCGATGGCCAGCACCATCGTCGCGAACATCCACGCCAGCCCGTCCAGCCGCAGCGAGAACGCCAGGCCCAACGGCTCGATCCACGGATGGCTGACCTGCGGCACCTCGCCGCCGAGCACGGCGGGCGTCAATGCGACCAGGATCGCCAGGCCCGCCAGCGGTGCCGCACCTGCCAGCCACGCCGTCATCCGCCGCGAGACATTGCGCGCAAGCAACACCCAGATGGCCATGAGAAACGGCAGGGCTAGCAGGAGTTCGAGCATCACGCTCCCAAGGCGTTGCGCGGCGTGCGCGCGGGTGGGGACCGGTCGTGCGGCGGGTTCGACACGCCGGCGCGGGACGCGCACCGGCGTGGAAAGCCCCCGGATTCTAACCGAAGCGACCGGCCATCCCGTGCGCTGCCAAGGCTTGCGTATGCTTGCTGCATCAACGGATGCGGCGGCATGGCAGGCATGACACTTATTAATACGATCCGGCGTCCGGGCCGGTCCGGCGACCGCGATGGCGGCGTCGTCCGCGTGCGGCATCGCGCCCGATGCGCGCGCTGATATTCGGCGCCAGTGGACAGATCGGCGTGCCGCTGGTGGCGCGCCTGCACGACGCCGGCTGGACGCTGGACGCGGTGTCGCGTTCGGCGCGCGGGCCCTCGCCCGGCGTCACCTGGCACCGCGGTTCGCTCGACGCCATGCCGGCCAGTGCGCCCCCTGCATTCGACGCGATCGTCAGTTGCGGGCCGTTGGACCGGTTCGCGCGCTGGTACCGGAGTGCCGCCGTCGAGTGCACGCGCGTGGTGGCGTTCGGCTCCACCAGCGCCGCCGTCAAGCACGCCTCACCCGATGACGCCGAGCGCGACGTGGCCGAACGGCTGGCATCGGCCGAAACATCGCTGTTGGAGACCGCGGCCGCGCGCGGCGCCGCCGCCACCGTGTTGCGCCCGACTCTGGTCTACGGCGCCGGACGCGATGCCACGTTGACCCGCATCGCCGCCCTGGCGCGGCGCGCGGGCGTGTTCCCGCTGCCGCGCGGCGCCACCGGGCAGCGCCAGCCGGTGCACGTGGACGACCTGGCCGACGCCGCGTTCGCGTGCCTGGCGCGAGGGGCCGGAGCCGGCGAGCGCTACGACCTGCCCGGTGGCGAAACACTGGCGTACCGGGAGATGGTCGCGCGCGTGCTGGCCTGCCTGCAGCCACCGGCGCGGCTGGTCGAACTGCCGCCGCCGGTGTTCGCGCTGGCCCTGCGTGGCGCCGCGCTGATCGGGGCGGGGCGCGGCCTGGGCGATGCGGCGGTGGCGCGGATGCGCGACGACCTGGTGTTCGATGCCGGCCCCGCCGCGCGCGACCTGGGCTATTCGCCCCGCGCGTTCCGACCGCTGCCCGCGATGTTCGAGCCACCGCGCTGACGCCTGCCCGTCCTCCCCGATGGGGCGATGGGCGCTACAGCACCTCTTTCGGCGGCAACTCGCGCGACTTGGTGATTGCACGCAGCGCGATCATCAGCACGCCGCCCAGCACCATCGCGCCGCCGACCCACATCGCCGGGCCCGGGCGGTCGCCCCACACCACGATGCCCAGCACGACGGCCAGCACCGGGGTCAGCAACAGCCACGGCATCAGCTGCGACACCGGGTGGCGCTGCACCAGCACGTAGTAGAGGCCGTGGCCGAGCAGCGAGGAAATAAAGGCGGCGTACGCCACGCCCAGCCAGCCCACCCAGCTCACCGCGCCCAGCCGCGCCACGCTGCCCGGCTCCAGCCACAGGCTCAGGCCCAGCAGCGGCAGCACGCTGATCAGCGCGGTCCAGCCCTGCTGGCTGAAGACGTCCAGCCCGCGCAGCCGCTTCATCAGCACCGTGCCCAGCGCCAGGGACGCCGCCGACACCAGCATCAGCGCCAGCGCATCCGGCCGACGGAACACCAGCGGGTCCAGCCCCAGCACCAGCACGCCGGCGAAGCTCACGCCGATCGCCAGGCCGGTGCGCCAGCCGAAGCGGTCGTCCAGCAGCCACCACGCCAGCAGCGCGGTCATCGGCACGTAGCTCTGCATGACGATGGCCGGGGAGGTGAGGTTGCCGGCGAGCTTCAGTGCCAGGAAGCTCAGCCCGAAATGCGCCACGCCCACGCACAGGCAGACCGCCACCAGCCGCGGCCACTGCCCGGGTGCCGGACGCTTGAGCACGAACACCAGCGGCAGGGCCAGCAGCGCGAAGCGCAGCGCGGTGAACAGGAACGGCGGGATCTCGCGCAGCGCCAGCGCGGAGGTCAGGAAGTTGAAGGCCCACGCCACGCAGATCAGCAGGACCAGGGCGATATCGCGTGGCGGCATGGAGCAGGATCCGGCGTGGACGGGAACGCCGGACCTTACACGGCCCCGGCCGGATGCGCGTTGCCGTGCGTGCCGGCTTCGCGCGTCGGGTGCGGCGTCGCCGTCAGTACGTCCAGCCCAGCCGCCGGTAGAGCTTGACCAGCACCCACGCCGGCCCGATCAGCAGGTAGGTCAGGTCGGTCAGGAAGCTCGGCTTGCGGCCCTCGATCTTGTGGCCGATGAACTGCGCGATCCACGCCACCACGAACACAACGATCGCCAGCGTCAGCAGTGGCATGCGACCCAGCGTGGCGAACAGCACGTTGGTCAGCAGCCCCAGCAGTGCGAACACCGCGGCCATGCCCAGCCCCAGCCGGCGCGAGGCGCGGTAGTAGAAGAGGAACGCGCCGAACATCGCCAGCCCGGCCCAGAAGCCGTCGCGGAACAGCGTGCCGGGCGAGGGGATGCACCACAGCAGCGCGATCACGCTCCACAGGATCGCCGGCACCGCGACCACGTGGATGGCCTGGTTGGTGGGGTCGCGGTGGTCGCCGGAGTAACTGGCGAACCAGCGGTCGATGGGGCGGGCAGCGACGTCCATGGCGGTCTCCGGCGGGCGGTGGCGGGAGTATGGCAAGGGCGCGGGGCCGGCGCATGGCCCGCCGCGGTCGCTTCCACGCGACCGTTGCAGGAGCGACGTAAGTTGCGACCGCCATCGGCCCGTCGCGTCGCAATCCCACTGGCGGGTCGCGACTTACGTCGCGCCTACAGAGGCGGCCGCACGGCATCGCGGCTGACGTCGCTCCTGCAACAGCCGTGCGCTGCTCCGGGGGCTTCCTGCAGGAGCGCCTTCAGGCGCGATCCGCAACGTGTTCGCCCGCGAAGACCGGGTCGGCCGGCAGACGCCGCCTCAATCGATCCGGATACCCGCCAGCCGCTCCAGTGCTTCGGCGTACTTCGCGCGCGTGCGCTCGATCACCTCCGGCGGCAGGCGCGGGCCGGGCGCGGTCTTGTCCCAGTCCAGCGTCTCCAGGTAGTCGCGCACGAACTGCTTGTCGAAGCTGGGCGGACTGGTGCCGACCTCGTACTCGTCCGCCGGCCAGTACCGCGACGAGTCCGGGGTGAGCATCTCGTCCATCACGTACAGGCGGCCGTCGGCGTCGGTGCCGAACTCGAACTTGGTGTCGGCCAGCAGGATCCCGCGTTCGGCGGCGAAGTCGGCGGCATAGCGGTACAGGCGCAGCGTGGCGTCGCGCACGGCTTCGGCCAGCTCGGCGCCGCACAGCCGCACCGCGGTGTCGAAGTCGATGTTCTCGTCGTGGTCGCCGACGGCGGCCTTGGTCGACGGGGTGAAGATCGGCTCCTGGAGCTTCTGCGCCTGCTGCAGGCCGTCGGGCAGGGCGATGCCGCTGATGCGGCCGGTGCGCTGGTAGTCCTTCCAGCCACTGCCGATCACGTAGCCGCGCGCGATGCATTCGATCGGCACCGGCTTGAGGCGGCGCGTGACCACCGCGCGCCTGGCATACAGCGACGCGTCCACGCCGGCCGGCAACACCGACGCGACATCGATGCCGGTCAGGTGGTTGGGCACGATGTGGCCCGTCCGGTCGAACCAGAAATTGCTGATCTGGCAGAGCATCTCGCCCTTGCCGGGGATCGGGTCGGGCAGCACCACGTCGAAGGCACTCAGCCGGTCGGTGGCGACCATCAGCAGGCAGTCGCCGAAGCCGGCGTCGGCCGGCAGCGCGCCGGCCGGCAGGTCGAACACATCGCGCACCTTGCCGCGGTGGCGCAGGTGCAGACCGGGCAGGTCGGATTCCAGCAGGTAGGGTCGGTGCAAGGTCGTGGACAACGTGTAGCCCCCAGGTGGCGCAGGCCCCGTCGGCGGCAGCGCATCGCGCGCCCGCGCGACGGGGCCGGGCAGTGTACGCCGGTCGGCGGCCGGGTGCAGGTACACTCGCGCCCCGTCGCGCGGCCCCTTCCCGCCGCGCCCTCGACCGCCTTCCCGGAGCCCCGCGGCATGAAACGCTGGTACGGAAAACTGCTGGGTGCACTGGCCGGCGCGGCCCTGTTCCGCGTCAACCCGCTGCTGGGCGCGTTGATCGGCCTCCTGATAGGCCATGCCTTCGATACCGACTGGTTCAAGCTGCGCCGCGACAACCCCTACGCGCAACTGGGGCTGACGTCCGACGCCAGCGACGCCGAGGTCGACCAGGCCTACCGCCGCCTGATCGCCCAGTACCACCCCGACCGCGTCGCCGGTGCCGCGCCCGAACTGCGCCGCCAGGCCGAGACCAAGGCGCGCGAGATCAACGGCGCCTACGACCGCATCAAGGCCCTGCGCAAGGGGACCTGAGCCCCTCGCGCAGGGCCGCGCCGGTCAGAACCGGTAGGTGGCGGTCAGCCGCAGGCTGTCCAGGTCGAAGCCGGTGTCGCTGCGGCGCATGTCCGTGCCGTCGGCGTTGACCAGGATGAACGGGTTGGTGGCCGGCGCCGGGCCCCCGGCACGCACGCGGTACTCGTCGTCGTCCAGGTTGGTGCGCAGGTACTCGATGCCCAGCGCGAAGTTCGGATTGAACTTGCGCTCGTAGCCGATGCCGTACTGGGTGCCGTCGGCATCGCTGTCGCCGTTGGTGGTGAAGGTGTTGACGCCGTTGCTGGTCTGGAAGCTGTTTTCGATGTCGGCCTGCGCATAGCCGGCGGTGACGTAGACCAGGTTGTCGGCGTAGCTGCCGCCGCCGAACGCCAGGCCCAGCCGGCCGCGGATGGCCGCCATCGTGTCGACCTTGCGCAGCATGGTGTAGCTCGCCGGCGTGGTGCTGAAGGCGGTCACCGCGTCGCGCGCGTCGTTCCAGCCGTAGTCGCCGACGATGCCGAACACGACATCGCCCATCTGCCAGTCGTAGCCCAGCCGCAGGCCCCATTCGGCGCCACCGTTGTTGCCGTTGCATCCGGCATCGGGGGTGGGGCCGCGCGCCACGCCATTGCAGACGCCGGGCGAAAACGCATCCGCGCCCGCACCGGTGCGCACGGTGTCGTCGTACGTGCCGTCCAGGTCGGTGTCGAACAGGAAGCGGTCGTTGCCGTCATCCGGGTCGAACACACCACCGGCGTAGCCGCCGACGTAGCCGCCGGTCCAGGTGGAGTCGTACTGCGCCGATTGCGCGAAGGCCGGCGCGGTGGCCAGTGCGAGTGAAGCCAACAGCAGGGAACGGGGACGGTTCATTCGGTACTCCTTGTTTTGGGGGGCGGCGGCGCCGACGCAGTGCCCGGTGCCGCCAACGCAGTCGACCGCGTCCCGTGCATGCACGCATGGCATGCGTGTCATCGGGGGATCGGACACGGACCTGCTGCGGTACGGGCATCGTGCACAGCCGGATGCAGCCAGCCCTGACGTGCCCCTCACCTTGCTGAGCGGCGACGCGACGCGCATCACGCTTTCGTCGCCGGCCGCCGACGGCGACAATGGGCGCCTGCCTTCCGCGAGCGCCGCCATGCAACCCACCGTCATCGCCCCCTCCATCCTTTCGGCCAACTTCGCCCGCCTCGGCGAAGAGGTCGACGCCGTCCTGGCCGCGGGTGCGGACTGGGTGCATTTCGACGTGATGGACAACCACTACGTGCCCAACCTCACCATCGGTCCGATGGTCTGCGAGGCGCTGCGCAAGCACGGCGTCACCGCGCCGATCGACGTGCACCTGATGGTGGAGCCGGTCGACCGCATCGTCCCGGACTTCGCCAAGGCCGGCGCGTCCGTCATCAGCTTCCACCCCGAGGCCAGCGCGCACGTGCACCGCACCGTGCAGCTGATCAGGTCGCACGGCTGCCAGGCCGGGCTGGTGCTGAACCCGGCCACGCCGGTCGAGGTGCTGGAGTGGGTCCTGGACGAGCTGGACCTGGTGCTGCTGATGTCGGTCAACCCGGGCTTCGGCGGGCAGTCGTTCATCCCCTCGGCGCTGGACAAGCTGCGCCGGGTGCGCGAAATGATCGACCGCAGCGGCAGGGCGATCCGGCTGGAGATCGATGGCGGGGTGAAGGCCGACAACATCTCCGAGATCGCGGCGGCCGGCGCGGACACCTTCGTCGCCGGCTCGGCGATCTTCAATGCCGACGACTACCAGGACGTGATCGGGCGGATGAAGTCGGCCGTTGCCGGCGTGCGCTGAGCACGCGTCCGCACGTGGAAAGGCCGATGCCGTCGCCGGCACCGGTCTGGAAGATTGGAGGCGATCCTGCCTCCGCCCGTCGTCCCTGGGAATGGACTCCCATGCTCCGCGCGTCCGATGACCGCGTGATGACACCGGCGTGTCGCGCGCGTGTCGCCGCACGGCCGCGAAGGGAGGGGTTTCACTTCCGCTTGGCGCGGCGTTGCTAGCCTGCCCCACCGCCCCCGCACGCGCGCCCCATGCCTGCCTCCTACTGGTGCCTGATCCTCAACGGCAAGTCCGCCGGCGACGAGCCGCTGCGCGAGGCCGTGCTCGACCTGCGCCGCAACGGCATCCGCATCGACGTGCGGGTCACGTGGGAGGGCGGCGACGCCGCCCGTCATGTCGAAGAGGCCCTCGCCAACCGGGTCGACACGGTGATCGCTGCCGGCGGCGACGGCACGCTGAGCGAGGTGGCGACCGCGCTGGCCGGCCAGGACGCGGATGCCGGCGCGTTGCCCGCGCTGGCGCTGGTGCCAATGGGGACGGCCAACGATTTCGCCACCGCGGCTGACGTGCCGCTGGACCCGGTCGAGGCCCTCGACCTCATCCGCCGCACCGCCGCCCAACCGATCGACCTGCTGTGCATCGACACCGACGGCAGCCGCCACTGGTGCGCCAACCTCGCCAGCGGCGGTTTCGGCACGCAGGTGACGGTGGAGACCGACGAGGGCCTGAAGAAGATGCTCGGCGGGCTGGCCTACCTCATCACCGGCATCGCCAAGCTGGGGCGGATCGAGCCCATCGCCGCGCGCGTGTCGGGTCCGGAATTCGACTGGGAGGGCGGCTTCATCGCGCTGGGCATCGGCAACGGGCGCCAGGCCGGCGGCGGGCAGGTGCTGTGCCCGGACGCCGTGATCGACGACGACCTGCTGGACCTCACCATCGTCCCGGAGCTGGAAGGCGAGGTGGGCGCCACCGTCGGCGCGCTGCTGACCGAGGGCAAGCAGGGCGCGCTCGACCGCGTCGCCGTGCGCCGGCAGTTGCCGTGGGTGGCGATCGAAGGCGCCGAGCCGTTCGTGCTGAACCTCGACGGCGAGCCGGTGGAAGCGCGCGGCTTCCGCATCGACTGCGTCGCCTCGCGCCTGCGCATGCACCTGCCGCCGGGCTGCCCGTTGCTGCGTACGCCCGGCAATCCGCTGCCGCTGGGGGCGGGCGAGGCGCCCGGGCCGGAGCCGGACGGCGCGCCCGCGCCGGCGCCCGGCATGCTTCCGGCATAGGCCTGCATCCGCGCGGCGAAGCGGCTAAAGTAGCGCCCCATGAACCTCCGGGCGACCCTTCATTCCTGCGGTGCCGACACAGGTTGGCGATGGTGGCCGATGCCCGCCGCCGTCCACGCCCCGTCGCATTCCCAGGAAGTGCCGCATGCCGTCGCCCCACACGCTCACCGCCGAGCAGTTCCAGCAGCAGGCCGCTGAAGGCCACACCCGCATCCCGGTCGTCCGCGAGGTCTTCTCCGACCTCGACACCCCGCTCTCGGTCTACCTGAAGCTGGCCGACGGCCCGCACACCTACCTGTTCGAATCCGTCGAGGGCGGCGAGCGCTTCGGCCGCTACTCGATCATCGGCCTGCCGGCCAAGCGCGTGTACGCCTTCGCCGGCCACACGCTGGTGGTCAGCGAGCACGGCGAGCTGGTGAACGCGCGTGAGGTCGCCGACCCGTTCGCCGAGGTCGAGCGCCTGCGCGCCGCGCACAGCGTGCCGAAAATCGACGGGTTGCCCGGCTTCACCGGCGGGCTGGTGGGCTGGTTCGGCTTCGAGTGCATCGGCTACATCGAGCCACGCCTGGCCGGCCCGGGGCCCGATGGCGAGCCCAAGCCGGACGAACTCGGCACCCCCGAGATCCTGCTGATGCTCAGCGAGGAAGTCGCGGTGTTCGACAACCTCAAGGGCCGCCTGTACCTGATCGTCCACGCCGACCCGTCCGAGCCGCAGGCATTCGCGCGGGCCAACCGCCGGCTGGACCAGCTGGTGCACCGGCTGCGTACCGGCGGCGCGGCCTATCCCGACACCCTGGACGGCGCGGTGCTGGACGAGTCGCACTTCGTCTCCGGTTTCACCCGCGAAGGTTTCATTGACGCGGTCGAGAAATCCAAGGACTACATCCGCGCCGGCGACGTGTTCCAGGTCGTGCTCAGCCAGCGCCTGAGCGTGCCGTTCAAAGCCCGGCCGGTGGACGTCTACCGCGCCCTGCGCGCACTCAACCCGTCGCCGTACATGTACTTCCTGGACGTCGGCGAGATGCAGGTGGTCGGCTCTTCGCCCGAGATCCTGGTGCGGCTGGAAGGCATGGGCACCGACGCCCCGACCGTCACCGTGCGGCCCATCGCCGGCACCCGGCCGCGCGGCGAGACGCCGGAGGCCGATGCCGCGCTGGAAGCCGAACTGCTGGCCGATCCCAAGGAGCGCGCCGAGCACCTGATGCTGATCGACCTGGGCCGCAACGACGTCGGCCGCGTCAGCGAGGCGGGCACGGTGCAGGTCGGCGAGCAGTTCGTGATCGAGCGCTACAGCCACGTCATGCACATCGTCAGCGAGGTCACCGGCACGCTGAAGGCCGGCATGAGCTACGCGGACGTGCTGCGCGCCACGTTCCCGGCCGGCACCGTCAGCGGCGCGCCCAAGATCCGCGCGCTGGAGGTCATCCGCGAGCTGGAACCGATCAGGCGCAACGTCTATGCCGGCAGCATCGGCTACATCGGCTGGCACGGCGATGCCGACACCGCCATCGCCATCCGCACCGCCGTCATCCAGGACGGCCGCCTGCACGTGCAGGCCGGCGCCGGCATCGTCTACGACTCCGACCCGGAGAAGGAGTGGGACGAAACCATGAACAAGGGACGCGCGCTGTTCCGCGCGGTGGCCGAAGCGGCGAGGGGTTTGTGACGTGCTGTTGATGATCGACAACTACGACAGCTTCACCTTCAACCTCGTGCAGTACCTGCAGGTGCTGGGTGCCGAGGTCGAGGTGGTGCGCAACGATGCGCTGTCGGTGGCACAGATCCAGGCCATGGCGCCGGAGCGCATCGTGATCTCGCCCGGCCCATGCACGCCCAACGAGGCCGGCGTATCGGTGGACGTGATCCGCGAGCTGGGTGCCAGCACCCCGATCCTGGGCGTGTGCCTGGGCCACCAGAGCCTGGGGCAGGCGTTCGGCGGCGACGTGGTGCGGGCCAAGTCGATCATGCACGGCAAGACCTCGCGCATCCGCCACGAAGGCCGTGGCGTGTTCGCCGGGTTGCCCGACCGCTACGAGGCGACGCGCTACCACTCGCTGGTGGTGGCGCGCGATACGCTGCCCGGGTGCCTGGAGATCACGGCATGGACCGAGGACGACGCCGGCGGCTTCGATGAAATCATGGGCCTGCGCCATCGCGAATTCCCGCTGGAAGGCGTGCAGTTCCACCCCGAATCCATCCTCACCGAACACGGCCACGCGCTGCTGAAGAACTTCCTGGAGCGTTGAGTCATTCCTTTGTAGGAGCGGCTTCAGCCGCGATCCTTTGATCTTGATACTGCTGTTTTGTAGGAGCGACGTAAGTCGCGATCACGCCAGCCGGAAGGGACGCAGTCTCCGATTTTCGGTCGCGACTCACGTCGCTCCTACAGGTGGATGTGAAGCCAACAGGCATCGCGGCTGAAGCCGCTCCTACAGGCACGGAAGCCTCTACTCCGCAACGCGCCATTGCCATCCGCATACCGGAATACACCATGCCCTTCACCCCCCAAGAAGCCCTCCAGCGCCTGATCGAGCACCGCGAGATCTTCCACGACGAGATGATGGACCTGATGCGGATGATCATCCGCGGCCAGATCTCGCCGCCGCTGACGGCGGCCATCCTCACCGGCCTGCGGGTCAAGAAGGAGACCATCGGCGAGATCGCCGGCGCGGCCACGGTGCTGCGCGAGTTCTCGCGCCCCGTGGAGGTCGCCGACCGCCGCCACCTGGTCGACATCGTCGGCACCGGCGGTGACGGCGCGCACACCTTCAACATCTCCACCGCCAGCATGTTCGTGATCGCCGCGGCCGGCGCCAAGGTCGCCAAGCACGGCAACCGCAGCGTGTCGTCCAAGTCCGGCAGCGCCGACGTATTGGAAGTGCTGGGTGCGGCGATCGACCTGCAGCCCGAACAGGTGTCGAAGTGCATCGCGCGCACCGGCATCGGCTTCATGTTCGCGCCGGTGCACCACCCGGCGATGAAGGCGGTGGCACCGATCCGCGGCGAGATGGGCGTGCGCACGATCTTCAACATCCTCGGGCCGCTGACCAACCCCGCCGACGCGCCGGCGATCCTGATGGGCGTCTTCCACCCCGACCTGGTCGGCATCCAGGTGCGCGTGCTGCAGGAGCTGGGCGCGCAGCGCGCGCTGGTGGTGTGGGGTCGCGACGGCATGGACGAGCTGTCGCTGGGGGCCGGCTCGCTGGTCGGTGAACTGCGCAACGGCGTGGTGCGCGAGTACGAGGTGCACCCGGAGGATTTCGGCATCGCCATGGCCGCCAGCCGCAACCTGCGCGTGGCCGATGCGCTGGAGTCGCGCACGATGGTGCTGCAGGCGCTGGACAACCAGCGCGGGCTGCCGCGCGAGATCGTGGTCTTCAACGCCGGCGCGGCGCTGTACGTGGCGGGCGTCGCCGACAGCATCAGCGACGGCATCGAACGCGCGCGGGCGGCCATCGCCGCGGGCCAGGCGCGCGAGAAGCTCGAACAGTTCGTGGCCGTGACGAAGGAGCTGGCGGCGGCATGAGCGGACCGTTCGCCACGTTGCCCCAGCCGCCGTACTACGCGGTGGTGTTCAGCTCGCAGCGCAACGCGCACGACGATGCCGGCTACGCGGACGCCGCGGCGCGCATGGTGGACTTGGCATCGCGCCAGCCCGGGTTCCTCGGGGTGGAGTCCAGCCGCGACGCGGACGGCTTCGGCATCACCGTGAGCTACTGGACCGACGAAGCCGCCATCCAGGCATGGAAGCGCCAGGCCGACCACGCGGCGACGCGCGCGTACGGCCGCACCCACTGGTACGACCATTTCGAGCTGCGCGTGGCACGCGTCGAACGTGCCTACGGAAAGGCGGCGCCATCGAACCCATGCCCACCATGACCTCCCTCGCGATGATGCGCGTCGAGCGCTTCGAAACCGCCCCGCGGCCTGCAGGCTGCGACCCGCGCATCACGACACCACCCCATTATCCGACCGGTACCGTATGAGCGACATCCTCACCACCATCCTGGCCCGCAAGCGCGAAGAGATCGACCAGCGCAGCCGCGTGCGCTCGCTGGACGACCTGCGCGCCCGCGTGGCTTCGCAACCGCCCACGCGCGGGTTCGCCGCGGCCATCGACCGCACGCTGGCCGCGGGCAATGCCGCGGTGATCGCCGAGGTCAAGAAAGCCAGCCCGTCCAAGGGCGTGATCCGTGCGGACTTCCATCCCGCCGATATCGCGCGCAGCTACGAAGCCGGCGGCGCGGCGTGCCTGTCGGTGCTGACGGACGTGGACTTCTTCCAGGGCAGCAACCTGTACCTGGCCGCGGCGCGCAACGCCTGTACCCTGCCGGTGATCCGCAAGGACTTCGTGATCGACCCGTACCAGGTGTACGAGGCGCGGATGATCGGTGCCGACGCGATCCTGCTGATCGTCGCGGCGCTGGAGGACGGGCCGATGATCGAGATGGCCAACCTGGCGCACGAGCTGGGCATGGACGTGCTGGTGGAAGTGCACGACATCGACGAGCTGGAGCGCGCGCTGCAGACCGACTGCCAGCTGATTGGCGTCAACAACCGCAACCTGCGCACGTTCGAGGTCTCGCTGGACACCACGCTGGAGCTCAAGGGCGCGGTGCCGCCGGACCGCACGCTGGTCACCGAGAGCGGCATCGCCTCGGCCGCCGATGTCGCGCGGATGCGCCAGGCCGGCGTCCACACGTTCCTGGTGGGCGAGTCGTTCATGCGCGAGCGCGACCCGGGCGCGGCGCTGGCCCGGATGTTCGGCGCGTAGGGCCGTGCGCCCATTCGCACGCGTTTCCACCGCCGCCCCGTTTCGTCACAATCGCCCCAACGCATCCCACCCGATCCCGCATGAGTGAAGCCGGCCCCCGATACCCCGCTGCCCGCGCCGGCGCGCCGCTGGTGGTGTTCGATTTCGACCACACGCTGTACGACGGCGACTCCGGCGGCCACCTGTTCAAGTGGCTGATCCTGCGGGCATGGTGGCGCCGCTTGCTGGCGCTGCTCATCGCACCTGTCGCCGGGCCGATGGTGGCGTTCCTGCCGACGCGGCGTCGCGGGATCTCGGCGTTCGTGTGGGTCGGGACCATCGGCTTCCACCGCCGTCGCGACATCGACGCGCTGATTGATCGCTACGTCGACACCCACACCGTGCAGATCCGCGGGCGCCTGCTGCCGATCGCACTGGACGTGCTGCACCGCCACCGGCAGGCCGGCGACCGGGTGGTGATCGCCACCGGCGCGCCGCCGGAGCTGGCGCGCGCGATCCTGGCATTCGTCGCGCACGAGGACGTGCCGGTGGTCGGCACGCAGGTCGGCCCGCGCCTGGGCGCGGTGATCGCCACGCGGCACTGCCACCACGAAATGAAGATGACGATGCTGCGCGAGGCCGGCTACACCGGGCCGATCGCCACCGCCTACACCGACAGCAGCGCGGACCTGCCGCTGTTGAAGGCGGCGCAGCGGCCCGTCGTCGTCAATCCGAAGGACGGCAGCGTGGCGATGTTCCAGCGCGTGCTGCCGGCGGGCACGCCGATCCTCAACTGGGGATGTCCCGGGCGCGCGGGCGAACCCGTCGCCATGCCGGCCGCAGCGCAGCAGCCGTAAGCACGCATCTGTAGAAGCGGCTTCAGCCGCGATGCTTCTTCACCCCCCTGTAGGAGCGACGTGAGTCGCGACTCTGAAGTCGGATGCTGCGTGGCAGTGCAACTGCCGCGGTCGAGACTTACGTCGCTTCTGCAATCGCTCGTGCAAAAACCCCGGGATGGCGGCTGAAGCCGCTCCTGCAAGAGCAGGGCGTCACTCAATCGCCCAGCAGTTTCACGAAGCGCTGCGAGTCGTCGCTGTACCCGCAGCCGCAGTAGAACGCGCGTGCTTCGGTGCGCTGCGCGCCGCTGGTGACTTCGATGCGGGCCGCGCCGGTGCGACGTGCGACGGCCTCGGCTTCGCGCAGCAGGCGGCGTCCGACGCCCTGGCGGTGGCAGGTCGGGTCGACCACCAGCGCGGTGATGCGCGCCAGGTCCGCGCCGTTGGCGATCATGTAGAGCGTATGCAGGGCGACCAGGCCGCAGACATGGCCGTCGCGCTCGGCCAGCAGCAGCTGCTGGCGCGGGTCGGAGAGCGCGACCAAGATGCGCTCGGCGGCCTCGTCACGCGTGCAGGGATACCCCAATGCCTCAAGCAATGGCGCCACGTCGGCGGCGTCGCCCAGGGCGGCCGTGCGGACGGTCGTCTGGGGCTGGCCATCGTCGAGGCTGGCCAGCCGTCCCATCAGCGGGTCCCGTACAGGACGACGGTCTTGCCGCGCGCGTGCAGCTTGCCGTCGGCTTCCAGCTTTTTGAGCACGCGGCCGGCCATCTCGCGCGAGCAGCCCACCAGGCGCGACAGCTCCTGGCGCGACACACGCAACTGGGTGCCGTCCGGGTGGCTCATCGCCTCGGGCTCCTTTGCCAGGTCGTGCAGGGCGCGGACGATGCGGTCGGTGACATCCAGGAACGCCAGGCGCCCGGCCTTGCGGCTGGTGTCGAGGAGGCGGCGGGAGATCTGCGAGCCGATCGCGTACAGCAGCTTGGGCGCGTCCATCGACAGCCGGCCCAGCAACAGGTCGTAGAAGCGTTCGTGCCCGATCTCGGCCAGCTCGCAGGCCGCTCGGGTGCGCAGGATGACCTCGCGCCGGTCGTTCTCGATGAACAGCCCCAGCTCGCCGACGAACTCCCCCGGGCCGAAGTACCCCAGCACCAGCTCACGCCCGTCGTCTTCCTCGGCAATGATGCTGACCGAGCCGGACACCACGTAGTACAGGGTGCTGGCCGGGTCGCCGGGGCGGAACACGTCGGTGCGCGACGGGTACCGGCGGCGATGGCTGTGCGCGAGGAACCGCTCGATGACCGACGTATCCGGCATCAACGGGCTGTGGGTGCGGCGTTGGGCAGTCAGGTGTGCAACCGAGGTGGCGGACATGGGCGGCAGGCTGGTGTGATCGGCCGAGCTTAGGCCCAAGCGACGTGCCGGGGCAAATGCTGACGCGAACGGGCGGGGTCGCGGGTCGGCCGCGGTTTCACCCCACCGGCCGAATGCCCCATAATTGCCGATTCCACTGCCAGATCCGGGACCCCCCACCGTGGTCAAACCGCTGCCGCGCCTCAGGTTGCAGGGCTTCAACAACCTCACCAAGGCCCTCTCGTTCAATATCTACGATGTCAGCTTCGCCGCCTCCGAAGAGGAGCGGCAGCGCTACATCGAGTACATCGACGAGGAATACAACGCCGACCGGTTGACCCAGATCCTCACGGACGTGGCCGACATCATCGGCGCCAACATCCTCAACATCGCGCGCCAGGACTACGACCCCCAGGGCGCGTCGGTGACGATCCTCATTTCCGAGGAGCCGGTGGTCGACAAGCGCGATGCCAAGGGCGTGATCTCCGACGCCGTGGTCGCGCACATGGACAAGTCGCACATCACGGTGCACACCTATCCGGAGACGCACCCGGACAACGGCATCGCGACCTTCCGCGCCGACATCGACGTGGCCACCTGCGGCGTGATCTCGCCGCTGAAGGCACTCAACTACCTGATCGAGAGTCTCGAGTCCGACATCGTGGTGATGGACTACCGGGTGCGCGGCTTCACCCGCGACGTGAAGGGCAAGAAGCACTACATCGACCACAAGATCAACTCGATCCAGGACTACCTGGCCAAGAACATCAAGTCCCGTTACGAGATGCTCGACGTCAACGTCTACCAGGAAAACATCTACCACACGAAGATGCACCTGAAGGACTTCGACCTGGACCGGTACCTGTTCGAGGAAAAGGCGCGCAACCTGTCGTTCAAGGAGCGCATGAAGATCGAAGCGCGGCTCAAGCGCGAGATCGAGGAGCTGTACCACGGGCGCAACCTGGCGGATTGACCGCCGGTTCTGCCGATGTGCAGTCGCAGAAAAGGCCGGCATTGCCGGCCTTTTTCATGTCGTGGGTTCGAGCTCATGTCGCGGGTCCGAGCCCCCCAGGCGCTCACGCGTCTTTGTAGGATCGGCTTCAGCCCCGAACCGGTCCCTGCAGGAGCGACATGAGTCGCGATGCGCGCTCGACCGGCGTTGCGCGGTCGCGACTCACGTCGCTCCTACAGTAAGGCGTGGATTGCGGGGGAAGGCATCGCGGCTGAAACCGCTCCTGCAGATTCCTGCAGCGCATCGCGTCAGATCCTGTACGCCACCGACTTCATCAGCTTCGATGCCGCGGCCATCAACGTCGGCACCGGCATCGGCAGGAGGCGCGCGCCGGCCTGTTCGGCGGCATCGGCGTGGCGCGCCTCGTCGGCTTTCATCACCTGCAGGATGGCGCGGCTGCGCGCATCGGCCGGCGGCAGTGACTGCAGGTGCTCGTCGATATGGGCTTCAACCTGGCGCTCGGTCTCGACCACGAAGCCCAGGTTCCAGCCGTCGCCGCGCAGGCCGGCGAGCGCGCCGATCGCATAGCTGCCGGCGTACCACACCGGGTTGAGCAGGCTGGGCCGGCTGTCGAGTTCGTGCAGGCGGTCCGCGCACCAGGCCAGGTGGTCGGTTTCCTCCTGCGCGGCGGCCAGCAGGTGCTCGCGCGTCGCGCCGTCACGCGCCACCGCGGCCTGGCCGCAGTACAGCGCCTGCGCGCAGACCTCGCCGACGTGGTTGATGCGCATCAACCCGGCGGCATGCCGGCGCTCGGCGTCATCCAGCACGATGTCGGCCTCGTCGCGGGCCGGGTTGGGGCGCTCGGATACGGGCGCGCCGGCGACAGTGTCCATCGCGCGCTGCAGGTCGGACAGCAGGCGGTCGAGCGGGGAAAGCGAGCGTGTGTTCATGGCGTGCAAGTGTAGGCGCGCGACCTTACGCCGGCGTGGAGGCGACCAGCCGCGACGCGAGGAACTCCAGGGGATGCTGCACGGGCGCGTCGACCGCGCCCGCCAGATGCAACCGGCAGCCGATGTTGGCGCTGAGCAGCCGCGTCGCACCGCTGCCCTCGAACTGACGTACAAGCGGCGTGCGGTGTTCGGCGGCGCGGTCGCGGTCCAGCAGCATGTTCAATCCGGACGCGCCGCAGCACCCGGTGCCGGCGTCGAGTTCGACCACCTCCAGCCCCGGCACGCGGTCCAGCAGGCGGCGCAGTGCAGCGACGGAGCGCACCACATTGCGCTGCGTGCAGGGCAGGTGCAGCGCGACCCGCACCGGGGTGGGCTGGAACGTCAGCGCAGGCGCGCGGCTGTCGAGCCACTGGATCGCGTCGATGGCCCCGGCCTCGCCCGCCAGCGCATTCGAAACGGACGCGTGGCACCCACTGGCCAAGGTCAGCACGGTGCCCTGGCCGGCGAAGGCCCGCCGGTTGTGCGCCGCCAGCGCGTCGGCTTGCCCGCGGTTGCCGCCGTGCGCGTGCAGCGCACCGCAGCAGGTCTGTCCGGTCGGCGCATGCACCTGGGTTCCGGTGGCCGCGCACAGGGCGGCGACGGCGTCGCGCAGCCCGCGCTCGTAGGGCCGGGCCACGCAGCCGCTGAAAATCGCCACTGACGGTCGCGGATCGGGCGGCATCGGCACCCTGGCCGGCACCGGGATCGGCGGCTCGCTGTCAACCGGCGGCGGTGGGGGCAGGCCGCGGCGCCACGTCGGGGGCACCCACCGGGACATCGACAGCAGCGTCGAGAGCAGTCGCGGGCGCGCGGCAAGGCCCTCGATGAGTCGCTGGAACAGGCGCGGCGCGCGACGGCCGCGCTGGCGTGCGCGGGCCTCCACCAGCAGCGCGCCGTACTCCACCCCGGCCGGGCATACCGATTCGCAGGTCCGGCAGCCCAGGCAGTGATCGAGGTGGGCCTCGCCGGCGGGTGTAGGCGCGACGGTGCCCTGCGCGATGTGCCGCACCCATGCAATGCGGCCGCGGGGCGACTCGGCTTCCAGCCGGTCCACGGCATAGGTGGGGCAGCTGGGCAGGCACAGCCCGCACTGGACGCAGCGGTCCGCCAGCGCCAGCAGCGGGTCGGCAGGGGGCCGCGAAAGGCCCGCACCGGCGGGGCGCGCTGCAGGGTGCGGGGTGGCGGACATGGCCGGCGATGCTACACCGGGCGGCGGCGGCCGGATCCGCGGCGGAGGGGGTGGGTTGCGGCCGGGCAGGCGGGCCGGTATCATTCCGCCTCTTTCGTCCCCCGCTTCAACAACGCGAGGCAAAGTTCCGCCGGCGCAACGCCGCGCGCAACCCGCCCGACCAGGTAACCGCATACCGTCATGAAGACTTTCACCGCCAAGAACGAGACCGTCCAGCGTGACTGGTACGTGGTCGATGCCGAAGGCAAGACCCTCGGCCGCCTCTGCGCCGAGCTCGCCCGCCGCCTGCGTGGCAAGCACAAGCCCGTCTACACCCCGCACGTCGACACCGGCGATTACATCGTCGTGATCAACGCCGAGAAGATCGTGGTCACGGGCAAGAAGCTGACCGACAAGAAGTACCACCGTTTCACGGGGTACATCGGCAACCTCAAGACCGAGACCCTGGGCCAGGCGCTGGAGCGCCACCCCGAGCGCGTCATCGAGACCGGCGTGAAGGGCATGCTGCCCAAGAATCCGCTCGGCCGCGCGATGTACCGCAAGCTCAAGGTCTACAAGGGCTCCGAGCATCCGCATTCCGCCCAGCAGCCGCAGCCGCTGGACTTCTAAGGTACCGATCATGGCAATCCAGCAGAATTACGGCACCGGCCGCCGCAAGTCCTCCACCGCCCGCGTGTACCTGCGCAAGGGCGACGGGAAGATCACCGTCAACCAGCGTCCGATCGATGAGTTCTTCGGTCGCGAGACCGCGCGCATGATCGTGCGCCAGCCGCTCGAGCTGACCCAGTCGACCGACAAGTTCGACGTCAACGTCACCGTCGCCGGCGGCGGCACCACCGGCCAGGCCGGTGCGATCCGCCTGGGCATCGCCCGCGCGCTGGTGGAATACGACGAGTCGCTGAAGTCCGAGCTGCGCAAGGCCGGCTTCATGACCCGCGACGCCCGCGAGGTCGAGCGCAAGAAGGTCGGCCTGCACAAGGCACGCCGCGCCACCCAGTTCTCCAAGCGCTAATCGCGCCTGGGGCGCTCTTGAACGGCGTCCGCCCCAGAGGGTGCGGATGCCGGGTAGAGGCGCTAAAATCAGCTCCATAGCCCCGTCGCCAAGCGGTAAGGCACCTGACTCTGACTCAGGCATTCGGAGGTTCGAATCCTTCCGGGGCTGCCAGATCCAAACGAGAAACCCGCCCACGTGGCGGGTTTTTTGTTGCCCCGCCTTGGGTGGTTGTTCCCCAGGATGCGCGCCGCGAGCATGGCCGCGCCTCGCTGCCGCCTCGTGGTGCGGTCGCGGCGCCCACGGGCAACGGTTACACTTGAAACCATCGCGCCACGCGCAGTCACATCGAGGTCCCCCATGAAGCTCGGCTCACTCAAGGAAGGCGGCCGCGACGGCACCCTGATCGTCGTCTCCCGCGACCTGTCCCGCGCCGTCCGCGCCACCGGTATCGCCGACACGCTGCAGCGCGCGCTGGAGGACTGGTCCAGCACCGCGCCCCGCCTGAACACCCTGTCCGAAGCGCTCAACGCCGGTACGGCGGAGGGCGCGTTCGATGTCGACATGGCCCAGCTGGCCTCGCCGCTGCCGCGCGCCTACGAGTTCGTCGACGGCAGCGCCTACCTGCCGCACGTGGAGCGCGTGCGACGCGCCCGCGGCGCCGAGGTGCCGGAAAGCTTCTACACCGACCCGCTGATGTACCAGGCCGTCAGTGCCGGCTTCTACGGCGCGCGCGATCCGGTGCGCGTGCCCAGCGAGGAATACGGCATCGACCTGGAAGCCGAGCTCGTGGTCGTGACCGACGATGTGCCGATGGCGGTGAGCGCCGAGCAGGCCGCCGGCCACATCCAGCTGGTCGGTCTGGTCAACGACGTCAGCCTGCGTAACCTGATCCCGGGGGAGCTCGCCAAGGGGTTCGGCTTCCTGCAGTCCAAGCCGCGCTCGGCGTTGAGCCCGGTGTTCGTGACGCCCGACGAACTCGGCGATGCATGGAAGGGCAGCAAGCTGCACCGGCCGCTGCTCACCCACATCAACGGCGAGTGGTTCGGCGCACCGGAGGCGGGCGTGGACATGCAGTTCGACTTCGGCCAGTTGGTCGCCCACGCCGCCAAGACCCGCCCGTTGTCGGCCGGCACGATCGTCGGCTCCGGCACCGTCGCCAACCAGGACACCTCTCTGGGCGCCTCGTGCTTCGCCGAGCGCCGCACGGTGGAAACGCTGGAGCATGGCAAGCCGAGCACGCCGTTCATGAAGTTCGGGGACACCGTGCGTATCGAAATGCTGGACGAGGCGGGCGCCTCGATCTTCGGCGCGATAGAGCAGCGCATCGAACGCGCCGAAGGCTGACCGACGGGCTGCGGGCGCCGGCGGATGGTCCGCTTCGGGCCGCCGGCGCCGTTTATCTTGGACGGCCGCGTAGAGCGGGCCTGGGGACTGGGGACCGAGACGTGGGCGATCAACTGCAGCTGTATTCGTACTGGCGTTCAAGCGCGGCCTACCGCGTGCGCATCGGCCTGAACCTCAAGGGCCTGCCGTACGACACCATTCCGGTGCACCTGGTGCGCGACGGCGGCCAGCAGCACACGCCGGCATTCCGTGAGGCCAACCCGCAGGGGCTGGTGCCGGTGCTCAAGCACGGCAGCCGGGTGATGCGGCAGTCGCTGGCGATCCTGGAGTACCTCGACGAAACCTGGCCGTCCCCGGCGCTGCTGCCGCCGCTGAGCCGCGACCGCGAGCGCGTGCGCTCGCTGGCGCTGGCCATCGCCTGCGACATCCACCCACTCAACAACCTGCGGGTGTTGCAGTACTTCGAGAACACCTGGCACGTGCCCCAGCCCGAGCGCGAGGACTGGGTCAAGCACTGGGTCGCCGAAGGCTTCGCGGCCATCGAGGCCCTGCTGGCCGACCACCCGTCGACGGGACGCTTCTGCGAGGGCGACATGCCGTCGATCGCCGACTGCTGCCTGGTGCCGCAGGTCTACAACGCCCGCCGCTTCGGCGTGTCGATGGAGGCCTACCCGACCATCGCGCGCGTCGAGGCCGAGTGCCTGGCGATGGACGCGTTCGATGCGGCGCGACCCGAACGGCAGCCCGACGCACCGTAGTCGCGTCGGACCCCCGGTCCGCTCGCGCCAACGCCGGTGCGGCAAAGAAAAAGGGCCGCGATGCGGCCCTTTCGCGTACCGGACGTCTTGCCCGTTACGGCTCGGACTGGAACACGTCCGCATACGGGTCGTGCTCCCCGGTGCCGCCTTCCGACAGCCGGAACTTCAACGCCAGGCCATCGCGCGAGTCGGCCGCCTTGAGCGCCTCCTCCATTTCGATCCGGCCTTCCTTGTAGAGCCGGAACAGGCACTGGTCGAAGGTTTCCATGCCTTCCTCCAGTGACTCCTCCATCGCCTGCTTGATCTCGTGCACCTGGCCGCGGCGCATCAGGTCGCGGATGTGCGGCGTGTTGATCAGGACCTCGGCCGCGGGGATGCGGCGCCCGTCCGTGCCGACCACCAGGCGCTGGCTGACCACCGCCTTGAGGTTGAGCGCCAGGTTCATCAGCACGTTCTTGTGCGCGTTCTCGTTGAAGAAGTTGAGGATGCGCTCCAGCGTCTGATCGGCGTTGTTGGAGTGCAGCGTGGCCAGGCACAGGTGGCCGGTCTCGGCGAAGGCGATCGCCGCCTCCATCGTGGTGGCATCCAGGATCTCGCCGATCAGGATGACATCCGGCGCCTCGCGCATCGCGTTCTTCAGCGCGTTGTGGAAGGCGTGGGTGTCGAGCCCGACCTCGCGCTGGTTGACGATCGACTTCTTGTGCTTGTGCAGGTACTCGATCGGGTCCTCGATGGTGAGGATGTGCCCGGGGATGCTGCTGTTGCGGTGGTCGATCATCGACGCCAGCGTGGTCGACTTGCCCGAGCCGGTGGAGCCGACGATCAGCACCAGCCCGCGCGGGGCCATGATGATGTCCTTGAGCACCTGCGGCAGCTGCAGCTCCTCGATCGACGGGATCACGCTGCGGATGGCGCGGATCACCATGCCGACCTCGCCACGCTGCTTGAATACGTTGACGCGGAAGCGGCCGGCGCCTTCCAGGGCGAGTGCCATGTTCAGCTCCAGGTCGCGCTCGAACAGCGGCACCTGGCCCTCGTCCATCAGCGAGTAGGCGATCTTCTTGACCATGCCCGGCGGCAGGCCGGTGTTGCCCAGGGGGTACAGCTTGCCCTCGACCTTGATGTACACCGGCGCCCCGGTGGTGAGGAACATGTCCGACGCGTTCTTCTCCGTCATCAGCTTCAGGAAATAGCCGATGTCCATGCACAACCCCCTCATTGACGGCGACGTACCGTTGCCAGCGCGCCGCCGGCCTGCCCAAAATGGCCGCGCGAAAACCCCATCCGACACGGCACCCCTAATGAATCCAAGCTTCGCACACTTTCGTTGGCCGGCGCTTGCGCTGGTGCTCGTTCTGGCGCTCGCGTCCTGCGCCTCGATGCCGCCGCCCACGGCCGAACTGGGCGCGGCCCAGCAAGCGGTCGTACGGGCCGAAGGCGCCGACGCCGACCAGTACGCATCGGCTGAAATCGCCACCGCACGCGAGGCGCTGCTGCGCGCCCAGTCCGCCATGGCCTCCGGGCGCGAGGATGATGCACGGCGGCTGGCGCTGGCCGCCTCGGCCGACGCCGACCTCGCCTACGTGCTGAGCCGTGACGCCGTCGCGCAGGCCGAACTGGCGCAGCGACGCGCCGAAGTCGAGACGCTCCAGCGCCGCCTGCAGGGAGGTGTCCAGTGAATCGCCTGACCCTGACGTGGGCGATCGCGGTGGGTCTTGCCGCCTTGGGCGGCCCGGTGGCCGCGCAGGAGGCCGGTGCCGACCTCACCCAGCGACTCACTGCCCTTGAGGCGAATGCCGAATTCAATGGCATGGCCGCCTACGAGCGCCTGCAGGCGCGACAGGCATTGGACACCCTGGCCGCCGCCGGCGGTCGCGAGCGCGACGGTGCCCGCTACGTGGCCGAGCGCCGCGTGCGCATCGCCGAGGTGGCCGCCAGCACCGCGGCCGCACAGCGCGAGATCGACCGGCTTGATCGCGAACGGGCCGAGCTGCTGATCGAAGCCAGCCGCCAGGACGCCGCCCAGGCCCGTGCCGAGGCCGAGCTGCTGCGCATGGAAGCACGCATCCAGGCCGAAGAGGCCGCGCGCCTGCGCGAGCAGGCGATGTCGAGCGAAGAGGCGATGCAGGACGTCGAGGCGGCGCTGGAAGGCGTGGCCGG
Source organism: uncultured Lysobacter sp. (assembly GCA_966210725.1). Lineage (GTDB taxonomy): Bacteria > Pseudomonadota > Gammaproteobacteria > Xanthomonadales > Xanthomonadaceae > Lysobacter_C. Next base: position 24,826 of record CBIHLN010000002.1, on the reverse strand, counting down.
GGCCCAGAGCGCCCGGCTGCAGGCCGCGCGCGAACGCGAAGCGGCGCTGGCGCGCGAGGAGGCGGCATTGATGGCCGGGGGCGACCTGCCGCCGTCGAGTCGCGAGGGCGGCGCCGAGGTCTTCACGCTGGCCGGCGACGCGTTCGGCTCGGGCCAGGCCACGCTCACCGCCGGCGCCGCGTCCAGTGTCCGGGCCTTGGCGGCGTACCTGCAGGCCGGGGGCAAAGCGTCCATCCGCGTCGACGGCCACACCGACAGCCAGGGCCAGCCCGAAGCCAATCGCGCGCTGTCGCAGCGCCGCGCGGATGCGGTGCGGCAGGCGCTGGTCGACGCCGGCGTGCCGGCCTCGCGCATCCGTGCGGTCGGCCATGGTGCCGACGAACCCGTCGCCGACAATGGGACGGCCCAGGGCCGGGCCCGGAACCGCCGGGTCGAAGTGCGCGTCTCCGGCGGCTGAACAGGCGATCTCGAATCACGCGCGGTGCGGGTTCATCGCCTGCTTAGCAAGCTGACTGCGGCGCACATCCCGCGGTTGAGCGGGCGTGGCGTCCAGCATGGCGCCCGCCCGTCGGCGATGCGACGGGCTGCGCTTGTCGGCCCGTGGATGCAGGAGTAGCGTCGGATACCCAGGTGGCTTCCAACCGCCTGGCGATGAGTCGAGTCGATGACCCAAGCGCCCCTGCCGCAGGACCTTGCCGACGTGGACCAGCGTCCGGCCGGCCTGTGCAACCCGGCCCCGGCCATCCGCCCGACAGCCCCAGCGATCCCCCCGCAACGCCCTGGCCTCCGGCCGGGGCGTTTGCATTCGTGCTGAAGGAGGCTTTCATGTTCGAAGAACAACCGCAGCCTGAAATCGACGCGCTGATCAAGGCCAACCCCGAATTCAAACAGCTCTACCAACGCCACCAGGTGCTCGACAAGAAGGTGATGGACGCCGAACTGGGCGTGCTGCCGATCGATGACCTCACCCTGGGGCAGATGAAGCGCGAGAAGCTGGCTGCGAAGGACCGCCTGGTCCGGCTGTACGACGCCCAGCACTGAAGCCTGACGTCGCGGCCCGGGCGGGGTACCTCGTCGGCCCTCCCGGATCGCGGCCCCGGAGCCGCCGCGGCTGCCAGCGAGGCAGTCGCGGCGGCGGTCCGGTCCGGCGTGCACGGCCCTTGCGGGGGTGGCGCCGCCGAATGCACCGGCCGGACACCCACCGCCACCTCCCTTAGAATCCCCCGGCCTGCCGCGGCGTCCGCGGCGCTGCCGTTGTCCTGCGCATGCCCATTGCTTCCTCCGTACTCGACCTGATCGGCCAGACCCCGGTCGTCAAGGCCCGCCACCTCGATACCGGCCCCTGCGAGCTGTACCTCAAGCTCGAGTCGCAGAACCCCGGCGGCTCGATCAAGGACCGCATCGGCCTGAAGATGATCGAGGCGGCCGAGGCGCGCGGCGACATCAAGCCCGGCGATACCCTGGTGGAAGGCACGGCCGGCAACACCGGCATCGGGCTGGCGCTGGTGGCGCAGCAGAAGGGCTACAAGCTGGTGCTGGTGGTCCCGGACAAGATGAGCCGGGAGAAGATCTTCAACCTCAAGGCGATGGGCGCGCAGGTCGTGCTGACCCGCTCGGACGTCGCCAAGGGCCATCCGGACTACTACCAGGACATGGCCGAGCGCCTGGCCCGCGAGACGCCCGGCGCCTACTTCATCAACCAGTTCGGCAACCCCGACAACCCGGCCGCGCACGAGCACGGCACCGGGCCGGAGATCCTGGCGCAGATGGCCGAGGTGGGCGGACTGGACGCGATCGTGTTCGGCTGCGGCAGCTCCGGCACGATGACCGGCCTGTCGCGCCACTTCGCCCGGCATTCCCCGCACACCGAGCTGATCCTGGCCGACCCGGTCGGCTCGATCCTTACCGAGTACATCAACGAAGGCACGCTCAGCGACAAGTCGGCCAGCTGGATGGTGGAGGGCATCGGCGAGGACTTCCTGCCGTCGATCTCCGACTTCACCCGGGTGAAGAAGGCCTACGCCATCAGCGACAAGGAAAGCTTCCTGACCGCCCGCGAGCTGCTGGAGAAGGGAGGCATCCTGGGGGGCTCCTCGACCGGCACGCTGCTGGCCGCGGCGCTGCGCTACTGCCGCGAGCAGACCGAGCCCAAGAAGGTGCTGGTCTTCGTCTGCGACACCGGCAACAAGTACCTGTCGAAGATGTACAACGACTACTGGATGCTGGACAACGGCTTCCTGGAGCGCGCGCCCACCGGCGACCTGCGCGACCTGATCCTGCGCCCGTTCTCCCAGCGCGACACGGTGGTGGTGGCGCCGACCGACCTGCTGGTCACCGCCTACCAGCGCATGAAGCTCTACGACGTCAGCCAGCTGCCGGTGATGGACGGCGACCGCCTGGTCGGCATCGTCGACGAGTCCGACGTGCTGCTGCACGTGTACGGGGACGAGGACCGCTTCCGCGACCCGGTGTCCACGGCCATGGTCAGCAAGCTGGACAAGGTGGACGTCAGCGCGCCGATCGAGTCGCTGCTGCCGGTGTTCGACCGCGGCCACGTGGCCATCGTCAGCGAGGGCGACCGCTTCCTGGGCCTGATCACCCGGATCGACCTGCTGAACTACCTGCGCCGCCGCGTCCAGTAGCCCGGGTAAGCAAAGCGCACCCGGGGCCCCAGCCCGACCGGGCCCTTCACTTGTTCAGTTGCAAGGGCCTGCCAAGGCCGGGCGGGCAGGCCCGGATGGTAGAATCCGCGGCCGCGCATGGCCGCGGACGTGAAGGATTTTGATGAGCACTGACACCCCCCACGGCGGCCCGCACAAGCAGGGCCTTGGCACGCTGGCGATCCACGCCGGCCAGTCGCCGGACCCCAGCACCGGCGCCGTGATGACGCCGATTTATGCGACCTCGACCTACGTGCAGTCCAGCCCGGGCGAGCACCAGGGCTTCGAGTACTCGCGCAGCCACAACCCGACCCGGTTCGCCTACGAGCGGTGCGTGGCGGCGCTGGAAGGCGGCACCCGCGGTTTCGCGTTCGCGTCCGGGCTGGCGGCGACCTCGACGATCCTGGAGATGCTCGACACGGGCAGCCACGTGATCGCGATGGATGACGTCTACGGCGGCACCTACCGCCTGTTCGAGCGCGTGCGCCGCCGCAGCGCCGGCCTGGATTTCAGCTGGGTCGACCTGGCGGACGCAGCCGCGTTCGAGGCTGCGATCCGGCCCGAAACCAAGATGGTCTGGATCGAGACCCCCACCAACCCGCTGCTCAAGCTGGTGGACATCGCGCAGATCGCCGCGATCGCCCGCAAGCGCGGCCTCATCGTGGTGGTGGACAACACCTTCAGCTCGCCGATCCTGCAGCGCCCGCTGGAACACGGCGCGCACATCGTCATGCACTCCGCCACCAAGTACCTCAACGGGCACTCGGACATGGTCGGCGGCATGGTGGTGGTCGGCGACGATGCCGAACTGGCCGAGCAGATGGCGTTCCTGCAGAACTCCATCGGCGGCGTGCAGGGCCCGTTCGACAGCTTCCTCGCCCTGCGCGGACTGAAGACCCTGCACCTGCGCATGAAGGCCCACTGCGAGAACGCCCAAGCCCTGGCCGCATGGCTGGAAGGCCACCCGGCGATCGAAAAGGTCATCTACCCGGGTCTGGCGTCGCACCCGCAGCATGAGCTGGCCAGGCGCCAGATGGACGGCTTCGGCGGCATGGTGTCGATCGTCCTCAAGGGCGGCCTCGACGCCGCCAGGCGCTTCTGCGAGCGCACCGAGCTGTTCGCGCTGGCCGAGTCGCTCGGCGGCGTGGAAAGCCTGGTCAACCACCCGGCGATCATGACCCATGCCTCCGTGCCGGCCGAGCGGCGCGCGCAGCTGGGGCTGTCGGATGGACTGGTTCGATTGTCGGTGGGCGTGGAAAGCTGCGAGGACCTGCGAGCCGACCTGGAGCGCGCGCTGGAGTCGCGTCAATGACATCTCCTGCCGGAATGACCGGCACTCTTTCGGCGCGGCCGGCGGGACTTTTTGCCAGCCTGGTCGAGAGCCTGAAGTCGCCATCCTTCTGGATGTACTCCAGCTGGCTCGACCTGGTAACCCGATATCGTGGCTCATTGCTCGGCTTGGCTTGGTTGTGCCTTCCCACCGCGATCTTCGTGCTTTTGCTCGGCAACGTGTATTCGCGACTGATGGGCTATCCCATCGAGACGTACATGCCGTACCTGGCCACGGGTTACGTGGTCTGGCGGTTCATGCTTCAAGTTATCAATGAGTCCGCGGGCGCATTCGCATCCCACAAGGCGTTCATCATGGATGGCCGGGTACGTTTGACCGACTTCATTCTGCGCTCGTTCACCAAGGCCGGACTGCAGATGCTGTTCGGCCTGGTCGTGGTGGTCCCGGTCGTACTCTGGTACCAATCCTGGGAAGGCATCGCATCGCTCGCGACCATTGCGATCACCATGCCGCTCCTGCTGGCCAATTTGTTCTGGGTAGCCGTCTGCATCGGGCTTGTCGGTGCGCGGTTTCCTGACACCAAGGATGCCATCGGCACCGTTCTGGTGGCTGGGTTCCTGCTGACCCCCATCCTTTGGATGATTGATCGTTTTCCGCCCGACTCATTGCGCGGGATGCTGGCGCGACTCAATCCGGCATTCCATCTGGTGGACTTGGTTCGCGCACCAGTTCTGGGGCACGCGCCGGAGCAGGCGTCGATCATCGTCGCCTGCATGATGGCCGTGGTGGGGTGGCTGCTTGCGGCGCTTCTCTATCGGCGGTATGCGCGCTTCGTCGCGCTGTGGGTCTGACCTTGGACATGAATGTAAGCGTGATAGCGCGCGACCTGGCGCTCGAGGTTCCCAATTTCGTCAAACGTACCCCGGCGGCCTCAGGCTGGGTGCGCGAAGTGCTGTCGGAAGCATTCGTACGCTCGAGCCGGGAGTACCGGACGATTCTGGATGGCCTTGATTTCAGGTTCGACGATGGAGACCGCGTTGCGATCCTGGGGCGTAACGGGGCAGGCAAGACGACGCTCCTCCGGGTCTTGAGCGGCGCGTTCCAACCTACCAGCGGCAGCGTCGTCCTTAACGGGACCAGACAGGCACTTCTCAATTTGTCCCTTGGCTTCAATCAGAACGCCACGGTACGCGAGAATATTTTCCTTCGCGGTACCGCAATGGGCTTTTCCTTGTCGACCATGTCGGAGCTGGCCGGCACGATTCTCGACTTCGCCGGGTTGTCTACTGTCGCCCAGCATCGCCTGCTAACGCTCTCATCCGGCCAGCGCATGCGGCTTGGCTTCGCCATTTCCACCGCTGTCCAGCACGACATCATGCTGATGGACGAATGGTTCGGTGCCGGTGATGCCAGCTTTGTCAGCAAGGCGCGAGCACGTCTTTCGGATCGTGTCGATGGCTGTCGCATCATGGTCATGGCCAGCCACAACCTTGGGACAGTCAGGAAAACCTGTAATCGAGGACTCGTCCTCGATGGCGGCAGACAGGTGTTCCTTGGCCCTGTTGAGGAGGCCATCGATGCGTACAAGGAAATCTACCAAGCGCTGCCCGGCTACGTACCCCGGCGTGAAAAGCGCCCGGTGAACGCGAAGAAGCGGAAGGCCGCAGCTCCCAGGGACCGGGGTAAGACGCCAGCCGCGTAACGGCGCTCATTGCACGAAAAAAAAATGGATCGGTTACCAGGAATCAATCGATATGAATCAGACGGACAACACATCGCAAGCCCGCCCCACGTCACTGGCGGTGATAGGCCTGGGCTACATCGGTCTGCCTACTGCCGCCATGTTCGCGTCGACGGGTGTGGATGTGACCGGCGTGGACATCAATCCCAAAGCCGTCGCCGCGGTGAATGCGGGAACAGCGCACATCGAGGAGGGCGAGCTCGATGAACTCGTGGGGCGTTGCGTCAAGGCGGGCATGCTTCGCGCGACCACGACTCCGGTACAGGCCGATGCTTTCATCATTGCAGTCCCTACCCCCGTAGGTCATGACCAGGAGCGGACGCCGGATGTTACGTATGTCCGTGCCGCGGGCGAGGCGATCGCTCCGCATCTCAAAAAAGGTGATCTTGTCATCCTCGAGTCAACGTCCCCCGTTGGGACGACCGGGATGCTGGCCGAGCTCTTCGCCAACGCGCGTCCCGACTTGAGCTTTCCGCAGCAGAAGGGAGAAGAGGCCGATGTCTGCATCGCCTATTGCCCTGAGCGCATCATTCCGGGGCGCATGCTCCAGGAGCTGGTGGAGAACGACCGGATCATTGGTGGAATGACGGCGCGATGCTCCGAGCGTGCTGCGCGTTTGTACGGCGCGTTCGTACGAGGCACCTGCCACCTGTCTGACGACCGGACCGCCGAGATGGTCAAGTTGACCGAGAACGCGTTCCGGGACGTCAACATCGCATTCGCCAACGAGTTGTCGATGATCTGCTCCGATCTCTCGTTGGATGCATGGAAGGTCATCGAGCTGGCGAACCGGCACCCCCGCGTCAATATCCTCAATCCCGGGCCCGGCGTGGGAGGTCACTGCATTGCGGTCGACCCGTGGTTCATCGTGGCCAGTGCGCCAGAACGTTCGCGCCTGATTCGCGCGACACGCGAGATCAACGACGGCAAGACGCAATTCGTCATCGACCAGGTCGAGCAGGCGATGAAGCGCTGGCCCGACGCACAGGTGGCCTGCCTGGGACTGACGTACAAGCCCGACGTGGATGACTTCCGCGAAAGCCCGGCGTTCTCGATTGCTGAATCCCTTACGTCAAAGCATGGCGATCGCATTCTCTCCAGCGATCCCTACGCGGATGCGTTGGATGACAGCATGCGGCAACGTGCGGGCCTCAACCTGGTGGCTGCCGAAGAGGCGTTTGCCAAGGCCGGGATTGTCGTCCTGCTGGTAGGGCACACCGCCTTCCGTGCCTTTCCGCGGCCTGAAGGCAAGCACCTGGTGGATACCGTCGGATATTGGCGATAGTTCCCATAGGCGCCCGCTGCTTCATCCTTGCCAGTCTGGTTGTACATGTCCGACACGCCCAACTCCGAAGCCAACGCCATAGGTGACCATGCCTCCCACACCGGGAGCGCTGACAGTGCCGGACAGTCGCTGCCTGTTGTTGAGGCATGCGTGGCGCTGCGCGAAGCGCTGGACCTGGCGCTGGAGCAGGGGCGGATGGATCCGGTTTCGGCAGACGCGCTGTCCCGTGCGATCACAGCCGTCGAAGAGTCCGTAGGGACTCTTTCGACGTCGGCGGCCAACGATAGGGAAATATCGCTGGACGGGCTGGACGCACGTGCTGCAGAAATGCGCAGGCTGGCGTCCAAGCTTGAGGAGCAACTTGCCTACCGGGCGCGACTCAATCGCCAGGCGGTGCAGCAACGTCGCGCGTTGTCGGCTGCCGAGGCGGAAGTGGCGGCGTTGCGGAGTTCCTTTGCGTTCCGGCTTGGTTCGTTGCTGGTTGATGCGGTGCGTCAGCCGTCCAGCCTCCTGCACCTGCCCGTGGCGCTGGCGAAGCTGTGCAGGGAGTTGTGGCCTCGGATCCTGAGGCGGCTGCGTGGAGGAGGAGTGAGCACGTCCGACAGGCCGGACTTCGGCCCCGAGCTGTCATTGGGTGCAGGGCGGGCGCTGGCGGATGCCGAAGAGAATGACGCCGCAAGGAGCATTGCCCGCATGCTGTTGGGCACCGCGACCGCACCGCGCCTTCCCGATGACACCGCGACGATGCGCGTCGCGACCGTCATGGACGAGTTTTCGTTCGCCGCATTCCGTCACTGCGGCAACTTCAGGCAGCTGCACGGCGATAGCTGGCGCGACGAGATCGAGGACTTTTTGCCCCACATGCTGCTGGTGGAGTCGGCGTGGAAGGGGCTTGAGGAGAGCTGGGCCCGCAAGGTCTATCCCCTGTCCAGGGATCTGGTCGAAATGATCCGCTGGTGCCGGGAACGGGGCATACCGACCGCCTTCTGGAACAAGGAGGATCCTGTCCACCTCAGCGTGTTCATGCGCACGGCGCGGCAGTTCGATTTCGTGTTCACCACCGATATCGACTGCGTGCGCGCGTACAAGGCCGCGCTCGGCCATGAGCAGGTCTACTGGCTCCCCTTCGCGTGCCAGCCGGCTGATCACAATCCCATGGAGGAGTACCGCCGGAAGGACGCGTTCTGCTTCGCGGGCTCCTTCTATGCGAAGTACCCCGAGCGCCAGCGGGATTTCGCGACCCTTGTGAAGGCGATGGGCGCCCTTCGGCCCGTCGAGATCTTCGACCGCAATGCGGAGAAGAACGATCCTGCCCTGCTTTTCCCCGATGAGTACGCGCCACTGATCCAGGGGTCGCTTCCGCACGATCAGATATCGATGGCCTACAAGGGCTATCGATTCGGCATCAACATCAATACCGTCAAACAGTCCCAGAGCATGTTCGCCCGCAGGGCATTCGATCTGCTTGCGAGCAACACCGTCACGGTCAGCAATTTCTCCCGTGGCTTGAGGATGCTGCTGGGCGACCTCGTGATCACCAGTGACGATGCGGGACAGCTTGACCAGAGGGTGCGCCCGCTGGTGGAGGACGAAGCACGTTATCGCCGGTTCCGTCTCGCAGGCCTGCGCAAGGTGCTCTCCGAACACACGTACCAGGACCGCTGGCGCTACGTACTCGAAAAGATCGGTGGCAAACCACTCGAAGGCGACCTGCCCCATGTGGTCGCGATCGCAAGGGCGTCCGACGCCGCACAGGCGGAGGCGGCATGGGCGACGTTCTCGCAGCAGGTGCACGCGCGGAAGGAGCTGCTGCTGGTCATGCCGGTGGGGTCGGACCCTGTCCCGCTGCGGCCAGGCCTGACCGTGGTTGACGAGCGCGCGGCCGCCCAGATCGATGTCACGGCACGGTGGCCTGATGCCTGGCTCGCATGCCTTTTCGCGCAAGATCACTACGGCCCCAGTTACCTCCTCGATCTCGCGTTGGCGACGCGCTATGCCGATGCGTCTGTGATCGGCAAGGCGGCCTACCACGCGTGGGCAGAGGGACAGGTCCGCTTGCAGGGTGCGGGCAGCGAGTATCGGCTCAACGATATGGTCGCCTGGCGGCGTGCGATCGTCGCTGTGCACTCCACGCCTTTGCGTATCGCTTTGGATGTCGCGCTTGACGGCCCTGATCGCGTGCTCGAGGGGGCCTGTTCCGTCGACGAGTACAACTACTGCATGGACGGATCCGGCCAGGACGTACACCAGGCAGTCGACGACTTGCCCGGTCTGTGGACCGGCATTTCACTCAATCGCCTGCACAGGCTGGCAGAGACCGCGACCGCGGCGGACGTGCTTGCGGCCGAGCAGTCCACGAGCCGGTCGATCGACGCCGCCGGTCTCGCCGAACTGTTGCCTGTCGGGTCGCATGCGCACGGCGCCGTGCGCCTGGACCAGGAGGCCGCCGGCCTTCGCCTGCGTTCCACCTTGCCGTCCGACAGGCATGTGTACCTGTACGCCAGCTCGCCCGTACCGTCGGAAGATCTCTTCGACGGCGCTATCGGCAAGTTCAACATGGCCGTTGAATCCGAGATGCTGGTGAGTTTCGTCATGATCTTCCTGGACGGGAAGGGCGAGCGGATCGGTCATGCGATCCGCGCATGCAGCTCCAATCTCAGCCTGGTTGCGCCTGCAGGAACCCACACGGTCCGGCTTGGGTTGCGCATACAGGGAAGCGGGACAGCCCTGCTCAGGCGCCTCGTGCTGGGTCACGTGCCCTCGCCGGTTGCAGGTGTGCCGGCGCGGGGTCGCCACCTTCTCATTAGCCGCGGCTATCCGGCCTACACCAACCTCTACAGCTATGCGTACGTGCACAGGCGCGTACTGGGCTATGCCGAGGAAGGGACGGATGTCGACGTATTCCGCCTCGTCGACGACCACATGGCATTCGACGAATTCGAGGGCGTGGATGTCGTGTCGGGCCAGTTGGCCGATCTCGAACTCATGATCCGCAGCAACACCCATCGCTCGCTGATGGCGCACTCGCTGGACCGCGCGTTGTGGTCGGTACTCGAGCCCCACGCAGCGGACCGGCGGATCCTTGTCTGGATCCATGGCGCGGAAATCCAGCCGTGGTACCGCCGTGAGTTCAGCTTCCTCGACGAACGCGATCGCGAGCGCGGTATCCAACGCAGCAACGAGCGTATGGCGTTCTGGCGGGAACTTTTCGCAGCGCCCCCCGACAACGTGACCTTTGTGTTCGTATCGCGGCACCTCGCACGCGAAGCATTCCGCGACGTTGGCATCGAACTCGATGAATCGCGCTACACGGTCATCCACAACCACGTGGACGGCGACTTCTTCGCATACCGTCCCAAGACGATCGACCAGCGACTCAAGATCCTTTCGATCCGGCCCTACACCCGCCCCACCTATGCCAACGACCTGACCGTCAAGGCAATCCTCGATCTTTCGAGCGAGCCCTACTTCCCCTCACTGCACTTCAGGCTCGTGGGCGACGGCCGACTGTTCGAGCAAACCGTCGAGCCGCTGCGAGGCATGCGGAACGTGGTCCTGGAGAAGCGGTTCCTCACCCAGGCCGAAATCGCCGGCATGCATCGCGACTACGGGGTCTTCCTGGCGCCTACCCGTATCGACTCGCAGGGTGTCTCCCGCGACGAGGCCATGGCATCCGGTCTTGTCCCAGTCACCAACCGGGTGTCCGCGATCCCGGAGTTCGTCGACGAGCGCTCTGCGCTGATCGTGGGCGCCGAGGACTGGAAGGGGATGGCCGATGCCATCCGGACGCTGCACGACAAGCCCGAAACGTTTACGCGACTGTCGGAGGCAGCGGCGCGCAGGGTGCGCCAACAGAGTGGCCGTTCGCAAACGCTGGATCGCGAGGTCGCTTTGATCAACGGGCTGGAGTCCGGACCCGACAATGCGTCGGCCAGCGAGGTCCCCGCCCGACGACCGCGGGTCGCGCTGTACGGCGATCTGGACATGAACCTGGTCGACGGTTCGGCCATCTGGGCCGCGTCGTTGGCCCGGGTGCTGGCGGAAGGCGACCGGGTAGACGTCGACCTGTTCCTCAAGGCACCAATCCGCCAGGCCGCGGTCATTCGCGAGCTTTTGGGCGCAGTCAATGTCCGGTTGATCGAGCCGGACGCAGGCGTCAGTCGGCGTACCTCAAGCCAAGCGCTTGACGCCATCGTGCAGGCCCACTCGGTCCGATGCTATGACGCCATCGTGTTGCGCGGGTTCGCGCTCGCGCGTGAGGCGGTCGACCGCGTGGCGTTGCACGGCCGGATCTGGGTGTACCTCACCGATATCCCGCAGGATTCTTCAGACATCGACCCTGCCCAGCACGCGCGCCTCGAGGAGGTCGTCGCAGGCTCGTCTGTCGTTCTGTGCCAGACGCCGGAGCTGGAACAGCACGTACTTCGACTCGTCCCGGAGGCCGGTGGGAAGACGCGATTGCTGCCCCCGATGGTGCCCGACACCGCCAGCGGGGAAGGGAACGCGCGGTGCTCTACGAGCGGCCCCCTGCGGCTCGTCTACGCAGGCAAGTTCGCACCCCAGTGGGGCACTCGCGAACTGTTCTCGACCTTCGACCAGCTTCGCGCGGAGGGAATTCCGGTCGAACTGCACGTGTTCGGTGACAAGATCCACAACCCGCAGGACGACCCCGGGTTCCGTGACGAAGTGCGGGCACGTCTTGAAGCCGGCGATGGAATCAACTGGCACCGTGCATGCGACCGCAGCGGGGTGATGGCGCAGTTGGCAACCATGGACGTGGGCTGGGCATGGCGACATGCGTCGCTTGAGGAAGGGACCCTCGAGCTGTCCACCAAGGTGCTTGAGTACGCCGCGATGGGTGTTGCGCCTTTGGTCGCGCCAGGACCCGTCAATCGCAGGGTGCTGGGCGACGACTACCCACTTCTGGCCACGTCCGCGCAGCTCCTCGAAAGCCTGCGTGCGATGGCGAGGGATCGGACCCGGCTGCAGCAGGTGCAACAGACAGTGCAACGACTCGCGGACGACTACCGCTTCACGGTCGTGGGTTCGCGATTCATCGCGCCCCTGATCGACTCCGTGCGCACGGCGAGGGGAAACATCCGGGTCCCGGGAACGGAACTCGAATGACCAAGGTGCACATGCCGAAGGCGCTCCTTGGACGCGTTTCCGGGTTCAAGCGCAGCGAGAAACTTGCCGAGGCCGGCCGAAGGTTGGTCGACGATGGCGTGGTGTCCATCAACGGCTACCCGGAGGTGGCCGTGGACATCCAGCGCGACTGGTCCGCCAATCCGCTGGGCAGCCGAAGCTGGCAATGGGCCGTGGCTGCCTTCCGCTTCATGCCCGCGCTGATCGCGTTCCACGCCGCGAGAGGGGAAGACGCGGCGATGGATTGGGCCATGAGCGCATTGCGCTCATGGCAACGTGCAGTCGCCGGGCCACTGCGCAACTACGAGTTCGCACACAACGACCATGCCGTCGCCAACCAGGCGGAGAACCTCGTGTTCCTGCTCGCGTACCTCTCCAGCGAAGGTATTCGCGAGAAGGACCAGGCCGAGATCGCCGTTGCCATACGCGATCATGCGCGCCTGCTTTCAACCGAGGACTTCTATTCCCGTCACACCAACCACGGCATCGAGCAGTCACGCATCCTGGCCGTTATCGGTGACTTCCTGGTGGCCGATCCCGGTGCGAGGGACTGGCTCGGATTGGCGGTGGGCAGGCTGGGAGAGGAGCTGGACTTCGCGTTCACCAAGGAAGGCGTGCACGTGGAGAACAGCCCCGGTTACCACGCGTACGTGTGCCTGTCTTTCCTGAAGATCTTGGATTACTTCCCCCGTGAGGAAATCGCCGAGCTGGCCGACCGCATCGATGCGCTGATGCCGCGCGCCATGCGCTTCCTGACGCACATCGCGCGCCCCGACGGTACCCTTCCGATCATCGGTGACACCGTCAATGACCCGGTCCCCAACTACTTCAAGCGGTACCGCAAGACGCGCGACTACACGCATCTCCGGTATGCGACGAGCGACGGTGCCGAGGGTCAGCAGCCATCGCAGAACGTTGCGCTGTATCCACAAGCCGGCTACTTCATCGCGCGGGACGCATGGCAACCTCCTGGTGAGGCGCGTAAAGCGTTCCACCTGGTGTTCCGCTGCGGCTACCGTTCGGCATACCACCGCCACGACGATGACCTGAACATCGTTCTGTACTGCGATGGCGAGGACTGGCTCGTGGACTCGGGTGCATATCGCTACGCCGAGGACGATCCGATCAGGCGCTACGTTCGGTCCAAATGGGGGCACAACGTCCCGGTTGTGCGGACCCCACCCCGGTTGCGCTGGAAATGGGCTGCTCCGGAGCTGGTGCTGCCGATGCTGCGCCTGCCCAGCGCGGAAGGCGTAAGCGCAGTGCGTGCCGTCACCCGGACCTATCCTGATCACGTCGCTACACGCGATCTCATCGCGTGCCCGGCCGGACAAACGTTCGACGTTGTCGACACGCTTGTCCCATCCGGTCCGCCCGTGCGGCGCAATTACCTGTCCCTTTGGCACATCCCGGCCGACAAGGACATCCGGATCGATGAGAAGTGCGTGGTCGTGACCTCCCGCCGTACCGGCACCAGACTAGTCATCGACAACCTGACTGCGCGCCGCGCCAAGATCCATCTTGTTGATCCGGGTATCCCCGGCCAGCAGGGCGCGAGTTCCTCGCCGTTCTCCAACACGCTGGAGCCCGTGCAGGTCCTCGCATTCGAATGGGCCGGCAACCATCTGCATTCGCTGTTGCGGTTTCGCATCGAGGCGGCCGCCCCCGGTGAGCCGGTCAGCTGATATCAGTACAAGGACCAGTAGACGTGCTAGCAATTGTTTCCGGAATCATTGTGCTGCTGATGCTCCAGCTGCTGCGGGTGCACGGCAGAAGGCATTTCGGTGCCACGACCGGACTCTTCTGCCTCGGCGCCGTACTGGGCGTGGCGTTGGTGGGCTACGTGCTGGCACCCCCGCGCTTCCTTCCCAATGCCTCTACCTCGGGCTTGGCATTTCGTGCCGCGGAATCGATCCGGAGTGGCCTCGCGAACCCTGGCAATGACGGATTCCTGATCCTGGATGGCGGCAGCTACGCCGCACGCGGGTTGGACGAGCGAATGTTGGAGCGCCACCTGGCCGTCGAGGGTCACCCCGCGATGACGGTGGTCTCGCTTTCTCTTCCAGGGGGGAACCAGCTTGAACGCTGGAGCGTCCTCAACCGCGCACTTGCAATCCTGGAGCCCGCGGAGCGGGACGCTTTCCGGAAGGCGAGGAAGGTGTTGCTTCTGGAGATCCATCCGCAGTACGACCGTTATCCCCTCGTCCAACTGCGGCGAAACCGTTATTCGGACAGGGCATTCGCGTACCTCGACACGGGCGTTCTGGCGGCCGCAGTTCGCGCCGAGCACGGTGCCTTGAAGCCGGAACTGCTCAGGCAACAATGGATCGACGCCGTCTCCCACGCTGCCATCAACCTGTTCAACGTAGGCGAACTGCACCGGGTGATCCCGGCCCACGAAGTCGCATCAAGCGGCGGGTTCACACCGCTCACGCGTGCTTCCAAGGGCTACCGGTTCAAAGGCACGCGAGGCGTCGTCAAAAGTCTGGATGAGCCGCCGGTGACGAGCGACGAGTTGCCGTGGCCAAACATCCAGCAGCGGCGTCAACGCTTCGAAAGTGCACTGGGCGACGCTGGGATTCAGGCGGTCTATTTCTCCGTGCCCACGCCGCGCGTCCACGACATGGCCTACGCCCGCGGCTTTTGCGCCGCGGTGGAGGATGCCTGCATTGTCCATGCCCACCGCGGACTGTTGCGGCGGCTTGATCACAGGCGGTTCTGGTACGACGACGGCCACCTCATGAAGCCTGGTGCGCGCATCTACACGCGCTGGCTCGCACAGCGCCTCAAGGGCGCATTGAATGATTCGGGAAGCACGCAGCCATGATTTTCTCGTCCGTACCGTTCCTGATCTTCTTCGCCATCGTCTTCTGCGCGTTCTGGTCGCTGCGCTCGGCACGGGCGCGCATCCTGTTGCTTCTTGTCGCAAGCCAGGTGTTCTACGGCTGGTGGGACTACCGCTTCCTTGCGCTCATGTGGTTCGCGATCGTGGTCTGCCATGCCGCGGGGCGGATGATCGAGAAGAACATCGCGCCGAAGGCCGTTACGACCACGGCCGTCGTGCTCATGCTGGGCGTGCTCGCGGTCTTCAAGTACTTCGACTTTTTCAGTGAATCGCTCCTGGGGCTGGCGTCGTCGGTTGGCGTGACGCTGTCCACGCCCACACTGGAGATCCTGCTGCCAGTGGGCATCAGCTTCTTTACGTTCCAGGCGATCAGCTACGTGCTGGATGTGCGCAAGGGCGTCATTCCCGCCGAGCGCGACATCGTCCACACGGGGCTCTACATCTCCTTCTTCCCGCAGCTGGTGGCCGGCCCCATCGTGCGGGCATCGGACTTCCTGCCCCAGCTTAGGACCGAGAAGGTCTTCGACTCCACGCAGTTCCTGGTGGGCATGAAGCTGTTCCTCGTCGGCTTCATCTACAAGTCGGTGTTCTCGGACTCGATCTCACCGTTCGTCGATCAGGTGTTCGCGGATGTCGGCCAGTTCGATGCGCACACCAAGGTCATGGCCACCGTCGGGTTCTACGGCCAGATCTACTTCGACTTTGCGGGCTACTCGATGATGGGCATCGGCGTCGCTCGGATGCTGGGATTCGAGCTGATGCGCAACTTCGCGTATCCCTACATCTCGACCAGCATCACCGAGTTCTGGCGGCGCTGGCACATTTCATTGTCCACGTGGCTGCGCGACTACCTGTACATCCCTCTGGGGGGCAACCGGGGTGGCGAAGCCAAGCGCCAGCGCAACCTGATGATCACCATGTTGCTTGGCGGCCTGTGGCACGGCGCCAGCTGGAACTTCGTCCTGTGGGGCGCGTTGCATGGCCTGGCACTTTCGGTGCACAAGGCATGGGCGGGGCTTACTGGCGCCATTCCGCGTCCGGCCATGGTCGGTCTGCTCTGGGGTTTGGCGGCATGGGGGATCACGCAGCTGTTCGTGCTTCTCACGTGGATCCCGTTCCGTGCGCAGGACTTCGGCGATACCGTCGACGTATTGCAGGCGTTCGTCGGCGTAAGCGCGGGTGGCACGCGGGCGGCAATCCCCTATCTGGCGATTCTCCTGCCGCTCTTCATCGATACGTTGATGATCGGCGTCAGCTCGGCGCGCTTGCGATTGGCGTCGCGCCTGCCCACGCTCAAGCCCCAGGTAGCTGCATTCGTGCTTGGCGGCATTGCCGCGTTGGCACTTGCCAGCATGCCCTTGGCGGTCAAGAGCTTCATCTATTTCCAGTTCTGAACCTGCGGGTACTCCGGGAAAAACACGAGATGCGAATTCGAGATCTGGCCGACGAAGCCGTCAGCCCCGCCGAAGCCTTCGTCAATGCGGTCTATATGCAGGCGCATCGTGGTACGGAGCTGCCGTACGCGCTGACGTACTACCCGGCGGCCTCCATGAACCCGTTCCAGCGCCTGCTGTACAGCCGGGCGGCGGTCAATGGCTATGCGGTTGTGCCTGGCCTGCAGTTGCAGAACCTGGGGCGCGTCAGTTGGCGGGACAGGTCGGTCATCCATCTGCATTGGCTGGCCTCCGTGCTCAAAGGTGTCGAATCGCGCTCGGCGGCCGAAGCGCGCATTGCTGGCTTCCGCTCGAACTTGGCGTCCTGGCGCGCTGCAGGCCACAGGGTCGTCTGGAGCCTGCACAACGTTCTTCCGCACGACTGTCCGTACCCGGAGGCCGAAGTCGCCCTGCGCCGAGTGCTGGTGGAAGGCGCCGATGCCGTCCATGTGCTCTCGCATGCCTCGGTCGACGAAGCGCGTCGCCACTACGACCTCCCGGGGGACAAGGTGTTTCATGTTCCGCATCCTTCCTACGAGGGCTGGTACGCCAACGTCGACGAGCGGGAAGCGTCCCGCCTGGAACTGGACCTGCCGGGCGGTGCGTTCACGTTTGCATTCTTCGGATCCCTGCAACCCTACAAGGGGGTGTTGGACCTGATCGACGCATTCCGCACGCTCCGTGCACGCGAGCACTCACGGCCCCTGCGGCTCGTGATCGCGGGCAAGCCGATCGATGCCGGCTACGCGGACGAGATCCGCGGCTGCATCGGTGATGACACCGACATCCTGTTCATCCCCAGTGCCATGGAAGAGCGGCAGGTGCAGGTGGTGTTCAATGCGGCCGATGTCGTTGTGGCGCCCTACCGCAGGACCCTCAATTCGGGCGTGGCGTTGCTGGCTTCCACCTTCCGCAAGCCACTGGTCGCGCCAGCGGGTGGTGGCCTGGTTGAGACGTTCTCCGATGACACGACGCTGCTTTACGGGCCTGAGCAGGAGAGCGGGCTGGTAGATGCGATGGAACGCGCCTTCGCCCATGTACCTTCGCCGGAAGTATTCGATCGTCTACTGCAGCGTCACAGTCCGCACCACGTGTCCGATGCCTTCTTCCACAGTCTGACCCAAAGGCTGTTCGACCAGGGGGACATGCGATGAGCATCGAAGCCACGTCCGCTAATCCACAGTCTCCTTCTGCGAAAGCGATGCTGTCGCAGGGTGAGGCGACTGTCCGGCCGGGCTCCGGCTACCGTGTCCGGGTTGCCGCTTTCGATATCCCCGACGAAGCCGGGCCGCGAGCACTTGTCGCACGAATCCGCTTCAACGACGCCGACGGGAATGAAGTCGCGGGGCCTTACCCGGGCTGCTTCGAGTCCGAACGACATGGCCAGTACATCTACCTTCCGACGGTCGCATTTGGAGAAGCCCTCAGCGCGGGCTGGTCGGCAGCGACTGTTACCGCGCCGGCCGCCGCCGCATCCATCCATGTGTCGGTCTTCGCGTGGCGCGCCTCGGCGAGTGTCAGCGTCGATGGCCCGCCAGAAGTTGCCGCAGCAGCTGGCAGCCTTGCGGACCTTGAAGTTCCCGTCAATGGCGGGTTCGCGCATTGCCTGCATGTTGCCTTGGCAGACGATGTTCCTTCGGACCGCGCGGCGATTGTGCAGGTGGTTTACACGGATGCCGAGCGACAGGAACTGCCCGGCCCCTATGAAGGCTGCAACCACTCCAGCAAGCACGGTCATTTCGCCTACGCCGGCACGGCACGCGACGGCGCCAAGGAAGTCCGGCTGCTGTTGCGGCCGCCGCAGCAGGCGGTACGCGCCCGTATTTCCGTTCGACGCTGGAAGGGGACCGACGGCCTGCAGTTGGTGGCAGAGCCGCGGCTTGTGGCGGAATTGGCCGATGGAGTCCAGGCGCCTGGAGAATGGCTGCCGGTGGGCGCGCGGGGTACGCGCCTTCCATTGGTCGTACCGGAGCAGGCCAGGGGCCGGTACGCCGTTCTATCGGGCCAGTACGACGCGCGTAGCTCCCAATCTGGCGCACCGGCACTACAGGCGGTGTGCGAGTACCTCGATGCGGAGGGGCGGCCCATTCTCGACCGGAACGTAGAGGCAGGTGTGGTGGCGGAACCGCTGTTGCAGTTCGGCGGGGTATCCGAGGCGCGGTCATTCCGTTGCATCATGTGGTGCCCTGAAAGCGCTGCCTCTGCCCGGCTACGCCTGTACCGGGGCGACAGCGTACGCGACGCGGCCATTCATCGAATGGTCCAATTGAGCGCGCTGGATACGGACGGAGCTGGGGCACGCGAGATGCACGCGCGGCTTGGCGTCGCGCGAAAAGTCGAGATCACGCGCCCCGCGTTTGCCGAGTGGAGGCTTCGCGTTGCCTTCGAAGGCCTGCGGGTGGCACCCGCAGGTATTTCACCGCCGCAGACACTCACGGTTCTGTTCCAGGACGCGTCAGGCCGGCCGCTGTCACTCACCGGCTGCGAGGCCGTGGCCCGTGCCGGTCGCGTGCAGCGCGCGGGAACCGCACTTCAGCTGACCACATCGACAGTCAATGCCGGTGGGGCTTCCGCCCAGTACCTTTCCGCAGCGCTCGAGGTGGTACCACCGCCGGCTGCCGCCTCGATGGTCGTACGGATCGCCAACGAAGGCGATGTGGACCTCGCTTATA
Organism: uncultured Lysobacter sp.; assembly: GCA_966210725.1. Taxonomy (GTDB): domain Bacteria; phylum Pseudomonadota; class Gammaproteobacteria; order Xanthomonadales; family Xanthomonadaceae; genus Lysobacter_C. Next base: position 5,754 of record CBIHLN010000002.1, on the reverse strand, counting down.
CCTGTGGTGTCCATCCTTGCGACGCGCTGCTGGAGTCACGCCTGCTGCCGGCATCAATCACCAACGCCAAACGGGTCGAAGAGCAGGACGCCGAAGCCGCACGGGTCATGGTCCAACGCTTGCTGGACGCGCATCCTGTGGACCCGGACGTGCTGAGTGGCGCGCTGGACGTCCTGAGGCGGCTGGGTGATGCAACGGCAATGCGGTCCGTTGCGCGCCGGGCCCTGGACCTGCAAAAGCCTCCGGGCAAGCTGCGGTTCAAGGCACGTCATGTCCTAGCGGCTTTGCAGGAGCAGGACCCGGCGTGGACGATCGAGGTTCCCGGCGCATGGCAGGGCCAAGCCCGGGTGCGGGCGGACGGCGCTCCCCTGCGCGTGGCACACCTGTTCAAGACGTCCGTGCCCTATGAGAACACCGGTGGCGCCATCCGCTGCCTCAACATGGTCAAGTTCCAGAAGCAGGCGGGGATGGAACCCATCGTGGTTACGCCCCTTGGCTACCCAGCGGGCAACACCAGCGGGCAACCCTGGGAAATGGAAGAGATCGAGGGAGTGCCCCATTACCGCTTGAACGGCATCAGCCGCGAAGACCTGCGGACCATTCCTTCCACTCGCCAGCTCGAGTACACGGCGCTGCTTACGGCCCATCTGCTGCGCGACAAGAACGTCGACGTCGTGCAGGCCAGCTCCGGCTATCGCGGGTACGAGCAGGCACTGGTCGGCATGGCGGTGGCGCGCAAGCTCGGCGTCCCGTTCGTATATGAGGTTCGCTCGTACCACGAGCACACTTGGCGCCCGATGGCCGAGTGGGTGCTGGACGCGGAATTCACGCGTCGCCGCATGGCCCAGGAGGACCGGTGCATGCGCCAAGCAGACGCCGTGGTCACCATCTGTGAAACGATGAAAGAGGGCCTTGTCGCGCGTGGCATCCCCGCGGACAAGATCTTCGTTGTTCCCAACAGCGTGGACCTGGACAAATTCCAGCCGGTCGAGCCCGATCCTGATCTGCGCTCGCGCATCGGGTTGCGCGACGGCCTTGTGGCCGGCTACATCTCGAACGTGTCGGCACGAGAGGGTCACGATGTACTGCTCCGCGCCGTGGCACTGGCCCGTGCAACAGGAGCGGAACTGCAGTGCCTGATTGTGGGCCGTGGCCCGCAGCTGGATGCGTTGCGATTGCTGGCGTTGGAGCTGGGGATCGCGGACGCGGTGGTTTTCACTGGCGAGGTGCCCCACGACGAAATACCGCGTTACTACGCGCTTATCGATATCTTCGTCGTCCCGCGGGTAGCGGATTTCGCCAGCGACTTCGTCACGCCGATGAAGCCCCTCGAAGCCATGGCGATGCGCAGGCCCCTCATCGTCAGTGACCGTCCAGCGCTACATGAGCTGGTACCGCCGGGTATACGGGGATTGGAGTTCGATGCCGGGAGTCCACGCGCGCTATCCGAGGCACTTCTTTCGCTTGCGCAAAATGAAGGCCAGCGCCAAGCATTGGGAGAAGCCGGATTTACCTGGGTCACAAGTGAACGCTCGTGGCCAGCCGCCGTTGACGTCTATAAAGGCCTGTATCTAGATTTGCTGGCAGAACGATGAAAAATATCGTTTGCCTGGGTTTTGCCAAATGCGGAACCACCCTCCTCGACGAAGCTTTCAGGCTGTCGAATAGTGTGTGCACGCCCGCGTATGAGAAAGAGCTGAAGTACTTCCTTCCCCGCAACTTTCCTGCGGTGGGTCAGTATGATGCCTACATGTCGCGGTTTGGCTCGTCAGAGTCGGCGCTTTATAGTTTTGAGGCTTCGCCCCCGTACATACACCAGGCTTTACCTGTCCTGGTGCAAGTTCTCGAGAATATAAAGAGCACTCTCAGGGAGCGTCAGGTCGTGATATGTATTCGCCACCCCGTGGCACGGGCATATTCGCATTACATTCACGATCTCCATACGTTCGGGCTGTTCGGCAACGGGGTTTTTAATCGTAGGAGCGATCTTCTGAGAAGAGGAGGCCCGGGGAGCTTCTTTGACGCATTGAAGGGGCCGAGACTCTCACTGCGATATGGGGCAGCCTTACGCCTTGTGATGGAATTCTTCGACAAGGACGAAGTGAGTCTTTTTTTCCTTGAGCATGATGCCTCGCAACTCCATGCATGGATTGGACGAGTCACCGATGCGGATGTGGCGGCGGAGATTGAGCGTCGGATGCCCGCGGCAATGCCGGTATTCGCACGGCGCCCTGTACCCAATTATGAAGTCCGTGGAAACACCCTTATCGCCTTCGGCTCTGGCCCGGGAGAAGTCGTGTGCTACCCCGGTGCGGACCCTGCACAAGTAGCTGACGTCTTGGCAGCACAAAAGCGTTGGACACTTGAACTCAGTGCGGATCGTATCCAGGAGCTCATGGGCGAGTGCTTCGAAGAAGACATGAAGCAATGCGCAGAAATCACGGGTGACACGCGCTTTATGGATTACATAAGATGGCCGGTGAAGGCCCAGAGTGCGGAGATCCAAAGCGCCATCCCGGACTCTCAACTAATTGCAGGCGATCAGGAGCAGTAACGACGTGGCATATATATCAAGAGATTTCAGATTCATGTTTCTTTCGGCGCCGGCGACGGGCAGTTCGGCGATTATCAAAGCACTGTCAGATAATGGAATCGGCGAGTACTATCCGCCGGCAGATATTGTCGCCGACGGCAAGCGTCTTGCACCCAAGAAGCATACATCCGTGGTGCAGCTTGAAGATCAGGGCCTACTGCAAGCCGTTAGTTCCTACTACCGTTTCGTCGGAATCAGGAACCCATTCTCTTGGCACGTGGCCAAATATCTAAGAAATCGCGTTACTCGCGCGAAGCAGGCTGACAATCCCAATTCCTGGATCAACAAGCTGCCCGAGGCGGATCGCGATCGTTACGTTCGCCAACTCAAGCGTCAGTTAAAGATGACCTTTCCCGAATTCCTCGAGTCAAGTGTGGCGGGCAAGGATGCTTTCGAGCCGCAAGCGGATTTCCATGTCGGCATTGATCTTTACATCCATCAGGAGCGTATGGATGAAGACTTCGAACGACTCAAGCGGGACGTTGGGCTGCCCGCAGACATAACCGTCCCGCGGTTCAACGTTACGAACGCCATGGGTAAGGATGAGTCTTACAAAGACTTCTACACCCCAGATCTCATAGCCTTGGTATACAAGGCAAACGCACCATTCTTCGAGCGTTTTCCTGAATACTCGTTCGAGGGGCTTGAAAGCTGATCAGTTTCACGATCAGGAATGTCGCAATGCCTCGGCGAGGCTCTGAAGAGTAGCCTCGGCTCGTCGCTTCAGAAAGTGACGGGTCGAGCGCGGGATGGGCGGGCAGAACGGGGTGAAACGATCAGCCAGCCGTTTATCGGCGATGGAGCTGAGAAGGTCAGGTCGCTCCATCATGCGCATCAGATTTCGGCTCTTGTCCGTGGGCGAGAGCACGAACGAGGGTACACCGTACGCGGCGGCGACTACCGTTCCATGAAACTTCATGCTTGTAATCGCTGTGCACTCGCCAATGGCCCTCGAAAGGTCGGCAATATTCTCGCTCCGGACAATTTCTTTGTCGGGGACAGCCAGATCTGCTGCGCGATCTGCGTCCCGCAGACCCACTGGTCCGGTGCCGAGGATAATCTGGCGTATCCGATAGCCTTCCGTCTTTGCTTTTTCGCATAGGCGGAGGATGTTTGACACATCATCCGGTTTTCCGCTGCGGTCCCGAGTCACCACTCCCAGAATCGGTGCGTCATCGGGTTTTTCGGCTGGTGGGAGGTCGAGAGCGAACACTAGATCGGCAGAGTGAGTGGGTTCGACGGCTGGACGCAGGTTCCGCTTGATCCAAGTAGCGCTTTCCATATCGCGCGTGTTGAAGTAACGGATATTCGGGTGGGACAGGAACTCCCTCATATATTTGAGTGCCGGTTCCTTAGATCCTTTCCAAGTGGGCACCCCGACGCCACAGATGTGAACGGGAAGATCCAGATATTCTCTTTTCCAGTACAGCTCCGACACAGTCCAGGGCATAACAAGGTCGCCGCCGCCTATGACGATGGCGTCGACCTCAGCAAGCACGTCCGCGACGGGTCGTGAAAAGTACGGCTTCACGGTCAGATCATTGAGAACCTTGACTTCAAATTCTGGTTCGAGCCACTGGCGATAGACATCGATGAACAACTCGTCGCCGTAGTTGCCCCATCCGAAGAAGCCGACAAGTCCGATACGCTTCTTAGCCATAAGTCGCATACTCCATAAATATTTGCTTGAGGTGCTCTGAGCACCTTTTGTTTCAACCAATTAAGTCGCTGGCGCGGTCGTCTTCCGAGTGCCCGCCAGCAGGTAGAGGGTCGTGGTCCATCCCAGTATCGTCAGCCAGTGCATATAGCGATAACTTTCAATGGGCGATGTGAGCAGTAAAGACAGCGCCAGGCCAACACCGCTGAGGCAGAGAAAAATGACGATGCTGCTCGACGATAGACGGAAAGAAGCGTAGATCGCGGCGGCCAGAACGACGGATAGCCACAGGATTGGCGCGTACAGGCGAGCGAGCTTCTCACTTCCGAGGGTTCTGCGAAAAAGCGCCTGACCAATGTGCCGCCCGTCGGGCTCTACGTATCTTGGGTTAAGCACGTAGCTATGGTCGTTCCATGCCGCCAGGTCGCACAACTGCAGAAGGCATGAGAAGGCATCGCGGCGATGCCTCCAGTATGCCTCAGGATGGGTTTTCAGAAGCACCTTCCAAGCCCGCTTCACCGAAGCCGCATCGTGGTCCAGCTTGTAGACGTTGATCGCGAACGGGGCATCAGGTCGACGCGTTGTGCGGACCATGCGGGCTGCAGCGGCAGGTGAGTAGTGTTTCTTGATGCCGCGCGTGAACTCGCGCGCGGACTGATCGGTGAGGTTGGGGGCCTCCGCTAGTGCCAGGCGCGCGGCGCGCCAGGGCTCATCGGCGTTGACGATGATGCCGGCGATGTCGTGCATCAGGATCGGCGTCGTTACATGGGCGGGTTCGGCCACCAGCCGGTTGAGTGCGGTCACCGGCACCAGCAGCACCACGGCCAGCACTACGCCGCCGATGCAGGCACGCAGCAACTGCCAGCCGCGGTGGCGATGGGGCCACAGGTAGTACAGGCCACCGGCGAGCAGACCCGCGGTGGCGGCGATGGCGTTGTGCCGGAACGCCGTGGCCAGCAGACAGCACAGCACGAGGATTGCAAAGGCGCGTACCCGCACCTGTCGTTGCGTGGCGTTGGCCATCCGGAACAGGTAGGCCACGGCGAACAACAGCAGGCCTGACATCCATACGTCCTTCCAGATCATGCCGTTCAAGGTCATGGCGGGCGGGAACAGGCCGAACAGCGGCACCACGACCCAGGCGGACCAGCGCTCCACCAGCCGGGGAAGGGCTTCCATGCAGAGCCGGGCACAGGCGGTGGCGTACAGCACGGCCTGTCCGACCAACATCAGTGCCGGGCCCTCCACGATGCGGTCCAGCACGGCCCACACCAGCGCCATGATGGGCGGGTGCCAACTGGTGAACTCCAGTGTGCGTGCCTGTTCGAGCGAGGCATGGCTGTCGTTGGACATGATGCCCGGGTAGAACATGGCCACGATCACCGCGGCAACCGGCAGCCAGGCCCAGGTCAGCCGCGCGGGTCGGCCACGCGCGGGCCCATTCTCGCTTGGCATGGGTGCGGGTCGGGCTGGCTGGGCGCGTAACTGTGTCATGGGCGGGGTC
>CBIHLN010000001.1:0-80470 GCA_966210725.1 uncultured Lysobacter sp. | reverse complement strand
GTCATGGGGTGTCCTCGCGGCGGCGTGCCGTCGCTGGGGCGTCAACCGCGGATCGCGGCCACGCACTTGAGCTCGATGGCGATTTCGGTGGGCAGCGCACTGATGCCCAGCGTCGTGCGGCACGGCGCGGTGTTGATGTCGGGGAAGTATTCGGCCCATACCGCGTTGTAGGCGGCAAAGTCGTGCTTCATGTCGGTCAGGTAGACGGTCACGTCGACCAGGTCCTCCCAGCGGGCGCCACTGGCTTCGAGCACGGCGCGCACGTTGGCGAACACGACGCGTGTCTGCGCGTCGACGTCATAGCTGATCAGGCGGCCCTGCGCGTCATGCACGTTGCCGACGATGGCATTGGTTGCCGCATCGCGCGGGCCGATGCCCGACAGGAACAGCAGGTTCCCGACGCGGCGTGCATGCGGGTACTGGCCCACCGGCGGTGGTGCGGATCGGGTTCGGATGGTGTCGCTCATGGCTGCGTGCTCATCGGTCTTCGCGGTCGGCGCGGATGCGTCCCAGCGCCTGTTCGTACAGGGCGTCGGCCTCGTCGGGTGCGTCGACATCGATGCCCAGGTCGTGCACCCGGCCATCCCGGAGGGTATACACCCAGCCGTGCACGGCCAGCGATTGGCCGCGCGCCCACGCATCACGCACGACAGTGGTCTCGGTCACATTGATCACCTGCTCCAGCACGTTCAGCTCGCACAGGCGGTCGTGCTGCAGCGGCTCGCCGCCGGCATCGGTGAGGCATGTCGAATGCTTGTCGGCCACGTCGCGTACGTGGCGGATCCAGTTGTCGGCCAGCCCCACGCGCTGGCGGGTGAGCGCGGCATGCACGCCGCCGCAACCGTAGTGGCCGACCACGAGGATGTGCTTCACCTTCAACACGTCCACGGCGAACTGGATCACCGACAGGCAGTTGAGGTCGGTGTGGGCCACGACGTTGGCGATGTTGCGGTGGACGAAGACCTCGCCCGGGGCCATGTCGATGATCTGGTTGGCGGGCACGCGTGAATCCGAACACCCGATCCAGAGGTACTCGGGCGCCTGCTGCCCGGACAGGCGTTCGAAAAACCCCGGGTCCTCGGCGCGGATGCGGTCGGCCCAGTCACGGTTGCGTTGCAGCAGGTCGTTCAGTGCGGTCATGGATCGGTTCCGGTTTCAAAAGTCATGCGGCGGACCAGCAGGCGGGACAGCGCGCCCACCCAGGCCACCATCAGGCCGGCCAGCACGGTGAGCATCAGCGGTGCGACGAACACGTGGTGCGGCAGTCCGATGAACGGGGCCAGCACCAGCAGCGCGATGGCGACCGCGGCGGCGACCAGTGCCAGCGCATAGCCCACGCAACGCGTGACCCCCAGCAGGTTCACAACGTGATGCCGCTCCATCAGCGCTCCAGCTGGATGCCGACATTGGTCGGCTCTGTGAAGAATCGCATCGCTTCCATGCCGCCTTCGCGCCCCAGTCCGGACGCGCCGGTCCCGCCGAAGGGCGTGCGCAGGTCGCGCATCAGCCAGGTGTTGACCCAGACCATGCCGGCGCGAAGGTCGGCGGCCATGCGGTGGGCGCGGTCGAGGTCGCGCGTCCACACCGAGGCGGCCAGCCCGTAATCGCCGGCATTGGCCAGCGCCAGCGCTTCGTCATCGCTGTCGAAGGGTTGCAGCGTCACCACCGGGCCGAAGATCTCTTCGCGGTTGGTGGCGCAGTCGGGGCCCAGGCCTTCGATCACCGTGGGCGCGACGAACCAGCCCGGGCGCTCCAGCGCCTGGCCGCCGCACAGCACCGTGCCGCCCTCGTCCCGGGCGCGCTCGATGGCGGCGACGACCTTGCTGAAATGCGCCTGCGACACCAGCGGGCCGACGCGGTTGTCCTCGTCGATGGGATCGCCCACGCGCAACGCCAGGGCGTGCTTGACCAGCGTGTCGCGGAATTCGCTGTAGATGCTGCGCTCGACCAGCATGCGCGAACCGCACAGGCAGATCTGGCCCGAGTTCTGGAAGGCCGACCGCACCAGCGTGTCCATGTGCTCGCGCCAGCGGCTGTCGGCGAACACCAGGGTCGGGTTCTTGCCGCCCAGCTCCAGCGAGACCTTCTTGAGCAGCGGCGCGGTGATGCCGGCAATCCGACGGCCCACCGCCGTGCTGCCGGTGAACGATACGGCACGCACCTGCGGGTGCACCACCAGCGGCTCGCCCACACTCGGCCCGGTGCCGTGGACGACGTTGAGCACGCCGTCGGGGAAGCCGATGCCCGCGGCCAGCTCGGCGAGCATGGTCGCCGTCACCGGTGTGACTTCCGACGGCTTGGCGACCACGGTATTTCCAGCCGCCAATGCCGGCGCGATCTTCCAGGTGAACAGGTACAGCGGCAGGTTCCACGGCGAGATCGTCGCCACCACGCCCAGCGGCCGGCGCAGCGTGTAGTTCAGGCCGGCCTGACCGTGGTGCGATTCGCTGGCGAACTGGGTGGCCGCGTGGGCGAAGAAGCGCAGGTTGGAGATCGCGCGCGGGATCTCGGCCTCGCGTGCCAGCCGGATCGGCTTGCCGCCGTCGCGCGACTCGGCGTGGGCGAAATCGTCCAGCCGGGCTTCCAGCGCATCGGCCAGCTTCTCCAGCCAGCGGGCGCGCTCGCCGTTGGGCAAGGCCGACCAGCCGGGAAATGCACGGGCCGCAGCGTCGATCGCCTCTTCGACGACATCCCCGCTGCCGGCGGGTACTTCAGCGAAAGCGCGGCCCGAGGCCGGGTCGTGCACGTCCAGCCATCGGCCGTCAGAGGCATCCCGGGGCTTGCCGTCGATCCAGTGCGAAAGGCGCATCCGCCAAGCTTAACGCGGGCGTCAACCGCTTGCTTTGCCTCGCCAACGCGGAGGCCAGACGCGCTGCGGGCCGTGCGCGGGCGTATGGCGCGCGCAGTCAGATGGACTGCATGCGGCCGCCGTCCACCGCCAGGCTGACGCCGTTGATGTACCCCGCCGCCGGCGAGCAGAGGAACGCGATCGCCGCGGCGACCTCGTCGGGACGTGCGAAGCGCGCCGCCGGCACCGTGGCCTTCATGCCGTCGGCGACCTGCTGCTCGGACGTGCCGCTGCTCCGCGCCCGGTCGCCCACGATCTGCGCAATGCGGCCGGTTTCGGTGAAACCCGGCAGCACGTTGTTGACGGTGATGCCCTGCGAGGCGACCTCGCGCGAGAGCGTCTTGGCCCAGGCGGCCACCGCGCCACGCGTGGTGTTGGATACGCCGAGGCCCTGGATCGGCTCGCGCACCGAGGTCGACACCACGTTGACGATGCGGCCCCAGCCCGCGGCCTGCATGCCGGGCAGTACGGCCTGCACCAGGGCCTGGTTGGCCAGGAGATGGCGCGTGAACGCCTGCACGAACGCATCCGCCGTCGCGCTGGCAACCGGGCCACCCGGTGGGCCGCCGGTGTTGTTGACCAGGATGTCGATGCGGCGCTCGGCGGCCAATGCGCGGACCTTCTCGGCCAGCGCGTCGGTGTGGGAGACATCGGCGGTGATGCGCCCATGGCGCTGTCCATTGCGGGCGGGCAGGGCATCGACCACGGCCTGCAGCGCCTCGGCGCGCCGGGCCAGTACCGTGACGCTGGCGCCGAGCAAGGCCAGCTCGTGGGCCGCGGCACGGCCGATGCCCTCGGAGGCGCCGCACACCAGCGCGTGCTTACCGGAAAGGTTGAGGTCCATGCCGTATGCCCTTGTATTGGATTAGTTTTTTCAGTGGCGGGTTGCGAGCTTCCGGACCATCAGTGGCGCCAGGCGTTCATCGTCATCGGCCTGCGGCGGGTCGAGCTCGGCCATGGTGAAGCCCCGGGCCTGCGCGTCATCCTCGTCGATGCCGTCGTACTCGACGAACTCCGCATCCATCAGCGCCGCGCGGGCGCTGTCCTCGCTGTCGTAGGGCAGGGTGTTGCCGTCGCTGTCGAACACCTCGGCGGTCCCGGCCTCGCGCACGCGCAAGCGGGCCCAGACGACGGTGCGCCCCAGGGTTGCCAGCCACCAGCGGTCGTTGGGGTTGGAAGTCATTGCAGCACCACGGAAAGAAGCCAGAGCAGGCCGGAACAGACGAGCGCGCCGATGATGGTGAGCAAGGACACCCACGCCGGCGTCGCCAACCCGTTGAGGTTGCGGTCGCCGGCCGCACGGTAGTCGCGGCGCAGCAGCCAGGCGATCACCTCGGGTCTGGCGAAGGCGCCTTCGCCCAGCTCGTCGGCCAGCGCAGGGTGGCGGTCGCGGATATGGACCAAGGTCAGCGGCCAGAAGATGACGAACGCCGTGAAGCCGGCAATCGCTACGCCGACGAAACACAGGGCGGCAAACAGGATCACTTCAATACACTCCGGGACGGCTCAGCCATCAGTACTCGGCACTGCCGGGCGCACGCGGGTAGGGGATGGCGTCGCGGATGTTGGACAGCCCGCAGACGTACACCACCAGGCGCTCGAAGCCCAGGCCGAAGCCCGAGTGCGGCACCGTGCCGTAGCGGCGGAAATCGCGGTACCAGCCGTAGTGCTCGGGATCCAGCCCGAACTGCGCCATGCGCGCGTCCAGCACGTCCAGGCGCTCCTCGCGCTGGCTGCCGCCGATGATCTCGCCGATACCCGGCGCAAGTACGTCCATCGCCGCGACGGTCTTGCCGTCGTCGTTGAGGCGCATGTAGAACGCCTTGATGTGCTCGGGGTAGTTGTAGACCACTACCGGGCGGCCGACGTGCTGCTCGGTCAGCCAGCGCTCGTGCTCGGTCTGCAGGTCCAGGCCCCACTCAACGGGGAACTCGAACGTGTGGCCCGACTTCTGCAGCAGGCCGATGGCGTCGCTGTAGTCGATGCGCTCGAACGGCGCATTGATGAAGGCCTCCAGCCGGGTGACGGCGTCCTTCTGCACGCGCTCGGCGATGAACGCCATGTCGTCGCCGCGCTCGTCCAGCACTGCGCGGAACAGGTACTTGAGGAAGTCCTCGGCGACCTGTGCGTTTTCCATCAGGTCGGCGAAGGCGATCTCCGGCTCCACCATCCAGAACTCGGCCAGGTGGCGGGTGGTGTGGCTGTTCTCGGCGCGGAAGGTCGGCCCGAAGGTGTAGACCTTGCTCAGTGCCAGGCAGTAGGCCTCGACGTTGAGCTGGCCCGACACGGTCAGGAACGTTTCTTTGCCGAAGAAGTCACGGCTGAAGTCGACATTGCCGGCCTTGTCGCGCGGCAGGTTGGCCATGTCCAAAGTGGACACGCGGAACATCTGGCCCGCGCCCTCGGCATCAGACGTGGTCACGATCGGCGTGCTGATCCAGTAGTAGCCGCGCTCGTGGAAGAAGCGGTGCACCGCTTGCGACAGGCAGTGGCGGATGCGGGTGACCGCGCCGAACAGGTTGGTGCGGGGCCGCAGGTGCGCGACCTCGCGCAGGAACTCCAGCGAGTGCGCCTTGGGCTGGATCGGGTAGGTTTCCGGGTCCTCGACCCAGCCGACGACCTCGATCGACGATGCCTGGATCTCGAACGACTGCCCCTGGCCCTGCGACTGGACCAGGTCGCCGCGCGCGATGACCGCGCAGCCCGCGCTCAGACGCTTGATCTCGTCCTCGTAGTTGGGCAGCGAGCTGGGCGCCACCACCTGGATCGGCGCGAAGCACGAGCCGTCGCTGACATTGACGAAGCTCAGCCCGGCCTTCGAATCGCGCCGGGTGCGAACCCAGCCGCGGACCGTGACTTCGCCGCCGGCGGGCACCTTGCCCGCGAGCGCCTGCTGGACGCTGACCACCGTCATGCCTTGATTCCTCGCGTTTGCGGACCGATATAAGAACGCCGCAGTCTACTTGAACGGGTCGCGTCGCAGTCAGCCCCGCCGGGGTATCCGCCGTACAATCCACGGCCTGCCGCGCCATCCACCGCCGGAGTCCAGATGAGCATCACCCTCAGCCCCGCCGCGCTGGCCCGAGTCCAGCGCTACCTGTCCGAAACGCCCGACGCGCTCGGCCTGCGGTTCGGCGTGACGCGTACCGGTTGCTCGGGCTGGCAGCACACCGCGGACCTTGCCAAGGACCAGCGCGAGGGCGACACCGTGTTCGAGCAGGACGGCGTGCGCATCTTCGTCGACGCGCTGAGCCTGCCCATCGTCGACGGCACCACGATCGACCTGGTCCAGCAGCGCCTGGGCGAGCAGTTCGTGTTCCGCAACCCCAATGCCGCCGACGAGTGCGGCTGCGGCGAGTCGTTCACGACCGACGAGAGCCGCGTCGCCTGAGGCCCGGGCCGCGGACTGCGTGACCGCCTGCACCGTGCCCCGGGACTTTCGTCATGGGGGTGGTGGGGCAGGGCGGGGCTAGACTCGGGGATTCGTTCCCGGGGAGTCCGCCATGATCCGCACCCTTCTTCTGTCCGCCGCCATCTCCGCCGCGCTGGCGGCGGCCGCGTTGCCCGCGCCCGTCCATGCGCAGGCCGCGGCCAGCGAGACGCGCACGACACTTGCCGACAACACCCCCGAGAGTCGCGCCCTGCACGCGCTGTTCGACGCCGAGTGGGAGCGGGGCATGCGCGAGAGCCCGGAGACCGCCAGCTACCGCGGCGACCACCGGTTCAACGACCGCTGGAGCGATCTCAGCCTGGAGTCGATCCGCGCGCAGCAGGCGGCCGATCGTGAAGCGCTCGAGAAGCTGCGCGCCATCGACCGCGACGCGCTGTCGGAGGCCGACCGCCTGAGCTACGACGTGTTCGCCTGGCAGCTGGAACGCTCGGTCGAGCGGCAGAAGTACAACGAGTGGCAGCGCCCGCTGAGCCAGCGCGGCGGCATCCAGACCGCCGAAGGCATCGCCGAGGTCCTGCCGTTCCGCGATGCCGACGACTACCGCGACTGGATCAAGCGTCTGGACGCCATCCCGACCCTGGTTCAGCAGACCACCGGCCTGATGCGCGAAGGCCTAGCCGCCGGCAACACGCCGCCGAGCGTGCTGATGGAACGCGTCCCGGGCCAGATCGAGTCCCAGCTGGTGGACAACCCGGTCGAAAGCCCGTTCTACAAGCCGTTCACCCAGATGCCCGACAGCATCCCGGCGGCCGAGCGCCAGGCGCTGCAGGCCAGCGGGCAGAAGGCGATCCGGGAGTCCGTCATCCCGGCGTATCGCGAGTTCAACACGTTCTTCAACGACGAGTACCTGCCCGGCACGCGCGAAACCATCGCCGCGGTCGACATGCCCGACGGCAAGGCCTACTACGACTTCCTCGTCGGCCAGTTCACCACCACCGACCTGACCGCCGACGAGGTGCACCAGATCGGCCTGAAGGAAGTCGCGCGCATCCGCGGCGAAATGGAGCAGGTGCGCCAGGAGATCGGTTTCGATGATGACCTCGCCGCGTTCTTCGAGCACCTGCGCACCGACCCGGACCTGTTCTACGACAGCCCCGAAGCGTTGCTCGAGGCCTATCAGGCGATGTCCAAGCGCATCGACCCGGAGCTGGTGAAGGTCTTCAAGACCATCCCGCGGCTGCCGTACGGCGTGCGCCCGATCCCGGACAACATCGCGCCCGACACCACCACCGCCTACTACCAGCCCGGCGCCGTGGACGGCACCCGCGCCGGCTACTACTACGTCAACCTCTACAAGCCGGAAGTCCGGCCGAAGTGGGAAATGATGGCGCTGAGCCTGCACGAGGCCGTGCCCGGCCACCATTTCCAGTTCGCGCGCGGCCAGGAACTGGGCGACGTGCCGATGTTCCGCCGGGTGGGGTACTTCACCGCCTACGGCGAGGGCTGGGGCCTGTACGCCGAGCGCCTCGGTTACGACATGGGCCTGTACGACGACCCGTACGACCGCATGGGCCAGCTGGCCTACGACATGTGGCGCGCCGTTCGCCTGGTGGTCGACACCGGCATGCACAGCAAGGGCTGGAGCCGCCAGCAGGCGATCGACTACTTCATGGACAACTCGCCCAAGACCCTGCAGGACGTCACCAACGAGATCGACCGCTATATCGGCTGGCCCGGCCAGGCGCTGGCTTACAAGATCGGCCAGCTGAAGATCTCCGAGCTGCGGAGCGATGCCGAACGCGAGCTGGGTGACGACTTCGACCTGCGCGCGTTCAACGATGCGGTGCTTTCGACGGGTTCAGTGCCACTGGAGACGCTGGAGCGGCATATGCGGGAGTGGATTGCGGGGCAGGTGAAGGGGTAGTACTTCGAGCCGTCCTCGTCCTGCCGGGGCGCGCCTAGGGCGTCCCCGGCGCGGGGGATGGATCCATGCACAGGGCGGCGGTGCTCGCGGCGGCTCCCGCGTGCGTGCGGCGACGGGGCGCACGGCGCCGGTCAACACGCTGCGCGCACTCGCCGCGCATCCAGTGCGCAAAGCGCGCAAGCCCGGCGTCCAGCGCGGTGAACTGCTGAGGGCCGAAGGTGGCTTCGAATAGCCGGGTGTCGGCTGTTGTTTCCGTCGCGTCGGCCGCAGCAGGCGGCGCGAACTGGAGCCGGGCCTTCCGTCCCAGTGCACGTGACAGTGAAGACACGAACGCCGGCAGTGGCGTGGACACCGGGTTGCCGATATTGAACACCCGCGCCAGATCGGGAGGCTCCGCCGCACCCTCGTCCCCGGACTGCAATACGCGCACCACGCCGTCGACGATGTCGTCGATATAGGTGAAGCTCCGCGCGTTGTGGCCATGGTTGAACAGCACCACGGGCGACCCTTCCAGGATGGCGTTGGCGAACAGCATGGGCGCCATGTCGGGACGCCCCCAGGGTCCGTACACCGTAAAGAACCGCAACCCGGTACAGCGCATCGCGTACAGGTGCGCATAGCTGTAGGCAATGAGTTCGTTGGCTTTCTTCGTCGCGCCGTACAGGCTCAGGGGCTGATCGGTCGGCGCATCTTCCGCGAGCGGTCGGGGCCCGCCCTCGCCATACACCGAGCTGCTCGACGCGTAGATGACGTGGCGAACCGCATGGTGCCGCGCGGCCTCCAGAACATTCACAAAGCCGACCAGGTTGCTTTGGACATAGGCGTGCGGGTCGACCATCGAATGACGCACGCCCGCCTGGGCGGCCAGATGCACGATGCGCCCTGGCCCGTATTGCCGGCACACCTCGGACACCAGGCCCGGTGCGGCAATGTCTCCGCGGACGTGGATGTACCCGGGCTGCCCGGTCAACGCCTCCAGCCGGCGCGCCTTGAGCGCCGGGTCGTAGTACGGGTTGTGGTTGTCGATCCCGACCACCTGGTGGCCCTGGGACAGCAGCCGCTGGACGACGTGTGCGCCGATGAAGCCGGCGCTGCCGGTAATGAGGATCATGGGGCGCGTGCCTCCACGTCATGAAGTGGATCCCGTTCACCGGGGTGGGGTGGGGCACGCCGCTGCGGGGCGGCACCGGGGCAGTGGCCGCTCCAGGCCGTGCCAGGGACCAGGTGCCACTCGCGTCGGTTGGCCGTGCCGATCGCGACGGTGCGGCCACGATCCAGGCACGGGCGCAGGGCGGACGCCGGTACCAGCAGCCATCGATGCGAAGGAGCGCCTTCAAGCCAGCGTCCGGCATCATTCCACTGCGCGTCCACGGGACGCTCGAAGCCGAAGTCGCGCACCGGACGGTCGGCCTGCAGCATCAGCTGCTCCGTCCACGCCACGAAGCCCAGCTGGGCGTCTGGACCGAGGTGCGTGCCCACGGCCTGCATCAGCCGGCGACCCGAACTGCTGGCATCCAGCGCGGGCGTCAGTCCCACGCCGTACCCCGCCAGCAGGATCGCCGTCGACAACACCGTCGCGAGCGCCGGCCTGTGGCGCGCAAACACGGCGGCCGCCGCGCCCACCCCCGCGCCCATGCCCAGTAGCCATGCAAACAGACGCGTCCGGTCGCTCGCACTGAGGGACCGTTCCTGCTCCAGGATGCTGGCCAGTCCCTGCACGTCCACCAGACCACCTGCGCCGATCACCACCAGCCCGAGCGCAAGCAGGATCATGTAGCCAGCCAACGCTTTTCTTGGTCCTGGCTGGCGCATCAGGCCGCGCAGCAAGGGCGCCGCTGCCAGGCAGAAGGCCGGCAGAGCCGGCAGGATGTAGACCTCCCGCTTGCCCGGCGACAGAGAGAAAAACAGCAGCACCAGCAGCCCCCACCCCAGCAGAAGCCACTGTCGCGGTTCGCGGCGTCGCAACCTCCGCCACCATGCGGGCAGGAGCCACGGCGCCAGGATCACCCCTGGCAGCCAAAGGGTGCCGATCACCTGCAGGAAGTACCAGGGCGGTTGCTGGTGGTGCCAGGGGTTCGTGTAACGCGTGCCTGTCTGGCGGAACAGCAGGTCTTCCACGTAGCCGTGAACTGCGGCGTCCTGCGAGCCCAGGGCCATCCAGAGCATCGGCGCCAGCCATATCGACGCACCGGCGATGAACCCCGCCGCCACCCACATGCCTGCAACGGGACCGGTGCCGCGCAGCCGGGCGGGGAGGGCACGCCAAGGCACGAACAGCAGCAAGGGGAGGAACCCCACGCCCTTCGTCACCGTGCCGATGCCTGCCGCCAGGCCGCCCAACGCCGCCAGGCTACGGTCACGCCGCACCAGCAGATGACGCGCGAAGGCCCAGAGCGCCAGCGTCGTAAACAGCAACAGCACGATGTCGATCTGGGCGCGCTTGGCCTGCAGGCCGAACTGCAACGTGGCGAACAGGGCGGCCACGGCATACATCGCGATGCGCGGGTTCCATAGCCGACGCGCAAGGTCCCACGTCAGCCATAGCGTGCCGAGTGACGCCAAGAGGGAAGGGAGCAGGAATGCAATCCGCCAGTCCCGCGTCAGTAGGAAGCTCGACGCCTGCAGCCACATGAACACCGGCGGCTTGTGGGAGTACAGCTCAGAGCCGCGGTGCGGAAAGAGCCAGTGGCCGTTTTCCACCATGTCCTTGGCCGCCAGGACAAACCGCGGCTCGTCCGGCGGCGCCGGGTCGCGCATGCCGATTCCCGCAGCCAGAGCCGCGACCATGAGGAGCATCAAGCCCACGCGGTCGAAGTGATTGCTGCGGTAGGCGCTGCGCGGCGCATTCATGCGGCAAGTGTTGAGCGGCCCGCCGGGAGAACCATTGACAAATATCAAGGCGTTGGGCGCATCCGCCTCCACACTTGCCCCGCTGCTTGCCCATCAAGCGGCGATGCAAACCTGCCCGGTGCCGCCGCATTTCCTGCCGTCCGCCAATGAGCCTGCAGACATGCCACACGCTGCCAACCCGTCCGTTCCCGCTCTGTCCGTCGTGATTCCCGTCTATGACGAAGCGGACTCCATCCGGCACCTTCTGGACGAGGTTGTCAGCACGCTTCGACCGCTGATCGCAATGGAAATCATCGTGGTCGACGACGCGAGCCGGGACGGAACCGCCGCGGTACTGGCGGCAGCCGTAGGTGAGATGCCCGAGCTGACGGTGGCGACCCACGTCCGCAACCAGGGGCAGAGCGCAGCGATCGTGACGGGCGTGTCCATCGCTCGCGCCGCGTGGGTTGCCACCCTGGACGGTGACGGCCAGAACGACCCCGCCGACCTACCACGGCTCATGGCCGAACGGGCGCGCTTGCCGCCGGATTGCAGGCTGGTGGCGGGATGGCGGCAAGAGCGGCGAGACACCTGGAGCAAGCGCGTTGGGTCACGGATTGCCAACGCCGTGCGCAGGCGGCTGCTGAATGACAGCACGCCCGACACCGGGTGCGGCACAAAGTTGTTCGAACGTGATGCGTTCCTGGCGCTTCCGCGCTTTCGCCACATGCACCGGTTTCTTCCGGCGCTGTTCCAGCGGGACGGGTGGCGCACGGTCAGTGTCCCCGTGGGGCATCGCCCCAGGACGGCGGGGGCGTCCAAGTACTCCAACCTGCAGCGGCTTTGGGTCGGTCTGTTCGACCTGGCCGGTGTCGCCTGGCTACGGCGCAGGCCCGGCCCGATCGGCGAAGTACGCGTTGCCAGGCCGGCTTGGGCCATCGCGGCGCGCAACGAGGAGGCCATGCAATGAACGACACCTGGGCCTGGATCATCATCGGGTTTGCAGGTCAGGCGCTGTTTTCAACGCGTTTCGTCCTGCAGTGGATCGCATCCGAACGGGCCCGACGATCCATAGTGCCAAAGGCCTTCTGGTACTTCAGCCTCGCGGGAAGTGCGGTGCTGCTCAGCTACGCGATCCATCGGCAGGACCCGGTGTTCATCGTCGGCCAGGCAGCAGGGTGGGTAGCGCACTTTCGAGCGCCCACAGTAACTGATTGATTTATCTACCCTTGTGAATGCCTATGCACACCTTTTTCTGCGCTCGTTGCCGCGGTGTCGGGGGCACTCTTTTGCTGGCTACGCACAGTGATGGGGCCACTTCTCAAGCCCCAGCGAGGTCGGATGTGCACTAATCCCGGCGCACCAGACTCGACGGGGCTCATTTCCGCCGGCGCCTCCCATAGCGCTCCCGGCGCTCATTTGCCTGATCCGCGGCCTCCAGCACTGCCGCTTCGCCACGGCCGGCGCACGACAAAGGCACCCAAGCAATGCGGACGGTGGTTAACCGGCCGCTTTCCCGGCGCACCACAGCCCAGGGCTGCCGCAACCGCGGGCTCAAGCGCGGCAGGATGGAGAGCTCCGGCACGTGTGCCGCGAGTGTTGCCCGAAGCCCCTCTGCATACCCCCGCGCCAAGACCTGCCCGCAGCTGCGCATGAGCAGGTCGAATTCTTCATGGTTCGCTTGAGCATGGAAGTCAAAGAGGTTTCGCCCCACCAGTGCGGCGTCCATCAGCCCGGCCGCCAATCGGTAAGTGCAGGGATGAACGCACAGCAGGTTGAGGAACTGTCGGCCGCCTATGTAGGCGGGCGGCAACATTGACACCTTGGCCGAGAACCGGCGACTGGCCGGGTCGAACGATGCGGGAGCCTCGACACCCATCCCGGCCAGGAACAGGCTCATTTCCTGATCGGTCAACGATTTCGCCGGAAGGCGTAGCGCGAGATTAGCCGCGACAGCCGACATCATCGGCGCGAGCCTCTTGGGTGTGGTCAGGAATCCCGGCCGGTCGCGCCGGACTTGCTCAAGTTCGAGCAGGCCATCGCGATCGGGGAGCGGGGCGCGCTCCGAAGCCTTCAAGGTTCGAACGTGCACCATTGGCAAAGTGGGGGGCTGGACACAAGGCGCACCTAAGCGAATTCGGGCAACCGGGCGCACGCGCCGGCGCCAGTGCCCGGGTAGCTCAACCAGCGTCTCCAGTGCATGCCTTGGATTGCCCGCGAGTTCCGGGAGGACCAACGTACAACGCGCGCGTTCCCCGGCGGCCCAATGCAAGTAATTGTCGGTGAAAAGCTTGGCGCCGTCGGGCGCGGTCGCTCTCAGAATCAGCTCAGTGTCCAGTGGGCTCTGGCTACAAACGCATTGCAAGTTCGCACCGGCCACCCAGTCCGCCTTTACCGCGACCGGCAGGCCGCAGTGCTTGCAGTCGTCCCTTAGTGCGACGTCATGCCAGGCACAGCGGTGGATCCAAGGCAGCTGGTGCAAAAGGGTGTGGTAACCCACGAGCAGGCATTCCGGGCAGTACCGGAAGGTCCAGTCGGCCGCTAGCAGCGAGGAGGGTGCCTTGAAAGGGAACCAAGTTGACACGTTCCACTGCGCGGGCACTTCCGGCAGCCGAAGCGATCGGGCGACTGCGATCTGCCGGGCCTCAGAGAAGGTCATCACGGCCGAGAGGTCGTCGGCCCGACGGACCCGAATGCCCAGTAGGCTGAAGAGTTCTCTGGGTGCCAGATGATTAAGTCGGACGATCTTCGCGAGCGTACCGAAGGCCGAGGCGGCCGGAGTATCGGACTGATCGTTACCAGCGAACGGGGAGGTCAGCACCTCGGCGCAGGGCGAGAGTTCACCACGCGGGCGGGTACCGCGGAGCTCGATATAGGCACCGGGGATCACGACGCTCATGCCGGGACCCCTTCGTAGCCCGGCTCGATCTCCAAGTACCCGACCCGAAACAGCACCTCGCGCACCTGTGCTTCGCTGAGCTCGAGGAAATCCTCGTCCTCCATAGCGATGCGCACCAGCGCCGTGTACACGAACTTCTCGAAGGTCAGCATGGGCCAGCTGGTGGCCTCCGGCAGCCCCGCTTCAGCGCGGACCTCGTTCACGACCTTGCGGATCATGTCGATTTGGCCGCCCAGCCGCCATCCGTTGGCCCAGGCCTTGGGCGCGCAGTGCTGAGTGAATGTGATTCCGGAACCTTCCGGCCACGTGAGCTCCTTGTCGTACTCCAAGAACGCCAGGGCCACGTCCGACATCGTCTGGTGCGGCCGATCTGCCGGCGGGACATCCCAGAGCAGTCCCGTGTAGTGGTGCGAGTTAATGAAGTAGCGACCGAAGATGTGGCGGGGTGGGCGAGCGTCGGTGTCGCCGCGGCCCAGCCGTCCAGAGTCGCTCTGGTTGATGAAGAGGTAGAACAAGCGCGTCGTCTTTTCGAGCTCGTTGCCAATCGACATCGCGTGCTCGTACTCCTCCGAGGTGAAGCGGTTGGCCTCGTTGAAGACCAGGCCGATCATGTCGAGGCCGCGCTTGACGCGCTGCTCATTGAGCGTGCTCACCACACGGGCGAGCAACATATTGCTGCTCGCACTTGCGGCGACCGACTGCCCCATCTGCGTGAGCAGGGATGTCATGAAGTAGCCCTCGGTGGGCTTTTGCGGCTTGCTGTACGTAAATTCCGACATGTACATCGAGAATGGTCGCCAAGTAAGGGTCTGGATGAGCTGGCGCGCTCCGTAGGTCTTGCCCACGCGACCGTGACCCTCGACCCAGAGGGCGTCGCAGCCCATTTCGATGCTGGCTCGGGTGGCTCCGGCGAGGCGCTCGCCGGGACGGGTCAAGATCAAGGGCCGCTTGTAGCCAAGCATCGGAAACATTTCAGACGTCGCCATTGCAGAGGACTCCGTGCGGACAAAGGGCCGCAGTTGAAACAGGGAAGTGGTCGATCAGCGGCGACGCAGGGAGACGGTGCCGCCACGCGGAGCGAAGCCCTCGAGCGTGCGGGCTGCGCCACTGCGGGCCGGGTCAGGAGCCTTGGCCTTGGGAATGCGCCCCGACGCAACGTCGTCAGCCGCCCAGCGCAAGTGCCGGGCGGCATCGCGGACCTCGGCGTGGAACGCGTCGATCAGGTCCCCGATGCCATTCCACCGCTGCCCACGGGTCTTGCGCCATCGATGTGCTCGCCGCCGCTCATCAAGCGAATGCGGGGTGAGCGCGTATGGCGGTAGCGTCTTGAGCTCCAGGTACGGCTGTCCGGTCGCGTCGAGCAACTGCAGGAAACGCGCGTCTTCGGCGATGTAGCCGTTGAACGTCTCACCGACCAAATCCGGGCGCGTGCTGAGCTTCTCGCTCCGGTACGTCCCGTAGCCAAAGTTGACGTGGGGCAGCTCGCCATGCCCGCCGCGGATCGTTACGCGGACTCGAAAGCGCCCGAGGTCCCGCACGTCTTCCGGCGTCCGGCTAGAGCGAAGTGGCATGCCGCCGTTGGCCAGGTACGCTTCGATCACCTCGCGTGGGCTTCGACCCTGCAGTCCCTCATGAGCGGTGACGTTGTAGGTTGAGAACACGATGTCGAGCATGTCCTCCAAGAGGTGCAGGAAGATGGGATGCGTCTTGCTGTTTTGCGCCGACACCCGCTGCTCCTCACGCACTTTGGTTTCCGGCTCGAAGCCTCCGGCCAAGTAGCGCAGGACCTGCACTTCGATCGATTTGAAGAACGCCTCGATGTGCGGCCGGGTCTCGGGGATCCCGGCGTGGCCGAAGCGGTAGATCCCCAGACGGACCTGCGCAAGCGCCCGCTTGGCGTGCTTGGCCAAATGGCTGCTGTAATTGTCCACTGAGATGCGAAGGCCACGCGGTGGCGGGCCGTCGATCGCGCTAGGCATCCACGCATTGGGTAAGTACTGCATCCGCCGCCCGGTCATGTCCTTCGGGTGCCAGGGCATCAGGGCACGCTTGATGGTGCGCAGGAAGTCGAACTGCGAGTAAGCCTCGTCGACGATCACCGTCCAGCCCATGCAAGCCCGCGATGACACGTCAATTTCGGCCAGCAGCATCAGTCCGGACACCCGCGTCAAGCGGTGCGTCCCGTCCGAGAGCGGGATCGCGCACCACTGTTCCTTGAGGTCGATGTAGTGACCGTCGACCTGAACCTCGTCGAACGGTTCCGGCGTGGAGAGCTCTGCCCACTTCGTCAGCGTCGGCTCGACGGCGAATTTCATCGCGAGCTCGGCGGTGCGGGAGCGCAAGCGATCGATGAAGGTGGCCAAGGCGCGTCGACCGCCGTCGCGGGTGTTTCGCGGGTAGTCGTCCACGCCGCGGCCGGCGCGGTCGAGGATGCGGTTCACCTCGCCGCAGAGACGATCGAACGCGGGACTGGTCTGGCGGCGGGAGGGGAGGGCGCCCTTGAACTTGACCATCGCGGCCTTGAGGTCGGGGAGCGACTCTACTAGGCGCGTCATGCCATAGGCATGCTTGAGAACGGGTGCGTCTTTCTGGCGCGGTTTGGGGTCAACGAGGCGTACCTGTGGCAGGCACACGGCAAAGCCGTGCACGCCGCCGCCAGGCGCCGGCTCGTTAGCGAGCTCAAGCATGCGCTTGCAGGTCTTGCGATGGATCCCGTAGAGCGTGGCGACGCGCTTGATCGGCTCGCCCTCGATCAGGGCGACGAGCGCTACGGCGCGGTTGTCGATGGCCTTGCGCACCGCGTCGTCCAGGTCGGTCATCGCCGCGGTGTCCGGCCGAGGCAGCGCGAGAAGCCGTGCGACATCCTCTTCGGTGAGGCCGGTCATGCCGGGGATCTCCGCGACACGAGCGTGTTGCGTCCAAGGCGCACGGCGCGATCGAAATCCACGAGCCCCAAGCAGATCAGCTCGCAAATGACGGCCTGCACGTCGCACGGGTGGAAGGGTGCGAGCGCTGCTTCAATCTGTTCGATGCGCGCGCGCTCGACCTGGCTCAGGTGATCCAAGATCCGACTGCGCAGCGCCAAGCGGTTGCCCAGGCCCTGGGCGACCTGGGCGAACCCCAGCAGGCGCATGTTTTGGCTGACTTCGCCGCCCGCTTGGCGTACGTCCTGCTCGGTTACGAAACGAAGGCGCACGTTCTGCTCGCCAGCAGCCGCCTCAAGTCGCTCGGCTTCGCGCGGGCGCAACGTTCCACCGTGGCCCTGCACGCAGGCACCGTCGGCGACTATCAGCAGGAACTCCACAAAGCCGGTCGCGTACTGGACCCAAAAGTCGAGCTCGACCTGGTTGTTGCCGGTCTTGAGCATGCGCGGACGCTCGGTGTAGGCCTGCACGCTTGGATCGGTCTCAAGCGCCAGTGCCACCGCGATGGGGGCAAGCCCGTCGACCTCGACGACGCGGCCTTCCTTGATCGACTGGTAACCATAGATGTCGCGATTTTCAAACTCGCGACGCTTGTAGATGCGCGGTTCAAAAGGCCGCTCAACCGATACATGGAGCGACGCGTCAGCGTCGAGAAACGGGCGCAACGGTCCGGACGGTGCGGTCATGCCGCTGCGGCCGGGTGCGGAAATGAGGATCATGAGAGCTCCTGCGACGACGACCGCACGGTCGCCATCGGGCATGGGTGGTGGCCCGAAGCGTGAGCACGCATCGGGTCGATAGATAAGGCAGTGGAGGCACGCACGTGCGGCCCGTCCGCTATGCGGGTTGGGCGGGGGCGGGCGTGCAGAGCGTGAGCGCGTCGTCAGCTCGGCGCGGTAGGGATGCGGGTGTGCATCAGGAGGCTCCCGGTAGATGCCTGAATTTTTTCAGGCAGCAGTTGACGGTGACCCCAAATTCGAAGAAGCTGAGCGCTGCGACACGTCTCATGCTGTCTCGCGGGCCCCTCCTACGGGGCCCGCCTTCGTTTCCGGGACCGGAAATGTGTTTCAGGCGGGCGAGTGGAATCGTCTGGGCGGGTTACCCTCCGGTCGGCGGTAGTGGTGTCAGTCGAAAGTTGCGAACGGCGGCATCAGGGCGCCACGCCTTGGTCGCTTCCGGACGCGTGAGGCGTGTCCTCATCCTGCACGGCCGTGGTCGCGGATGCCTCTCCGCACCCCGCCAGCCATTGCGCGACCTCGAACGTGCGGGCGTATCGGCCGCGCCGACCGGCTAGGGTGAAGGCCTCCACGGGCACCTGGCCGCGCTGGACTCCCATCTGGAACGCCCGCTGCGTGCGGTAGCCCAGGCATCGTGCGAGTGCGTTTCCCCCGATCAGTTCGCCATGCTCCTCAAGAAGCCGCTGGGTGAGGGTCTGTGTTTGCTCGGGGGTCAGGGGCACGGGTAGTTCGCTTCGCTGCACTGGACGGCGCCCATGGCAGCATGAAATCCTCGCTCCGGCATGCCAAGAAAGCTCAGTAAAAATGGGTGCGACGCAACCGCCGTCTCGGAGGCGAACGAAAGCGAAACGGAGGCATGGCCGTGGGAAGGCAGACCCGGTCAAGCGCCTTCGGAACCAGGTCTGGTATTGCCTGGTCTGTGCTGAGACGAAGACGCCTTGGGACGATCCAGGGGCAATGGACAGGTTCTTTCTCAAGACCAGAACCGGTCCGTACCGCACCTTCGAGCGCCTACGCGACAATCGCTCCAATCCGGGACTGAAGAATTCCGCTCTGAAGCATCGGAGTGTGGCCCAGCTCGTGGCGGAGAAACGCGGATACGAGCACACACAGCTGGCGCTCAAGAGTCGCCTCTGGAGCCTTCTTAGTGGGCCACCTTGGACCCCTGCCAAGCGCGAAGAGGAAATCGACCGGCTGCTACATACGTTTGAGTTCTACGAGAGCGGACCTCGCGATAAGTTCATCCTCGACACGCTGTCTATCGAGGACTTTCGCGATCTCGACCGCACACCTTCGAATTTTCAATGTGGCCTGCGGAAAGTGGCACAACAGCAATCGCTCGACGGCATCCTGTTGCTGTGCCTGTTGTACCGGCGCCACCTCGAGGCCGGCCGACTAGGAGAGGTCCGCGACGTGGGCGACGCGGTGTTGCGGGCGATCCACCACTACTGTGACCGTCCGGGCTTCCACGGGGAGGTGCGCACGCTTTGGGTGTTTATTACCCGACGCCGCGTGTTCGCCGGACAGCCTTCTCTCGAGCACACGCCGCAGGCCCTCTCGGAGGCGCGCCAGATAATCGCCGGCTGGGAGGCACATTGCACGACGGCGCAAGCACAGAAGTGGTTCGATGATCAGGTGTGGCTTTATGCCTGTAATCGCGAGAACGACGAAGAGGTCCAGAGGTCTTACATCATCCCGCGAAACCCCGAGGTCGAGGGCTTTATTGCCGCCCGTGACCACCTTTGGATCCGCGCAGTTGACACAGCTGTCGCCAATTTGCCACCCCTGAACCCTAACTCGCCCAGTACCGCCGAAACTGGTTTTGCCCAGCCCCCAGGTCATCGCGAATGAGCGGGGTGTGGCTAAACCACGGAGCTTGCAGGGGTGCTCACACCCTCGCTCCCCATTGCGACGGTAGTACGGGCCTCTGGTAGCAGTATCAACCTTGGCGACCGACCCGCAGCGATTCCTCTGCTATCGGTACTGTCCAGAACGCGGCGTCCAGTCCGCTAACACCGTAGGCAAAGCCGCGGGAAAGCGCTGTGTCCGGTTTGATCTCTCGTGGGACAAACGAGCAGTTGGCCCATCCGCCTTTGCTGACTCCGCGTGCGCGCTTCACCAGTTCCTCAGCGATCGCCCGCCGGATGAGCTCGTCGGTTCGCTGCCACTGCAGCGCCAAGGAAGCTCCGTGCCTCACTGACGCCCAGCCGCAATAGCGCCACTGACCAATGGTCAATCCTTGAACAGAAGAGAACGCGCGCCCGACATCCAGGGCCCACTCCGCAGGAAAGCGGTGTCGAGCCAATTGCGATGCCAGAAACCGCTCGGCCTCGGCTCGACCCAGGTCTTGCCACAGCCGTATGACTGCACCACCCGTTTGCGGCTGTAAGGCTACCTCCGCAAAGTAGTCCTCCAGGGCTTCTCCCAGTCGCGAGGGCTCGTACACATCCCACGTCAGTCGCCACTGAAAGCCTTCAATCGGTGTGGTACGGGTGTCGGACGCAACCGTCCATCTCCGCAGGCCTTCCGGAGCGCCAATGATGCCGAGGCGACCTAGATCATTCAGCAGTGCGATCGTCAGGTCCACGGAAGGCGCCACCGGGATGCGTTCGGTCTGGGCCGACAGCAGGGCCCACAGCTGCAGGCTGGCGACAGGACCCAGTTCTTCGAGAGAGTGCGGAGGGGACGCCCGCATCAAATGGGCCTGCAGGTTGAGGGGGTACTAAGAATAACTTAGTATGCAAGCCGCGAAAACTTCGCCAATCTGTCGCCCATGGGGGGCACAGTGGCGAAACAGGCAGCACCACCTTCGGTTTTTGCGCGGCGGCTGGCCGAGGCCCGGCAGCGGGCGGGCCTGTCGCAACGCGATCTGGGGTTGCTTGCCGGCATGGAGCCGTCCGTGGCCTCTCCCCGCATCAACCAGTACGAGCATGGCAAGCACGAGCCCCGGGGCGAGACGCTCCAGCGACTGGCCGAGGCCTTGGGCGTGCCGGCCGCGTATCTGCTCACGGACGACGAACTGCTGGCCCGGCTCCTGCTGCAGTGGAAGGACCTCACCGTGCGCCAGAAGAAGCAGGTGCTCAAGGATGTGGAGGCGGCCCTCGCCGCCAAAGGCTGAGCGGCCGGCCAAGGCGCGTGGGTTGCCGCGCCCACCGGCATGTTCGCTCGGCCTGAGTGAGTACTTCTTCGCCCGATACCCGCGATAAGAGCGGTTTATCGGGCGTAGCCGCGCAGCTGCAGTGGTGAAGGCAGTCCCGCCAGGGCCCGGCTCAGGGGCAACGCGGTTGAGCGGCCGACGGCCCGCGCTCGGGATGACCAGTGTTCGGGGGCCGCCCTAGTTTGTCTATCGGAAAACGCCGCGGTGCAGTGTCAGTGAATTCCTACGCTCTCGCACGCGGCTCGCTTGCCTGACAGCGTTAGCGCAAGTGTTAGCGAGCCACCGGTGAGGCGTAACCACGCGGCCGTGCCGCTTTTTCCATTGACTCATGTGGCTTGCGCTTGCTGGGTAGACGGGGGCGATCTACACAAAGTGTTGACATGTCACCGGAGGTGGGGAGAATCGGCCAAGCTCGCCCCGCTCGATTGGCCGGGTGAGTGACTAGTCAGCAAGGAATGCGCAATGGCTCATGGAGGGGCGGCGCTTGCGGTGGTTGAGCCCGCAGCGCCCGAGGATTCGCACGCACCGCCTGCGCCCGATTTGGCGCTGCGCGGCCTTGTGCTGCTGGCCCAGTTCCATGGCGTGGCCGCGGATGCCGGCCAGCTGGCGCATGACTTCGGCCTCACTGGCGAGCGCTTCGACGAGACCGCCTTGCTACGCGCGGCCAAGACCTTGGGGCTGAAAGCGCGGATCAATGCACAACCGCCTGCCCGCATCGCCATGGCCAGCCTGCCGGCGCTGGCGCTGGTACCGGAAGGCGAGGGCGACAGCTTCATCGTCGCCAAGGTCGCCGGCGACCAGATCCTGATCCACGACCTGACCGAGCGCCGCCCGCGAGCGGTCAGCGTGGAAGAGTTCGAGGCGCGTTATGCCGGCCGGCTATTGCAGGTGGCCTCGCGCGCTTCGGTACTGGGCGAACTCGCAAAGTTCGACTTCAGCTGGTTCATCCCGGCGGTGGTGAAGTACCGCAAGCTGCTGCTTGAAGTCTTCATAGTCTCCTTCTTCATCCAGCTCTTCGCGCTAGTCACGCCGCTGTTCTACCAGGTGGTGATGGACAAGGTGCTGGTGCACCAGGCGATGACGACCCTTAATGTCATTGCCATCGGCCTGGTGACCATGGCGGTGTTCGAGGTGGTGATGAGCGGGCTGCGCACCTATGTGTTCAGCCACACCACCAGCAAGATTGATGTCGAACTCGGTGCACGCCTGTTCCGCCATGTGCTGGCACTGCCGTTGGCCTATTTCGAATCCCGGCGCGTTGGCGACACCATTGCCCGCGTTCGGGAGCTGGAGAACATCCGCGGCTTCCTGACGGGGCAGGCCCTGACCTCGGTGCTGGACCTTCTCTTCACTGGCGTCTTCTTGGCGGTGATGTTCTGGTACAGCGGCTGGCTCACCCTGATCGTGGTGCTGTCGTTGCCGGTCTACGTGCTGATTTCGGTGGGCGTCACGCCCGTATTGCGCAAGCGTTTGAACGAGAAGTTTGCGCGGGGCGCCGATAACCAGTCGTTCCTGGTCGAGACGGTCAGCGGCATCGGCACGATCAAGGCCACGGCCGTGGATCCGCGCGTGACCCGTACCTGGGATAACCAGCTGGCCGGCTATGTCAGCGCTGGATTCGGCGTAACCCGCATTGCCACGCTGGGCCAGCAAAGCGTGCAGCTGGTGCAGAAGCTGGTCAGCATCGCCATCCTGTTCTGGGGCGCCAAGCTCGTCATCGAGGGCAAGCTGTCGATCGGTCAGCTCATCGCGTTCAACATGCTCTCCGGCCAAGTGGCCGCGCCCATCATTCGGCTCGCGCAGCTCTGGCAGGACTTCCAGCAGGTCGGCATCTCCGTCGAGCGGTTGGGCGACATCCTCAATACCCGCACCGAGGTCCCGGGCAGCCGCATCGCCCTTCCGCCCATCCAAGGGAGGGTTACCTTCGAGCGCGTGAGCTTTCGCTACCGGCCCGACACCCCCGAGGTGCTGGCGGGAATCGAGTTGGATATCGCGCCCGGCGAGGTGATTGGCATCGTCGGACGCTCGGGCTCCGGCAAGAGCACGCTGACCAAGCTGGTGCAACGGCTGTACACCCCCGAGCGCGGCCGCGTGCTGATTGATGGGCATGATCTGGCCTTGGCCGATCCGGCTTGGCTGCGGCGGCAGCTGGGTGTTGTCTTGCAGGAAAATTTCCTGTTCAACCGGAGCATTCGCGAAAACATCGCGCTTGCCGATCCGGGCATGCCGCTGGAGCGGGTCATTCATGCCGCCCAGCTCGCGGGTGCACATGACTTCATTGTCGAACTGCCGGAGGGGTATGACACTCGAGTGGGGGAGCAGGGGGCGGGTCTGTCGGGCGGTCAGCGCCAGCGGATCGCCATCGCTCGCGCCCTGATCACCGACCCGCGCATCCTGATCTTCGATGAGGCCACCAGCGCCTTGGACTATGAGTCCGAGCATGCCGTCATGGGCAACATGCGGGCCATCTGCAGGAGTCGGACTGTACTGATCATCGCGCACCGCCTGTCCACGGTCCGCCAAGCGAATCGGATCGTGGTGGTCGACAAGGGGCGCATCGTGGAGTGCGGCACACATGCCGAACTCCTAGAGCGGCCCGAGGGCCATTACGCTCACCTCCAACGGTTGCAGCAGGGTCCGGCATGAAGCACGTCCTCCAAGGAGTTCGGGATTTCGTCTCTCGCTACACCGACGTCTTCAAGTCTGCCTGGGCAGTCCGTCACCGTTTGGAGGCTGTCAAACGTACGCCAGACGAACTCGCATTCCTGCCCGCCCATCTCGAGCTGACCGATAGCCCGGTCTCTCCACTGCCGCGCTGGACGATGCGGGTCATTATCTCGTTCTTCTGTTTGGCATTGCTGTGGGCGTGCTTCGGCAAACTTGACATCGTCGCAGTTGCGCCGGGCAAGACCGTGGTCAGCTCGCGCACCAAGGTCCTGCAATCGTCGGAGACGGCAGTGGTGCGGCGCATCCTGGTCGAGGACGGGCAGGTGGTGAAACAGGGCGATCTGCTGATCGAACTGGACGCTACCGCGACCAGCGCCGACTACACTCAGGCGGACGATGCCCTGACCAATGCGAAGCTGGCGCAACTGCGGCTGGCTGCGTTGGCCGAGGCGATAGAGTCCGGGACCGCCCCCGTGCTGGCCCCGGATGCGGCCTCGCCGAAGGCGCTGTTCGCCTCAGCACAGCGGCTAGCCAGCAGCCAGTTCGATGCCTTCCAGGCCAAGCGCCAGAGTCTGCTCGCCTCCATTGCCCAGCGGCGGGCGGAGCTGGGCACCGTGCAGGCCCTGATCGAGCCACTGGAACAGACTGTCAACATCACACGCACCCGTTCCGAGGATTACGCGGAATTGGTCGAAGGCCAGTACGTGGGCCGGCACGACTACTTGCGGATCGAGGAGGAACGCATCGCCGCCGAGCGCGACCTGGCGGCGCAGCGCAACCGACTGCACGAGGTGCGCTCCGCCTTGGACGGTGCCCGGGAGGAGCTGCGCGTTCTCGTTTCCGATACGCGCCAGCAGACCCTCGACGGGTTGCGACAGGCACGCGAGCAGGTCCAGCAGTTCACTCCGGAGGTTGCCAGAACCGGGCAAAGAGACAGGTTGATGGGGCTGCGTGCCCCGGTCGATGGCACGGTGCAGCAACTGGCCGTGCATACGGTCGGAGGCGTAGTCACGCCTGCGCAGGCGCTATTGGCCGTCGTGCCCAGCGACGAGTCGCTGGAAATCGAAGCCACGGTATTGAACAAGGACATCGGCTTCGTCCGGCCCGGGCAGCCGGTCACGGTCAAAGTCGAGAGCTTCCCCTACACCCGCTACGGCTACCTGACGGGCACGGTCACGAGCGTGTCGCACGATGCGGCGCAGGACGAGAACTTGGGAATGGTGTTTCCCGCAAGAATCAAGCTGCGGGGTGCGACGCTCAGCATCGATGGTGTCGAAGTGCAACTGACATCAGGGATGAACTTGAGTGCGGAGGTCAAGACTGGGAAGCGTCGGGTGATCAGCTATCTGCTCAGTCCGCTGCAACGGGGTGGCGAAGCACTGAGGGAACGATGAAAGACGTTCCCGCGATACGCCCCACCGAAACCGCCGGGGCGGACTCGAACAAAGACGCAGCATAGAAGCCCAGGCCAACCCCTTCGACTTATTGGAATTGCAGGAGTCGCATGAAGAGCAATCTTGTAGCGAATAACACATTCTGGCACTGGTGGACATTGATCATACTTCTCATTTTTATCGGCTCTATTTTCACATACGGCCGTGTTAATGAGTCTGGGTACTGTTTAGGAGAGCTGCGACGACTAAGCGATGACGAACTAATAAATGCGGCCGTGGATTACGTCATCCGACGTACCGCACCCAGCGGTGGAGCGATCGCCATTGAGAACGGAAAGGCTCGTGAGATTCAAGATCTTAGAGCGAATAACAGAAAGTATACGAGTGCAGCAGAGTTCAGGTCGGCAAACCCGAGCTGTTGCCGCATTCTTGACGATGCAGAATATCCAGGATATCTCATCCCGCGAGCCTCTCGTGCGAGGGGTGAATTCGCTGCGATGGTAAGAGTGGAATTCATACACGGTAAGTACGAAAGCGACTTTACGGTGAAGCAGCAACTGCAGTCACATCACATAGCAGTGACGAATTGCGGAACGGTTTTAGAAAACTCATGACAAAGGAATGACAAATGAATTCTATTCTCAATGAAGTGCTGACTACTTATCTGTATGGAACAGCTCAGAAGCCCGATACGGCCGAGCTGGCGACGGGAAGTTACATAAGAGATCCCGGTGCGTCGACCAGCATGGCTATCGATCTCGCGGACTACATGAGCACAGGGCCTGGACGGTTTGCCGGCGCTCACATGTTTGATGTCGTTAGACTGTTCTTCGAACTTGACTTTGATGCACTCGGGCTCGCGCCCGGCAATTACACGGAACAAGAGCTTTCCGACTTTCTGCGCAGTAAAGGCTATTCGGTAAATGCGCTGGTTGGAATTGACCAAGCACAGTACGAAGATGAAATCGATGATTACATGGAGCGAGCATTCGTATGGAACACCACTGCGTTTGAACTGAAAGATCCCGACGCCAGTGGGAATGGCGGCGCTAGATTTGAAATCTCGTCCTCTGGGGTCAAGAGCGTATCGGGCATAGAGATAATACCCTTCACCAACCTCAATGAGCGAGAGAACTTCGATTACATTGGAGGCAGCCGCAAGGCCGATATAACTAACGCCGCAAGTGCATTTATCACAGATCCATCGTCTATAGGACGAACCGTATACTTCGAGTTTATAGGCACCAGCCCAGTGACCAGCATGAATCAGGTCGAGTACGATATCGAATCGTACAATTGGCCCGTCGCCATGAGCGACGTTGCTGCAGCTGCCAAGATTGGTGCTAACGCTTCCGCATTCTTTGGCAGTCTTTTTGATGATGGGACGATTCGGCATTTGGACGATCAGGGCCGGCCGATGGTGTATGGCACAAACGGCGGGGACTCTTATGGCTCATTGGTGGACTGGTTTAAGCTTGAGAGCCACCCGCTTCTGAGTGCGTATACGGGGAATGGAATCACCTTTATTGCTGGCGGCGGGTCGGACAATATTCGAGGCACGGACTCGGGCGACGCCATTTATGGCGGCTCGGGTAACGATGAATTGGACGGCGAGGGTGGGGCCGACCAGCTGTATGGGGGAACTGAAGATGACGTATATATAGTTGACGACGCCGGAGACGTCGTCACCGAGTACGTGGGCGAAGGGGAAGATTTGGTCAAGTCCTCGGTTGAGTACACCCTTTTGGAGAATGTCGAGAACCTTGAACTGAGCGGCTCAGACGACATCAACGGCACAGGCAATGAGCTAGACAACGAAATCAGGGGGAACTCCGGAAACAACCACTCTCTTGCCGGCATGGGCGGTGACGACACCATTCACGGCGGGGGCGGGGATGACACGCTCACGGGTGGCGCGGACAACGATAAGCTTTTCGGTGATGGGGGCGCAGATACATTGCTGGGTGATGACGGACGCGATTATCTGGCTGGCGGCGAGAACGCAGATATTCTGCTCGGTGGATCGGGACACGATACTTACAGCTCGGATGCCCAGGACACTATTATCGATAGTGACGGCACCGGCCAAGTTTTTCTAGATGGTCAGTTGATGACTGGAGGAAAACGAAAGGAAGGTGATCCAGAGAACGAGTACCGCAATGGCAATACGCTATACGTGCTGAATGGAACCAGCCTACTGATCAACGGGGGGCTGCAGATCCATGAGTTTAGCAACGGCGACCTTGGTATCTCACTGGAGACCGAGCCTGATGACGAGGAGCCGCCGGAAATGGACGAGGCTGAGCGTCGTGCGTCGCCGATCGTGATCGATCTTGACGGTGACGGCGTGGAGAGTAGCGGATACAGTCGTGATCGGTATTTTGATCACGATGCCAACGGCATGCTGGAGTCAACGGCGTGGGCGGGTGCTGACGATGGGTTGTTGGTACGCGACCTCGATGGTGATGGCAAGATCCATACGGGACGTGAATTGTTCGGCAGCAACACTCGATTGGCATCGGGTGAATTGGCAGACAACGGTTTTGCAGCACTTAGCGACCTTGATGGCAACCAAGACGGTATTGTTGACTCTCAGGATTCGGCTTTTGCAGAGCTGAAGATATGGCGCGATTCCAATCAGAATGGCTTGACCGAAGCGGGTGAGCTACTCACCCTGAGCCAGGCAGGCGTCGTTGCCATAAGGACAGGCTATGACGAGTCGGCGTTCGTCGACGCAAACGGGCAGGCCCATAAGCAGATTGGCACTGCTATACGTGCGAACGGTACCGATGCTGCAGTCTCAGATATTTGGTTCACAACCGATGCTTCGCGCCGCATCAATGATGTTTCGACCTCGCCACTGGCGATCTATGAGCTGGCGGATCTTCCGAATGCGAAGGCCTTTGGCAATCTAATGGATCTCCACCAGGCAATGGTGCGTGATCCTGAGTTGAAGGCTCTCGTGGAAGAGCACGTAGCACAGGGCGGGACTGGTGGCGGTCCCACAATCGACACGCTCATTTTTCGTTGGGCAGGCGTGGAGCACATTGCACCGGACAGTCGCGGCAGCAATGTCGATGCGCGAGAACTGGCCGTGGTGGAGATGCTGTCGGCGCGTCCGTACACCAACGATTACACCCCGAACGATCCCAACCCCAGGCCGGAGGCGGGAAACCTTCTGACCTCGGAGTTCAACGAGTTCCGCCAGTACGTCGCGGCTCAGCTGGAAGCGCAGACGCGCTACGCCGATACGGGAATCTTCCTCGGCGGGTTCGCCTCGGGCTACTCGCGCGCCATGCTCGATCTGGATGCCTTCAAGGCCTACATGATCAGCGCCCAAGACACAGGTGATACGGGCGCGATCCTCGACTTGGTTGCACTTTCTACTGCCTTGTCTGCGTATTCGCCTGCACTGCGCACGCAACTTGATGCAGCCTATCAGGAGCTGATCGGCGCGCGGCCGGCAATTGAGCCCTGGGTGCGTGGTCTGAGCCCTTTAAATGGCACGGACGAAGCCGATACGTTGTTTGGAACTGGAGGTAAAGAGGCCATAAGCGGCGGCAAGGGCGACGACGTCCTCTACGGCCAGTCTGGGAACGACATGTACATTTACCGTCCGGGTGACGGCAATGATCGCATCTTCGACAGCAAGGGTGCTGACCAGATCTACTTCATGGGCGGCATTCTGCCGGGCGACATCTCCCTTACCCGTGACGTCTCAGGGATCATCGTCCACGTCGCCAGCGGCGGCACCTATGGGCAACTTCGCATCAACAATGTCTATGAAGGTACCGAGGGGGCGCTTCGGGAGGGTGTGATCGAACAGTTCCGGTTTGAGGACGGAACCACTTGGGATCTCGCGCAGATCCTCGCAGCCGTGGTCCAGCAGGCGACCGAGGGTGACGACGGACTGTACGGGTCGGCAGTTGACGAAACGCTGGATGGGCTGGCCGGTAATGACGACATTGCCGGTTACGGTGGCAATGACACTCTGACAGGTGGGCTCGGCGACGACTCGCTGAGCGGAGGAAGTGGCAACGACGTTCTCAACGGCGGAGCCGGCAACGACAGTCTAAACGGCGGCTCGGGCAACGACCTCTATGTATTCGAGCTGGGCGGTGGCCGAGATGTGATCAGCAACGTCGATTACAACGCCACACGCCTTGACGCCCTGACGTTCGGAGCCGGCATCGATCCCGCCGATGTGACCGCGCGGCGGACTGGGAACAACCTAGTGCTGTCGATCTCCGGTACGGACGACCAGGTGACCGTAACGGGCTACTTCAGCGGCGGCGTTGGCGCAGGTCATGGCCGTCTCGACGAGGTGCGGTTTACTGACGGCGCCTCCTCAGTCTGGGACACGGCGGCGATCGAAGCGATGGTGCTCGCGGGCACACCGGGTGACGACGTTATTCAAGGCTACGGTAGCGCTGACTCGCTCGCGGGCGGCGCCGGCACTGACAGCCTGTATGGCTATGACGGCGACGACACACTGAATGGTGGTGCCGGCAACGACCTGCTCTCCGGTGGTGCGGGCAGCGACATCTACGTGTTCGAGCTGGGCGGCGGTCAAGACAGCATCAACAACTACGACCCCGGCGTCGGCCGTGTGGACGCCTTGGTGTTCGGGCCCGGCGTCGATCCATCTGCCGTCAGCGCTCGCCGTGTGGGCAACAGCCTGGTGTTGTCGGTAGCCAATACCGACGATCGCGTCACTGTTACCAACTATTTTGTCGGTGACGCTGCCGGCGGCCACCATCTGGATGAAATCCGGTTCGCCGACGCCGCGGCTGTCTGGGATGTCGAGGCCGTCAAGGCACTGGTGCTTGCACCCACGGCCGGTGCTGACGACCTAAAGGGCTATGCCGGTGATGATCTCCTGGTCGGTGAGGATGGCAACGACACGTTAGCTGGACACGCGGGGGCGGATACCCTGCGCGGCGATGCGGGCAACGACGCTTTGTCCGGTGGCGATGGGAACGACGTGTTGTCCGGAGGGGCCGGCGACGACACGCTGGCCGGTGGCAGTGGCTCGGATACCTACCTGTTCAATCTGGGTGACGGGAACGACACGATCAACGACCACGACGACAGCGTCGGGCGGCTGGATGTGCTCCAGTTTGGGCCTGGAATAGAAGCCTCAGCTGTAAGCGCGAGGCGCGAGAGTAATGATCTCGTGCTGCGCATCAGCAACACGGGGGACAGCGTCACGATCAGAAACTATTTCCTCCAGGACGGCGTAAACGCCTATCGCGTCGATGAGATCCGCTTCGCGGATTCGGAGTCCGTCGTGTGGGATCTCGCTACGGTAAAAGCGTTGGTGCAAGCCCCTACTGCCGGCGACGACGTGCTGAAGGGCTACGAGAGCGGGGACACACTCGCAGGCGGCGATGGCAAAGACACCCTTTACGGTCACGGCGGGAACGATGCGCTAAGCGGGCAGGCAGGCGACGACAGGGTGTATGGCGGCGACGGCGACGACGTACTCAGCGGTGGCACCGGCGCGGATACCTTGGAGGGCGGAGCGGGAGACGACGCACTGGATGGCGGCGACGGCGTCGATGTGTTGCACGGCGACGCAGGTGCCGACCACCTGACCGGCGGGCTGGGGGATGACCAACTGGAGGGCGGCGCGGGCAACGATGCGTACCATTTCAGTGCGGGCGACGGCAGGGACAGCATCCGCGACAACGAGGGGCACAACACGATCTACCTGTCAGGCCTACCTCTGGATGAGCTTTATTTCCGACGCGAAGGGGATGCTCTGGCGGTGTACTTCGCCAATTCGCCTGACGACCGCATTCGCCTTGAAGACTTCTTCGACCCGGTCACGCAACTGGCCAAGTACGGCCTGACGATGGACTTGGGTGGCGGCCAGCAGAGGTGGCTAGATCCGGAGGCGCTCGATCTCGCCAGCCTAGCGGGAACGGCACTGAACGACGTCATCCGGGGCAACACGTTGGACAATGCCATTTCCGGTCTGGCAGGCAGCGACACAATCAATGCCGGTGCGGGTGACGACGTGCTCGATGGCGGCGCGGACGATGACCTGTTGTTCGGAGAAGCGGGTAACGATCGCCTTGTCGGTGGGTCGGGCGATGACCTGCTCGATGGCGGCACCGGCGCAGACCAGATGGCCGGCGGCGACGGAGATGACATGTACGTGGTCGACGATGCCGGTGATGCCGTCAGTGAACTGGACGGCTCTGGCTCAGACACCGTTCGCAGCAGCGTGAGCTTCGCATTGCCAGAGGACGTGGAAACACTGGAACTGGTGGGCGTCGCGGATG
This sequence comes from uncultured Lysobacter sp., assembly GCA_966210725.1. GTDB lineage: Bacteria > Pseudomonadota > Gammaproteobacteria > Xanthomonadales > Xanthomonadaceae > Lysobacter_C. The sequence goes on along the minus strand of CBIHLN010000001.1, from coordinate 49,410 downwards.
TCGACGCCACGGGCACCGATGCCGCCAACGTGCTGATCGGCAACGCCGGCAACAACCAGCTGACCGGCATGGCTGGCGATGACGTCCTGCAAGGCGGTGCCGGCAATGATGTGCTGGCCGGGGGGGAAGGAAGTGATGTGCTGGACGGCGGCGCCGGGGCTGACCAGATGATCGGCGGCAGCGGGGACGACCTGTACTACGTCGGAGAGAGCGATGACGTGATCGTCGAACAGGCCGGTGAGGGCCTGGATGTCGTGTACTCAACCGCAAACGCCTACGTCTTGTCCTCAGGGCTCGAGCAAATCCGGCTCGTGGAGGGCAGTGGGGCGATGGACGCCACCGGGTCGGACGACGGCAACGTGCTGACTGGCAACTCGAACGACAACGTGCTCGATGGCGCCGGTGGTGCCGATACGCTGGTTGGTGGCGCGGGTGATGACACCTACGTGGTGGACAGCCAGGCCGATCTGGTCGTGGAACTGGCGGACGAGGGCAGCGACACGGTGCGATCGAGCGTGGACTACGTGCTGGCTTCGACGCTCGAAAATCTGGAGCTGACCGGCGCCGCCGACCTCGACGGTACCGGCAACGACGCGAACAACCGTCTCGTCGGCAATTCCGGGGATAACCGACTGGATGGCGGGCTGGGCGCCGACAGCATGTATGGCGGTGCCGGCAACGACACCTTCATCAATGATTCCAGCAGCGACCGCATCTACGAGAGCCAGGGCGATGGTGTCGACACGGTCGAGCGCCACTACGAAACCAACCTAGTCCTCTCCGACAACGTCGAGAACCTGATCCTTGCCGACGGGATCGCCACCGGCAACGGCAACGAACTGAACAACGTGGTCACGGGCAATGCCGGCGCCAACACGTTGGGTGGCTGGGAGGGCGACGACCAGCTCCACGGCCTGGGGGGCGACGATGCCCTGTTCGGCGGCACGGGCAGTGATCTGTTGCTGGGCGGGAACGGCCACGATTACCTGGACGGTGGCGAAGGCATCGACCGCCTTGAGGGCGGAAGCGGAGACGATACCTACGTCGTCGATGAGAGCTCCGACGTGGTCGTCGAAGCGGGCAGCGCAGGCAATGACAAGGTCCAGTCCACCGCAACCTATACGTTGACCGACCACATTGAAACGCTGTTCCTGCAGGGCGCCGCTGCGATCGACGGCACCGGCAACGCGCAGGACAACTACATCGCGGGCAACGCCGCCACGAATGTGATCGACGGCGCCGGCGGCCACGACACGCTGGTCGGCGGTGGGGGCGATGACACCCTCATCGGCGGGTCCGGGGACGACAAGTACGTCGTGAGCGACGGCACCGGGGCGGATGTCATCGACAACACCGGCGGCGGTTTCGATGGGGTGTTTTTCACCACCGGCATCACGCGCGAGCGGCTGTCCTTCAGCCGCGACGGCGACGACCTGCTGATCAGCGTGGACGACGCCACGGTGCCCGCGGTCCGGGTGCAGAACCACTTCCTCGGCGGCGACGCGGCGATCGATTACGTGCAGCCCGACGGTGGCTATTACCTCACCACCACCGAGATCAACCAGCTGGTCGCCGCGGGCAGCGGCGGGAACGAGTACGAGCAGGTGATAGAAGGCACCGGCGCCGGCGAGCAGCTCGTCGGTGGCAGCGGTGCCGACCTGATCCAGGGCCTGGGCGGCGCCGACCAGCTGTTCGGCATGGGCGGTCATGACACGCTCGAAGGCGGCGAGGGCGCCGACTACCTGGCCGGCGGCAACGGCAGTGGCTCGGGGTCCGGCAATGACCGGCTCGAGGGCGGGGCCGGCCATGACACCCTGTCCGGTGAGGACGGCAGCAACGTGCTGATCGGCGGCCTGGGCGACGACAGCTACGTCTACGGCGGCGGCCAGGACACCATCGATACCAGCGATGGCGGCTACGACGGCCTGTTCTTCAACGGCGGCATCGACGCCTCGCGCTTGGCCTTCAGTCGCGACGGCGACGACCTGGTGGTGACCGTGGACGCCGATCCGAGCACGAGCGTGCGCGTCACCGGCCACTTCCTGGGCGGCGAGTCCGCGATCGACTTCGTGCAGCCCGACGGAGGCAGCCTGCTCGACACCGCGGCGATCAACGCCCTGGCCGACGGCGGCGGCGGCGACGATCCGGACGATGGCGTGCCCGGCGACGACAGCGACTATTCGAACGTCGTGGACGGCACCGCGGCCGGCGAGCAGCTGCTGGGCAGCAACGGGCGTGACCTGCTGCGGGGCCTGGGCGGGGACGACACGCTGTTCGGGTTCGGCGGGGACGACAAGTTCGAAGGCGGCGATGGGGCGGACTACCTGTCCGGCGGCAACGGCTCCTTCAGCGGCTCGGGCCACGACATCCTGCTGGGCGGCGCCGGCGACGACACGCTGGTGGGCGAGGACGGGGATGACTATCTGGTCGGCGGCAGCGGCAACGATGCGTACTACTACGCGGCCGGCTCGGGCCGCGACACCATCGACAACCGCGGCGGCGGCAGCGATTACATCTACTTCGCGTCGATCGCCCGCGAGCGCCTGAGCTTCCACCGCGACGGCGACGACCTGCTGGTCCGGGTCGACGGCGATGACGCCGAGCAGGTGCGGGTGCTCGACCACTTCCTGGGCGGCGAGCATGCGATCGCGTTCGTGCAGCCGGGCGACGGCGGCTACGGCATCCCGGCCTCGCAGTTCGAGGGCCTGCTGGCGCCGATGGCGGCCAGCAGCGCGCCGGCGATGATGATGGCGACGGGGGGCGACCTCCCGGCGTCGGTGACCGGCGGGACAACGTCCATGGCGACCGGCGGCCACACCCCGGCGTCCGTGGTGACAGACGGGTCGACCCGGGCGATGGCCACCGGCGGCAACCAGCCGGCGTCGGTCGCCGGCCCGACCGGGGAGCTGGACTACCTCTACGACCTGCTGCGCGGCGGCACCCCGGTGGACGCCCTGCGCGACACCACCAACTGGTGGCGCGACCGCCACGTCGAGGGGCTGTTCGCCGCGCCCGACGGCGCGACCCCGACCGCTCCCATCACGCTGGACGACGCCGGGCCGGACGCGCCCACGCCGGTGACGCTCGTGGAGCCGCCCACGCTGAACCTGCCGGACCGTGAGATGACGGCGCCGACGCTGCCGGCGTCCCGCGCGGGGGCCGCGCCGGGTCAGGCGTCGCCGGAGCTGGACCTGCTGATCAACGCGATGTGCGGCTACCCGCCGGCGGTGACCACGCACGAAGGCGGCGACTGGGGCGAGGGCCTGATGGGCCGGTACGGCGCGTGGGCGGCGTCGCACCGTCCGCACCTGCGCGGGCGCGAGGTGTACGCCACCGTCGAGCCCTAACGGCCGGTGCCCCGGGTCGGCCGCGTACCGGCCCGGGGACTGGGTATAGAAGGCAGCGACCGGCCCACGGGGGCCGGCCGCACCGGCGGTAAGCGGGGCTTATCGCGGGTAGCACGGCAACGGGGCAGGGCACCGCAATCGGAGGCACTTCAATGGCACGTGGCATCACCCAGGACCAGGTCAACGCGGCGGCCGACGCGCTGCTGGCGGCCGGCGAGCGGCCTACGGTCGAGCGCGTGCGCGCGCACCTGGGCACCGGCTCGCCCAACACGGTCACGCGCCTGCTGGACGGCTGGTGGCAGGCCTTGGGTGGGCGGCTGGAGGCGCAGGCCCAACAACTGGCGCTGCCCGACGCGCCCGAGGCGGTGCAGGCGCTGGCCGCGCAGCTGTGGAGCGCGGCGCTGGAGGCGGGCCGCGCGCACGCCGACGCGGCGCTGGCGCAGGACCGGGCGGCGGCGATTGCTGCGGTGCGTGAGGCGGCGGCGGACTGCGACGCGGCCACGGCCGCCGCGGATGCGTCCCAAGCCGAGGCCGAGGCCGCCCGCACCGAGCGCGACCAGGCGCAGACCCGCGTGGCCGACCTGCAGCGCCTGGCGGACCTGCAGGCCGGCCAACTCAACGACGCCCACGCCCTTGCCGAGCGCACCCAGCAGGCGCTGGCGACCGCGCAGGCCGACATCGCCGCGCTGCGCACGCAGCTCGACGCCGTCCGGCAGGACGCGGCCGCGACCCAGACCGCACACACCGCGCACCTGCGCCAGCTCGAGGACCGCGCCCATGCCGAGATTGACGCGGCAAGGCAACAAGTGCGCGAGCTCCGGTCCGAGTCGGCGCGGGCGCAGACTCAAGCCCGCCAGACGGAGGACGGCCTGCGTCAGGCCCTGGAGACGGCGCGCACGGACCTTGCGGCCGCCGAGCGCGAGGCGGCCACGCAGCGCGCCCGCGCCGAGGCGCTGGCGCAGCAGGTCGAGACGCTGGGGGATCTCCCCGCCGTGCTGCGCGCGTCCCTCGCCGAGAGCCCGAAGGCCCGCGGCAAGCGGCCAACCGCACCGCGTGCCGCCAAGGCGCCGGCTCGCGGTAAGCCCGATGCAGTGCGCGCCGCGCGCAGCCCCAAGAGGACGCCGTGACCCTCACGGAAGGCCGCCATCGGAGCGAGTGCGAGGGCTGATGCGCGGGCGGCACCGCCGGCGTAAGCTGGGGCCTCCGTCAGCAGCGGGGCGGCCACGCCGCACACCATGACGACCCACCACGACACGCCCGCGCCGGACGCGCGCACCCGACTCGAGGGAACTCGGGACACATACCGGGCGCGCATGGAGGCACGGGACGAAGAGGCGATGCGCGTGGCCATCGCGTGGGCCAGCCAAGGCACCACCCGTCTCAATGGCCGCTTGCGCGTGGGGGACGAGTTGCAAGAACGCCCGCGGCCGGACGGTCTGCCGCTGGCGGCCCGCCTGCGCGCCGCCGGAGAAGCGTGGTATTCACCGGCGCTCGTCGGGGTGTTCCTGCGGCTGCGGCCCGAGCCGCTGGCGCAGCGGGCAGGGGTCACCGTACGCGAACTGGATGCGTGGCCGCCCGGACCGGAGCTGCAGGCGTATCTGGCGGCCGTAGTCGAAGTCCTCGACCAAGCGATCGACGTACACGGCGGCGACGAGCGCCGCGCGGCCTCGTGGTACTTGGACTGCGCCGTGCCCGAGTTCGACGGCCGTACCGCTGAGGCAATGGTGCGCGACGGCGGGCAGGGTGCGGTGGTCGAGTACTTGGATGAACGCCGGGACGCGTGACTGGATGGCTGGACCCCGCTCAAGCGCAACGTTGAAGGTCGTCCCCGATCAGCATCTCGTGGACGCGGTAGCGAATCTCTTCGTGCACCCCGCCTTTGCACGCGTGTGTATTTCACGCTACGTGGCATGCCCGGACGATGAGCGGGCCCTGGCCCTGTACGGTGCGGTCGAGCAGCGAGCGCGCGCCACCGGCGTCGTGACCGAGCTGGTCGACCTTAGACCCGCGCCGGCGGAGCGTCTCAATGCGGTGACCGAGCGCATCTGCGAACGCCGTTGGGTGCGTGATGGAAAGCCGCCGACGTACGAACGCGTCTTCGTGCTGGACGGTTTCGATCTGTTCAACGAAGACGACAAAGCGACGTACCCCTTCAGGACTGAGATGCAGTGGGACGAGCACCACGGCTGGCTTTTCATGGGGCGGAACCTGCCGGCACTCCGGAACCTCTTCAACAACTATCGGTTGCCGCTGTACGGGGCCGCGACCAACATCACCCCGCAGGAGTGGCGCCCCTATTGCCAAGACCACGCCCCTGCCGATTGACTCGGATGCCTCCGCCGCACGTCGGGCAGAGCTGTCCCGCGATTGGCTGGGTGAAGAAGCCGTGGCAGTGGCGCTAGGGTCCACGGCGCTCAACGCCGGCCATCTGGCCAACCGCTACCGCGGGGAGGGCCAGTTACTCGGTGTGTGGATCCAGCCGGAGCAGGCCTACAGGTTCCCGCCTTGGCAGTTCGCCGGAGGGCAGCTGAAGCCGCAGGTGCGACACCTGCTGACGCTCTTGCGCAACGAAGTATCTGGCGTCGCCAACCCGGGGGACACTGCAGGCTGGCTAGAGATCGAGTGGCTGTACGCCCCCCACGTGCTCTTGGACGGAAGGACGCCGGCATCGCTGATGGACAGCGACCCCGATCGGGTGGTCAGGGCCGCCCGGGTCGAGTTCATGGATGAGACCCTTGCCGGCGGGTAGGGCCGTAGATTGGATCGCCGCTTGGCCAAGGTGCATGTCGACGGTCTTGGCTCGGCGACGCAACCAGCAAGGTGGAGCGACGCGATGAACGACACATGGGCTTGGATAATTGTTGGCTTCGCCGGGCAGGCACTGTTCTCCGCGCGATTCATCCTCCAATGGCTGGCGTCTGAGCGGGCGCGCCGATCCGTGATTCCCAAGGCCTTCTGGTATTTCAGCTTGGGTGGCAGCACAGTGCTGCTGGCCTATGCCATTCACCGGCAGGATCCGGTATTCATCGTCGGCCAGGCGGCCGGCCTCTTCATCTACCTGCGCAACTTGTTCCTCATCGCGATCGAAGAGCGTTCTGGTCGGCGAGCTGGCCCTCTTTGAAGGCAGAATTTGGCGCGGTCAACACCGCGGTGGGCGAGTACCTAAGCTCTCGTCAGATCGGTTAAGTGGGCAACGGCGGTATGAGTGCACACGCAAGCCTACGGAAATCGGAAAAGTGCACATGCATCTTTGCGGTAGGAATTTCGGTGTACACGCGTCAGTGCGTGGGATGTACACCGAAAGTGCAGACTCGGGGCGACGAAGACTGCGGCGCCCACAGGGCTCTTCATCTACCTGCGGAACCTCTCGCTGATTGCACGGGAAACCACGTATGCAGCTGGTCAGGTGGCATCTGGGGAAGAGGATCATTAGTACCAGCGAGAGCATCTAATACTTCGCATAATGCATATTATGTAAATTGGAGGGGTTGAACGCCGGGCGGACTGACGCCACCCTAGCGACCCTGCCCATGGTCCTCCCATGCACCCCTTGCTCGCTTTCGCTGGTCGCACCCTGCTGATCCTTGCGCTGGTTCTCACCGGCCCCGGATTTTCGGCGCGTGCGATGGCGGCAATGCATGGCGGGCACGACGTGGTCACGCAAGAGGACGCGGCGAAAACCGCCGCGTTGGCTGAGGCTGTGCAGTTGGCTGAGGCTGTGCAGTTGGCTGAGGCTGTGCAGCATGCGGCCCCAAAAGCTGCGTGCCACGAGGTCGCGATGCCACCGAACGTGGCGACCGGGCTGGTCTCATCCCACCAACGTGCCGCGATGGTCAGCGATCAGGACCGGCCCGTTGCTGCGATGAGCATCCCTTCAAGTGGATCGGACTGCTGCAGCTACGCCATGGGCTGCGAGTGCGATTGCGCGCCGCTCCTGACGCCGGGCGCAGTCGCCGGAGCCGCCGTGATGCCTGCTCAGTTCGATGACGCCCTCGACGGCAAGGCCGCCGCGTGGCGCATCGGCTCGCCGCGTGCACGGTTGAACCGGCCACCCATCGCCTGACTCCTCGGCGACACAGCACGCGCCCGGCGTCCGGTAGAGGCCGCAGGCGGTCCAACCCAGCAGACTTCTGATGCGCGCGTCCCGGTGCCAACTCCCCGGGCGTCCACGTTGGTCTGCGCCCGTATTGAGGTAACCGCATGAAATCCCACCCTCCGCATCCGCTCGACATCGGGCGACGCCGGTTCGTGACCGGCCTAGCTGCGGGCGGCGTCGCGGCCGGGCTCGGCCTCTGGCGCGGACCGGCCTGGGCCGCCGCCGGCCACGCCGCGGGCGGCGTACCCGTCCTCACCGGCACTGATTTCGACCTGTCGATCGGCACCTCGCCCGTCAATTTCACCGGCCGCACGCGCCCGGCGATGACGGTCAACGGTTCGCTGCCCGCGCCGACCCTGCGCTGGCGCGAGGGCGACACGGTGACACTGCGCGTCGCCAACCGCCTGACGGATGCGATGACGTCCATCCACTGGCACGGCATCCTGCTGCCGGCCAACATGGACGGCGTGCCGGGCATGAGTTTCGACGGCATCCAACCCGGCGAGGCCTACCAGTACCGCTTCCAGCTCAAGCAGTCGGGCACCTACTGGTACCACAGCCACTCGTTGTTCCAGGAGCAGGCCGGGCTGTACGGCGCGATCGTGATCGACCCGCTCGAGCCCCTGCCCTATGCCTTCGACCGCGAGCACGTCGTGTTGCTGTCGGACTGGACGGACCTGGACCCCGGCGCCCTCTTCCGCCGGCTCAAGAAGTTCTCCGAGTACGACAACTACTACAAGCCGACGGTGGGCGACTTCATCCGCGACGTGCGGCGCATAGGCCTGGCCGAGACGATCGAAGACCGGAAGATGTGGGGCGAAATGCGCATGACGCCCACGGACATTTCCGACGTCAACGCGCACACGTACACGTACCTGATGAACGGCGCAGCGCCCGGCGGAAACTGGACGGGCCTGTTCCGCAGCGGCGAGAAGGTCCTGCTGCGATTCATCAACGGCTCGGCGATGACGTACTTCGACGTGCGTATTCCGGGCCTGAAGATGACGGTGGTCGCCGCCGACGGCCAGCCGATCCATCCGGTGTCGGTGGACGAGTTCCGCATCGCGGTCGCAGAAACCTTCGACGTACTCGTCGAGCCCAGCGGCCAGGATGCCTTCACGATCTTCGCCCAGGACATGGGCCGCACCGGTTACGCGCGCGGCACGCTGGCGGTTCGGCACGGCCTTGAAGCCTCCATCCCGCCCCGCGATCCACGACCGCTGCTGACCATGGCCGACATGGGGCACGGCCGGCACGACACGTCGGCCATGAAGGGCATGGAGGGCGGCTGCGGCGCATCCATGGGCCACGGTGGACACGACATGCCGGGTGGCGCCGCGATGCAGGCACATCCTGCAAGCGAGGACGGCAACCCGCTGGTCGACATGCAGACGATGACACCGGCGCCGAAGCTCGACGACCCGGGCATCGGCCTGCGCGACAACGGCCGCAAGGTGTTGACCTATGGCGACCTGCGCAGCCTGTTCCGTGACCCCGATGGACGTGAGCCCGGGCGCGAGGTCGAACTGCACCTGACCGGCCACATGGAGAAGTTCGCCTGGTCGTTCAATGGCCGGAAATTCATGGATGCCGAACCGCTTCGGCTCAACTACGGCGAGCGTATGCGCATCGTGCTGGTCAACGACACCATGATGACCCACCCCATCCACTTGCATGGCGTCTGGAGCGACGTGGAGGACGAAACCGGCGAGTTCATGGTGCGCAAGCACACCGTCGACATGCCGCCCGGCACCAAGCGCAGCTACCGCGTGCGCGCCGACGCACTGGGCCGCTGGGCCTACCACTGCCACCTGCTGTACCACATGGAAGCCGGGATGATGCGGGAAGTGAGGATCGAGGAATGAGCACGTCGCGCACGTGGAGACATCGAGCCTTGGCGCTGTCGCTCGCGGTGTCTGCAGTCCCCGCTGTGCTGGCGCAGGATCATTCACAGCACGGCATGAAGGAGGAAGCGCCGTCCAAGCGGCCGGCGAGCGAGTCGAGCGACCAGGGGCACGACAGCCACTCGGGTGCCGACCACTCGCAGATGGATCACTCGCAGATGGATCACTCGCAGATGGATCACTCGCAGATGGATCACTCCGGGATGAACCACTCGGGCATGGAGCACGGACCCTCCCCTACCCCGTCGCAGCCGATTGAACCGATCCCGACCGTTACCGACACCGACCGCGCCGCTGCCTTCCCGAAACTCACGCATCACATGGAGCACCCTTCAGAGTTCACTACCTATGTACTGTTCAACCGCCTGGAAGCCACCGATGGCGATCACGGCAGCGGGCAGGCATGGGAGGCGCAGGCATGGTTCGGTGGCGACATCAACCGGCTGTGGCTGCGCAGCGAGGGCGAGCGTGCCGGTGGTGAAGTCGATTCGGCCGATGTGGAAATCCTGTACGGCCGCAGCGTGACCCCCTGGTGGGACGTGGTGGCCGGCGTGCGGCACGACTTCAAGCCAGGGCCTTCACGGACCTGGGCGGCATTGGGTGTGCAGGGACTGGCGCCGTACATGTTCGAAGTCTCGGCCACAGGCTACGTCGGCGAGTCCGGCCACACTGCGGCCACCATCGAAGTCGAGTACGACGTGCTCTTTACCAACCGGCTGATCCTGCAGCCGATGGTCGAACTGGAGTTTCACGGCAAGGATGACCCGGCGCGCGGCATCGGGCCGGGCCTGTCCAAGGGCGAAGCGGGCCTGCGGCTGCGCTACGAAATCAAGCGGGAGTTCGCGCCCTATATCGGTCTCGTACGCGAACGGTCATTCGGTCGCACCGCCGACTACCATCGCGCCGACGGTGAGTCCGTCGATGACACGAAGGTGGTCGCGGGTGTCCGCATCTGGTTCTGACCTGGAAAAGACGCATATGGAAAACGCACTGATGAAGAACGAACTTCGCGCCGCCGTCGCACTCGTGCTGGCGAGCGCTGCCATGGTCGCCTGCGCCCGCCAGCCAGAGGCATCCGTCGGCGCCCTGGCCAACGCCACGTCAAGCCAGCTGGCGGCCGCCAGCCGCGACGCGCCGGAAGCGACCCGGGTGCACGTCCACAAGAGTGCAAGGTGCGGCTGCTGCAACGTATGGATCGAGCACATGCGCGACGCCGGTTTCACGGTGACGGCGACCGACGTCGACAACGTCAACGCCATCAAGGAGCGCGTGGGCGTGCCACTCGGCAAGGGCTCGTGCCACACCGCGGAAGTCGGCGGCTATTTCATCGAAGGTCACGTGCCGGCCGGGGACGTGAAGCGGCTGCTGGCCGGGCGGCCGGACGCGAAGGGCCTGGTGGTGCCGGGAATGCCCGCCGGCTCGCCGGGCATGGAGATGCCCGATGGCCGGACGCAGCCCTACACCGTGGAACTGGTCCACGCCGATGGCAGCACCGAGGTGTTCGCAAGGCATCAGCAGCAAGGCGGCGGTCACCCAGATGCCCACGAAGGGCACTGACCCACCGGAGGTGGCGGAGCCAGCCGGAAGACCGGACACGAAAAAGGCCACCCGGAGGTGGCCTTTTTCGTACTGCGTAAAGTGGCGTCCCCACGGGGATTCGAACCCCGGTCGCAACCGTGAAAGGGTTGTGTCCTAGGCCTCTAGACGATGGGGACGCAGGGGTTGGTCGTACCGGGTTCGGCTGCTTTCACTCAGCCGGGTAACGAACAACCTTTGAAGTGGTGGAGCCAGCCGGGATCGAACCGGCGACCTCTACAATGCCATTGTAGCGCTCTCCCAGCTGAGCTATGGCCCCACGTGCTGGAAAGTCGACAAGCTTAGGGACGGTTTCGAAAGTCGTCAAGCGGTCTGTGCAAGTCCGTCGCAATTTTTTTCGCATGGGCGAAGCGTCGCGGTCCCGTGCCCCCGGTCGGCCAGGTATTCGAGCCACTTTCCGAGGAAGGTGTTCATCCGCATCCGGTGCCCGATCACCTGCGCCGGCGGCGGGTACATGCCAATGACATCCTGCCAGCGCCGGCCGACGTAGCAGTGGGTGGCTTCGGCCTGGCGGGCGTCGTTGTACAGGCGCAGGTAGGCCGACGGGTCGGGCTCACCGGTCACCGGGTCCGGTATCGCGTACGTGAGGCGAAGCTCGGTGGTGTAGCGGTGCTGCTCGATGATCTCCACGCGCACATCCAGTCCGTCGCCCACGCTGGAGAGGTGGATGCCGGGCGCCAGGGACGCCGGGTCGAACAGGGCGTGCAGGCGCGTGTAGTTCTCCGCGTACAGGCCCATGAGCCAGCCGAACCGGGTCAGCCGGGGGATGCGCGCAGCGCGGGTCGTGGCGAGCGAACTCATGGCCCGATGCTACACGTCGCCCCCGCGCAGCGGCAGCGTTGACGCGGCCTGGCGGCCGACCTACGTTAAGCGTTCGCATGGTTCGAACCGGGCGCCGCCGGCCGGGCGCCCTGCCCCGCTAGAACATCTCCCGCCGCAGCCCCAGCGTGGACAACACCTTGCTGGAGATCTCCTCGATCGACGTGTGCGTGGTGCTGAGCGTGGGGATGCGCTCGGCGCGGAACATCATCTCCGCCGCGGCCACTTCGCGCCGGCACGTGTCCATCTGCGCGTAGCGCGAATTCGGCCGGCGCTCCTGGCGGATCTGCTGCAGGCGTACCGGGTCGATGGTGAGTCCGAACAGTTTGTCGCGATGCGGCCGGAGCCGCGGCGGCAGCCGGTCGTGCTCCAGGTCCTCCTCCGTCAGCGGATAATTGGCCGCACGCACGCCGTAATGCATGGCCAGATACACGCACGTCGGCGTTTTGCCGGCGCGGGACACGGCCACGAGGATGAGGTCGGCTTCGGCGTAATCGATGCTGGCGCCGTCGTCGTGGCTGAGCGCGTAGTTCATCGCGTTGATTCGGCGGTGGTAGGTCTCGAAATCCACGAGGCCATGGGCACGGTTGATCGCGTGTTGCCGGGTCTCGCCGAACTCCCGTTCCAGCGGTTCGATGAAGGGCTCGAACACATCCAGCATCAGCGCACCGCTTTCGGCCAGGGCCGCCCCGACCGTGCTGTCCATGCACGAATTGATCACCACCGGACGCGCGCCATGCAGTTCGGCCGCGGCTCGGATCCGCTCCGCAGCCTCGTGGGCACGCTCCACGCTGTCCACGAACGAGATCCGCTCGCTGACGAAACGCGTGGTGGTGAACTGCGTCAGCAGGCTGTGGCCAATGGTCTCGGCGGTGATGCCGGTGCCATCGGATACGTAGAACACCGGGCGCAATCCGGTCATCGAGAACCTCCGCGAGGCCCGCCATGCGGGCCGCTCCATACGAAAAACCCCGTCGAATCAACCTTGTATGGATTCGACGCCCGGGCGATCATAGCGGCTTGGCCGCGCCCACCGCCGGCGCCCGCCAATTCAACCCCCTGCCCTCGCCCCGAACACCCGGGAGATCGAACGCCTTGAACGAGAACATCCTCTGGCTGCACGCGCTGCGCCTCAACGACCTGGCCCGCGTGGGCGGCAAGAACTCTTCGCTCGGCGAGATGATCGGCCATCTGGCCGGGCTCGGCGTTTCAGTACCGGGCGGCTTCGCCACGACCGCCGAGGCGTTCAAGGACTTCATCGCCCACAACGACCTGCACCAGCGCATCTTCGACCGCCTGGCCACGCTGGACGTCGAGGACGTGCCGGCGCTGACCGCGGCCGGCAGGGAGATCCGCGGCTGGGTGATCGATGCCCCGCTGCAGCCGCCACTGGACTCGGATATCCGCGCTGCCTACCGCCAGTTGTGCGGCGAGAACGGCGGCGGTGACGTCGCCGTGGCCGTGCGTTCCTCGGCGACCGCCGAGGACCTGCCGGACGCCTCCTTCGCCGGCCAACAGGAAACGTTCCTCAACGTCACCGGCGAGGACGACGTCGTCCACAAGGTGAAGGAAGTTTTTGCCAGCCTCTACAACGACCGCGCGATCGCCTACCGCGTGCACCACGGCTTCAAGCACGAGGACGTGTTCCTGTCGGCGGGCGTGCAGCTGATGGTGCGTTCCGACGTCGGCGCCTCGGGCGTGCTGTTCACGCTCGACACCGAGTCCGGCTTCCGCGATGTGGTCTTCATCACCGGCAGCTATGGCCTGGGCGAGATGGTCGTGCAGGGTGCGGTGAATCCCGACGAGTTCTACGTCTACAAGCCGACGCTCGCGCAAGGCAAGCCGGCGATCCTTCGTCGCTCGATCGGCGCCAAGCAGCTGCGCATGGTCTATTCGGACGTGCCGGGCGAGCGCGTGCGCACCGAGGACACCCCTGCCGAGCTGCGCAATGCGTTCTCGATCAGCGACGAGGACGTGCACGAGCTGGCACGCCAGGCCATCACCATCGAGAAGCACTACGGCCGCCCGATGGACGTGGAGTGGGCGAAGGACGGCGTCAGCGGCAAGCTCTTCATCGTCCAGGCGCGCCCGGAGACCGTGAAGTCGCGCGGCAAGGCCACCCAGATGGAGCGCTTCCAGCTGGGCGAGCGGGGCCCGGTGGTCTGCGAGGGGCGCGCCATCGGCCAGCGCATCGGCACCGGCGTGGCGCGCGTGGTACGCAGCCTTGAAGACATGAGCCGGGTGCAGCCCGGCGACGTGCTGGTCGCCGACATGACCGACCCGGACTGGGAGCCGGTGATGAAGCGGTCGGCCGCGATCGTCACCAACCGCGGCGGTCGCACCTGCCACGCGGCCATCATCGCGCGTGAGCTGGGCGTTCCGGCCGTGGTCGGCACCGGCAACGCGCTGGACACCATCCAGGACGGCCAGACGGTGACCGTGAGCTGCGCCGAGGGCGACACCGGCTTCATCTATGACGGCGCCCTGCCCTTCGAACGCCACGTGGCCGACTTGGAGCAGATGCCCGAAGCGCCGCTCAAGGTGATGATGAACGTCGCCAACCCCGAGCGCGCGTTCGACTTCGCGATGCTGCCCAACGCTGGAGTGGGCCTGGCGCGGCTGGAGATGATCATCGCCAGCCACATCGGCATCCACCCGAAGGCGCTGCTGGAGTACGCCAGCCAGGACGCGGCGACCAAGCAGAAGATCGACGCGCGCATCACCGGCTATGGCGACCCGGTCGACTTCTACGTCGATCGCCTGGCCGAGGGCATTGCGACGATCACTGCATCGTTCGCGCCGCACCCGGTGATCGTGCGCCTGTCGGATTTCAAGTCCAACGAGTACGCCAACCTGATCGGCGGCGCCCGCTACGAGCCGCACGAAGAGAACCCGATGATCGGCTTCCGCGGCGCCAGCCGCTATGTCGATCCGAGCTTCACCGAAGCGTTCGCGCTGGAGTGCCGTGCGGTGCTCAAGGTCCGCCAGGAGATGGGGCTCACCAACTGCTGGGTGATGATCCCGTTCGTCCGCACGCTGGACGAGGGCCGCAAGGTGGTCGAGGTGCTGCGCGCCAACGGCCTGGAGCAGGGCAAGGACGGCCTGAAGATCATCATGATGTGCGAGCTGCCGTCCAACGCGCTGCTCGCCGAGGAGTTCCTTGAGATCTTCGACGGCTTCTCGATCGGTTCCAACGACCTGACACAGCTGACGTTGGGCCTGGACCGCGATTCGGCACTCGTCGCGCACCTGTTCGATGAGCGCGATGCGGCCGTCAAGAAGCTGCTGTCGATGGCAATCCAGACCGCACGCGCGAAGGGCAAGTACGTCGGCATCTGCGGACAGGGCCCCAGCGACCATCCGGACCTGGCGGAGTGGCTGATGGAGCAGGGGATCGAATCGGTGTCGCTCAACCCCGACACCGTGGTCGACACCTGGCTGCGCCTGGCCAAGGCCAAGGGCAGCAAGGGCAAGTCCGCCTGACCGCCGGATGACACCGCGCTAACGCGTGCGGCGCTACGCTGCGCGCACAACCGACGCCCCGCTCTTCGCGGGGCGTCGCGTTTGGAGCCCCGACTCGATGGGTTCTCCGCATCTATCGACTTGAACAGGAGGTGGTACGTGCAGGCATGGTGGAATTCGGCCCAGGAGGCCGGCTGGACGGCCGCGGCCGCCTCGATCGGGCTGCGGGTGCTGGGCGCCCTCGTCCTGCTGGCGATCGGATTGCGCATTGCCAAGTGGATTGCCGGCATCGCCGAACGCGCCCTGACGCGCGCCGATGTGGAGCCCACGGCCGTGCTGTTCCTGCGCAAGGTGGCGTATATCGCCCTGCTGGTGGTGCTGGTGCTGGCGGCACTGCAGGTGGTCGGCGTGCCGATGACCTCGATGATCGCCGTGCTGGGCGCGGCCGGCCTCGCAATCGGCCTGGCGTTGAAGGACTCCCTGTCCAACATCGCCTCGGGCGTGATGCTGGTATCGCTCAAGCCATTCCGGGTGGGTCACATCGTCACGATCGCAGGCGAGACCGGCAAGGTCGAGTCGGTCAGCATCTTCCAGACCGTGCTGCGCGGCGCCGACAACCAGACGATTGTCTTGCCCAACAGCCTGATCACCACCGACTCCATCATCAACCTGACGCCGGATGTGATGCGTCGCATCGAGCTGGTCATCGGCATCGCCTACAACGACGACATCGACGCGGCACGCGGCGCGGCGCTGAAGCTGATGCAGGAGGACGAGCGCGTGCTGTCCGAGCCCGCGCCGGACGTGCTGGTGTACGCGTTGGCCGACAACAGCGTGAACCTCGGCATCCGTTGCCACGTCGCGAACGCCGACTTCTTCGTCACCAAGTGCGAACTGACCGAACGGATCAAGAAGGCCTTCGACGAGATCGGGGTCAGCATCCCGTTCCCGCAGCGCGACGTGCACATGTACCACCACGTCGCCGCCGACGCGGCGGCGTCCGGCCAATACAGGCTGGTCAGCGATACCACCGTGCAGGCCGCTTCGGATGCACCGCAGGTGGGCGTCGACGACCCCGCGCACCAGCCCAAGGCGGACCCGCAGTAACGCCGCGCGCTACTCCTGGGGCAGTCCGCTCAGCCGCCCCATGAAGTACCGGTAGTGGCGCAGTTCGGCGATGGAGTCGTGCACGTCGCTGAGTGCGGTGTGCTTGGCCTCCTTGCCGACACCGGCCATGACGTCCGGTGCCCATCGGCGCGCCAGCTCCTTGATCGTGCTGACGTCGAGGTTGCGGTAGTGGAAGTGCCGCTCCAGCTCCGGCATTTCGCGGTGCAGGAAGCGCCGGTCCTGGCAGATCGAGTTGCCGCACATCGGCGACGCGCCGGCCGGGACCCAGTCGTTGAGAAAAGCGAGCGTGCGGGTTTCGGCCTCCTCCATCGCCACGCCGTCCTCCAGCACGCGATTCCACAAGCCCGACTTGCGGTGCTGGTTGCGGTTCCACTCGTCCATCGCCTCGAGCCGCTGCAGCGAATGGCGGATCGCCAGCTCGGGCCCTTCGGCCAGGACGTTGAGGTCGGCGTCGGTGACCACCGTGGCGATCTCGAGGATCGAATCGTTGACCGTATCCAGCCCGGTCATCTCCAGGTCGATCCAGATCAACCTGTGGTCGTTTCCATTCTTCGCCGCCATGGGCTCCCCGTCGTGTCCGTGTCGCGGCATGATAGCCGAGCCCCCGCAGCAAGAGAGCAGCCAACGGATGTTCCAGAACACCCATTACGCGATCCTGACGGCCATGTTGGCGCCCGCGTTCTTCCTGACGGCCACTGCCTCATTGCTGATGTCGGCCAACAACCGCCTTGCGCGCGTCGTGGACCGGTTGCGGGGCCTCTTGCGCGAACTGGACGAGGGCGACCTCGATGCGGCACAGATCGAGCGAATGGATCGGCTGGTCGACGTGCAGCGCCGACGCTCCAATCTCGTGCTGCGTGGAAGCCAGCTGCTGTACGCGGCGATCAGTTTTTTCGTCGGCACCAGCCTGTCGGTGGCCATCGACGCCTTCCTCAACTACCGGCTGGGCAGCCTGCCCACGATCCTGGCGGTGCTGGGCGTGCTGGCGATGTTCGCCGCCAGCATCAACCTGTCGCGTGAGTCGGCCATGGCGGTGTCAGCGCTCAACGAGGAAATGGACCATGCCCACGGCCGGGCCCGGGCGAAGCGCCGGGGCACAGGGGAGTAAGCGTTGCAGGAGCGGCTTCAGCCGCGATCATGGGGCGGCGTACGAACATACGCCACGTTCACGGCTGAAGCCGCTCCTGCAGCTCGACTTGCCCGCTCAGGCTAGACGCCGCCCTGCCCCGCTACGGGCTTCCCGCGCTTGCGGCGGAAGTACGCCGTGAGCCTGCCGCCCGCCTCCTCGCCGAGAACACCGCCGGCCACCTCGACGCGATGGTTATGCCGGGGGTCGGCCAGCAGGTCGAACACGCTGCCGGCGGCGCCGGTCTTCGGATCAAAGGCGCCGAACACGACGCGGGCGATGCGCGCGTGCACCATCGCCATGGCGCACATCGCGCACGGCTCGAGGGTGATGTAAAGCGTGCTGCCCAACAGGCGGTGGTTGCCCAACCGGCGTCCCGCCTGACGCATGGCGACGATTTCCGCATGCGCGGTCGGGTCGTGCTCGGTGATGTTGCGGTTCCAGCCCTCGCCGAGGATCTCGCCTCCGGCCGACACCAGCACGGCACCGACCGGGATTTCATCGTCCTCGCGCTCGGCCCGGTCGGCCAGCGAAAGCGCGTGGCGCATCCAGTGGTGGTCGTCGGGCAGTTCGATGCTCAAGCCAAGGTCGTCCCGGCACCTATTCCCACTCGATGGTGGCGGGCGGCTTGCCGCTGATGTCATAAACGACGCGTGAAACGCCTCGCAACTCATTGATAATATGATTAGAAACGCGCCCGAGGAACTCGTACGGCAGGTGCGCCCAATGGGCGGTCATGAAGTCGATGGTCTCCACTGCCCGCAGCGCGATCACCCACTCGTAGGCGCGGGCGTCGCCGACCACGCCGACCGACTTCACCGGCAGGAACACCGCGAAGGCCTGGCTGGTCTTGTCGTACAGCCCCGCGCGCCGCAGCTCCTCGATGAAGATGTTGTCGGCCTTGGCCAGCAGCTCGGCGTACTCGCGCTTGACCTCGCCCAGGATGCGCACACCGAGGCCCGGGCCCGGGAACGGATGGCGGTAGACCATCGACTCGGGCAGTCCGAGCTCGACGCCCAGCCGGCGGACCTCGTCCTTGAACAACTCGCGCAGCGGCTCGACCAGGCCCATCTTCATGTGCTCGGGCAGGCCGCCGACGTTGTGGTGGCTCTTGATGACGTGGGCCTTGCCGGTCTTGCTGCCGGCCGACTCGATCACGTCGGGATAGATGGTGCCCTGCGCCAGCCACTTGGCGTTGTGCAGCTTGCCAGCTTCCTCATCGAAGATCTCGACGAACAGGTTGCCGATGATCTTGCGCTTGGCCTCCGGGTCGGCCACGCCTTCCAGCGCGTTGAAGTAACGGTCGGCCGCATCCACGCGGATGACGCGCACGCCCATGTGCTCGGCGAACATCGCCATCACCTGGTCGCCTTCCTTCCAGCGCAGCAGGCCGGTGTCGACGAACACGCAGGTGAGCTGGTCGCCGATGGCCTTGTGCAGCAGCGCGGCCACGACGGACGAATCCACCCCGCCGGACAGGCCCAGGATGACCTGGTCGTCGCCCACCTGCTCGCGCACGCGGGCGATCTGGTCCTCGATGATGTGCGCGGCCGTCCACAGCGTCTGGCACCCGCAGATCTCGGTCACGAAGCGACGCAGCAGCGTCTGCCCCTGCAGGGTGTGCGTGACCTCGGGGTGGAACTGGACGCCGTACCAGCGCTTGTCCTCGTTGGCCATCGCGGCGACGGGGATGCGGTCGGTCTTTGCAGTGACGGCAAACCCCGGGGGCGCGGTGGCCACGTGGTCGCCGTGGCTCATCCAGACGTTCAGGCGCGGCTCGCCGCCGTGGTCGCTCAGGCCGCCCAGCAGCGCGTCGTGCGCGACCAGCTCGACCTCAGCATGGCCGAACTCACGCGCGTCGGCGGCCTCGGTCGAGCCCCCCAGCTGCGCGGCCAGCGTCTGCATGCCGTAGCAGATGCCCAGGATCGGCAGACCGCTGTCGAACACCTCCTGCGGTGCGCGCGGCGCGCCCTCGATGGTGGTCGACTCCGGGCCGCCCGACAGGATGATGCCCTTGGCACCGTACGCGGCGATTTCCGACGGGTCGTGGTCCCAGGCCCAGATCTCGCAGTAGACCCCGATCTCGCGCACCCGGCGTGCGATCAGCTGGGTGTATTGCGCGCCGAAGTCGAGGATGAGGATCTTGTCGGAATGGATGTCGGTCATGGGGCCGGAGCGGGAATGGGGAACAGGGAATAGGAGGCCGAGGGGAATCTGCCGCGTCGCATCAGTGGGCGGCACCCGGTTCCTGCCTGTGCCCGCCCCCCGTCCCGCGCGTGCTTTATCCCGCCCGGTAGTTCGGCGGTTCCTTGGTGATCTGCACGTCGTGCACGTGGCTCTCGCGCGAGCCTGCGCCGGTGATGCGCACGAAGCTGGGCTTCTTACGCATGTCCTCGATCGACGCGCAGCCCACGTAGCCCATGGTGGCGCGCAGGCCGCCGGCGAGCTGGTGGACGACGTTGCGCAGCGGGCCGCGGTAGGGCACGCGGCCTTCGATGCCCTCCGGCACCAGCTTGTCGGCGTCGGACGCATCCTGGAAGTAGCGGTCCTTGGAGCCCTGCTCCATCGCGCCCAGGCTGCCCATGCCGCGGTAGCTCTTGTAGCTGCGGCCCTGGAACAGCTCGACCTCGCCCGGCGCCTCCTCGGTGCCGGCGAACAGGCCGCCGACCATGACCGTCGACGCGCCGGCGACCAGCGCCTTGCCGATGTCGCCGGAATAGCGGATGCCGCCGTCGGCGATCAGCGGGATGCGGTCCTGCAGCGCTTCCGCGACCATCGCCACCGCGGTCACCTGCGGCACGCCGACGCCCGCGACGACGCGCGTGGTGCAGATCGAACCCGGGCCTACGCCCACCTTCACGGCATCTGCGCCGTGGTCCATCAGCGCCAGCGCGGCATCGCCGGTGACGATATTGCCGCCGATCACCTGCAGCTGCGGGAAGCGCGTCTTGACCCATTTCACCCGGTCCAGCACGCCTTGCGAGTGGCCGTGTGCGGTATCGACCACCACCACGTCAACGCCGGCGGCGGCCAGCGCCTCGATGCGGGCCTCGGTGTCGCCGCCCACGCCCACGGCCGCGCCGACCAGCAGGCGTTCGCTGCTGTCGTAGGCGGCGTTGGGGTTATCGGACTTCTTCTGGATGTCCTTGACGGTGATCAGGCCGCGCAGCTCGAAGCCGTCGTTGACCACCAGCACCTTCTCGATGCGGTGCTTGTGCAGCAGCTGCACCACTTCCTCGTCGCTGGCGCCCTCGCGCACCGTCACCAGGCGGTCACGCTTGGTCATGATGTGGCGGACCGGGTCGTCGAGCTTCTTCTCGAAGCGCATGTCACGGCTGGTGACGATGCCGACCAGCTGGCCGCCGTCCACCACCGGCACGCCGGAAATGTTGCGCGCACGGGTGAGCTTGAGCACCTCGGCGATGGTGGTCTCGGGGCCGACGGTAAACGGCTCCTTGATCACGCCGGCCTCGAACTTCTTGACCTGCGCGACGTGCGCGGCCTGCTGCTCCAGGCTCATGTTCTTGTGGATGATGCTCAGGCCGCCGAGCTGGGCCAGTGCGATGGCCAGGCGTGCTTCGCTGACGGTGTCCATCGCGGCCGACAGGATCGGCAGGCGGATGGTGAGGTCGCGGGTGACGCGGGTTTCGAGCGATACGTCCTTGGGCAGGACGGTGGAATGCGCGGGAACGAGCGATACGTCGTCGTAGGTCAGCGCTTCAGCCTGGATGCGCAGCATGGGGCGGCCCGGGTGGATGAAGCGCGCCATTGTACCGCGCGCGGGCGGCCTGCGCTTGCCTCGTGGCCCGCGGAAACGCCGTCCCGCTGCCCCGGCTCAGGGGGCGGCCGGGTCCGCGGCTTCGGCCGCCTCCAGGGTGTTCTGCATCAGCGTAGCAACCGTCATCGGCCCCACCCCGCCCGGGACCGGCGTGATCCAGCTGGCCCGCTCCGCTGCGGCCGCGTAGCCCACGTCGCCCACCAGACGGCCGTCGTCCAGGCGGTTGATGCCCACGTCGATGACCACGGCGCCCGGCTTCACCCATTCGCCCGGGATGAGCTGCGGCCGGCCGACCGCCACCACCAGGATGTCGGCGCCGCGCACGGCCGCCTCCAGCACATCCGGCGGCGTGAACTTGTGGCAGCACGTGGTGGTGCAACCGGCGATCAGCAGCTCGAGCGCCATGGGCCGCCCGACGTGGTTGGAGACGCCGACGATGGTGGCACTCTGCCCGCGCACCGGCCGGTCGGTGTAGCCCAGCAGCGTAGTGATGCCGCGCGGCGTGCACGGGCGCAGGCCGAACTGGCGCAGCGCGAGGTGGCCGACGTTCTCCGGGTGGAAGCCGTCCACGTCCTTGCGCGGGTCGATGCGGTGGATCAGCGCGGTGGCGTCGCGGCGGTCAGGCAGCGGCAACTGCACCAGGATGCCGTGGACATCGGGGTCGGCATTCAGTCGGTCGATCAGGGCCAGCAACTCGTCATCGCCGGTGTCGGCCGGCAGGTCGTGGTCGATCGCGCGGATGCCGACCTTCTCGGCGGCCCGGCGCTTGTTGCGCACGTACACGGCCGACGCCGGGTCATTGCCCACCAGCACCACCGCCAGGCCCGGCGCCGACTTGCCGGCCGCCAGGCGCGCATCGACCTGGGCCTTGAGGTTGTCGAGCAGGTCCTCGGCGATGCGTTTGCCGTCGAGGATTCGGGCGGTGCTGGACGTGTGGGACTTGCTGGTTCGGGTCATGCTGGGGAGAGTGCGCGCTGGAACGTAGCCGCGCATTATCGCTGATCGACAGCGCCCTTTCCGGAGACCGGCCATGACCGAGCACGACCACGAAACCACCGCGATCGAAGCCGCCGTGTTCAGGCGCCTCCGGCAGCACCTGCTGGAGGCACGCCCCGACGTGCAGAACATCGACCTGATGATCCTGGCCGGCTTCTGCCGCAACTGCCTGGCCGACTGGTACCGCGAGGCCGCCGAGACCCGCGGCATCACCATGACCCGGGACGAGGCGCGGGAGGCGGTGTATGGCGAGCCCTTCCCGCAGTGGAAGTCCAAGCACCAGCGTGATGCGACGCCGGAGCAACTGGCCGCCTTTGATGCGGCGAAGCGCTCGCACGCCGTCTGAATCGACCCTCGATGGCACGCCGGGCGTGGCGACGCACCCTGCTGCGGGCCCTGGTGCTGCTTGCCATGGGCTACCTCGCCGTCTGCGTGCTGGTCGCGGCACGGCAGCGCGACCTGATGTACTTCCCGGCATTCACCCGCACCTCGGCCGCGGGCGCCGACCTGACGCTGGTCGTGGACGATGTCCGACTGCGGGCCTGGGTGGTCAACCCCGGGCGTGCGCATGCGCTGGTGTATTTCGGCGGCAATGCGGAGGCCGTCGAGGTGCACCGGGATGCGTTCGCGCACTGGTTCCCCGGCCACACCGTGTACCTGCCGGCCTACCGCGGCTACGGCGCCAGCGAGGGTTCGCCCTCGGAAGGCGCGCTCAAGCAGGACGCGCTGGCGTTCTTCGACCACGCCGCGGCCCGCCACGCATCGGTCGATGTCATCGGACGCAGCCTGGGCAGCGGAGTCGCGGCCCATGTCGCCTCGCGGCGGCCGGTACAGCGGCTGTCCCTGGTCACGCCGTTCGACAGCATGGTCACGGTGGCCCGCCACCATTACCCGTGGCTGCCGGTGGACTGGCTCATCCGGGACCGGTTCGATTCCTCTCTCGCGCTGGCGGGGTTCGAGGACGAGGTTCAGGTCGTGCGCGCGGGTGACGATGAGGTCGTGCCAGCGCACAGCACCCGGCGACTGATCGATGCCCTGCCCCGCGCGTCCACCACAGAGGTGACGCTTACCGGCGCCGGCCATAACACCGTAGACGCCGATCCTGCCTACGGCGCGGCGCTGCAGGCCTTCATGCGGCGGGACACGACGCGGCGCTAGTCACCCGTTGCAGGCGTCGCACAGCGCGGCACGCCCGAGCCGACCACGCAGTGCACGCAGCAGGCCTGCGACGGTGGTGCCTGCGGTGAGAGCGACGGCATGGCCCGCATCGGCAGCCCCGGTTTCAGTTTGAGCAGCGTGGTCCACTGCTGCCGGTTGAAACTGCAGGCCTCCCGGTTGAGGGGTGAGCAGTAGGCGCTGTCGCCCTGCGGCAGCCCCCAGAACTGGCCGCTGCGGTTGAGCGGCAGGATGCGCATGGTCACCGACTGCAGCAGGTTGCCGCCGATGAGATACGCATTGCCGTCGCTGCCCGCGTCGACCACCACATCGCAATGCATGGCCAGCGAACCACCGGGGTTGCGGGCGAACCAGCTCGACAGCGCGGGGTGGCTGTCAGCCCCGCTGCCACCCCCGCGGGCGTAGCACAGCAGGTCGCCTACCGCGGGACGGGCGGTGCGTGGATCCTCCGCGAGGTACGGGCTCGATTCGGGGCGCAGATAGGCATCCCGGACATAATCGACGTGGGCGGGTGACGCGCGGAACCCCGGGACGCCCGACTGCACCATCACGTACGACATGAAGGCCGCCGACCACGGTTTGTCGATCACGAATGTCCGGCAGCCCGGCACCGGCCCACTGCCGCGACGTGCATAGGCGCAGGTGCTGGCCCCGGGCGCGAACGACATCGCACCCATCAATCCGCTGCCCTGCCAGTAGTCCACCACGCGCAGCCATGCCGGCGTGGCGCCGTCGTTCAGACGCGTGTCCTCGGCTTCGTACACCGCGGTACTGACCAGCCGCCCGTCGGCATCAATGAAGGGCTGGTACCAGAGCGCATGTTCGCGGCAGGCCACCGCTGCGATCCGCGATGGCAGGTCACGGGCCTGGGCGGGGTCGGTCGACAGGCAACCCGCCTCGGCCGCGCTCGACCATGCACCCGCAAACGCAAGCGCTGCTACCCAACTCCACCACGCGGCCTGCCTCATCGCCTGATCCTCGCATCGCCTAACGGGAATGGCCTGCAGGCCAATGGACGCGGGCGTCAGGGGCCGGCGCAGAACCGCGCGTAGTCGATATAGCCGGGAAACGGTGTACCCGGTGTGCATACCGCACAGTGCGGATCGGCCCCCAGCCGGGTTTCACGGAACCGCATGGCCAGCGCATCGAAGTGCAGCAGCCGCCCGCGCAACGGCTCGCCCAGCCCGAGGATGAGCTTGATCGCCTCGGTAGCCTGCAGCAGGCCGATCACGCCGGGCAGCACACCCAGCACGCCGGCCTCGGCGCAGTTGGGCGCGGCGTCCGCTGGCGGCGGCTCCGGAAATAGACAGCGGTAGCAGGGCGCCTCGCCCCGGTGGCGGCCGGCATCGAACACGCTGACCTGCCCTTCGAAACGGTGCACCGCCCCGTAGACCAGGGGCTTGCCCAGCTTCACGCAGGCGTCGTTGAGCAGGTAACGGGCGGGGAAGTTGTCGGCGCCGTCGATCACGACATCGGCCGAGGCGATCAGGCGCTCCACGTTGCCGGAATCGATGCGCTCGCCTAAGGTTTCGATGTCGACGCCCGGGTTCAGCGCCGTCAGGGCGATGCGCGCCGACTCCACCTTCGGCATGCCCACTCGGGCATCGGTATGCAGCACCTGGCGCTGCAGGTTGCTGCGATCGACCACGTCGTCATCGGCGAGCACGATCGAGCCGACCCCGGCCGCGGCGAGGTAGAACGCCGCCGGCGACCCCAGGCCACCGGCTCCGACCATCGCCACGCGTGCGGCCTGCAGGCGTCGCTGACCGGCCTCGCCCACTTCCGGCAGGCGCAGGTGGCGGGAGTAGCGTTCGAAGAAATCCGCATCGCCTTCGGGCCGCTCGATGGGCAGCCCGTCCGCCATCCAGCGTTCCGTGCCGCCCTCGACAGTAGCCACGCCGGTATAGCCGGCCGCCACGAGCACTTCGGCGGCCTTGAGCGAGCGGCCGCCCACCTGGCAGATCAGCATGACAGGCGTCGACGGGTGCGGGACTGCCGCCGCCGGATCGCCCTCGAGATCGCCCCGGGCGACGCCGGTCGCACCCGCGGCGAACCCGAGCATGCGCTCATGGTGCTCGCGCACGTCGATCAGCAGGCCGCCCCGCTGCTGGCGCCGATAAGCCTCGGCGGGCGGGATGTGTTCGATGTGGCGCTCTCGGGTCGTCGGATCCATGCCCCGATTATCGCGCGCCCGGCTCAGCGGTACGGCAGGACCTCGACGATGGCGCCCGCGGGGAGCGCTTGCGGGCCTTCGGGTACGACCACCAAGGCGTCCGCATCGGCCGCCGCGCGCAGGCGGTGGGAGCCGGTCGCCCCGCTGGGCACCACCACCAGGTGGCCCCCGTCATCGCACTGGAGGGATGCCCGGATGAACTCCCGGCGCGGGTGGCGCTTGTCGATCGGCGCTGCCAGTCGCGCTTTCCAGACGGGGCGCGGCTCGCTGCGGCCCTGCAGCCCGTCCACCAGCGCACGGCCCAGCGTCAGCCAGGTCGCCAACACGGATACCGGGTTGCCCGGCAGCGCGAGGATGCGGGCCTGGTCGATGCTGCCGAGCAGCGCCGGCATGCCCGGCTTCATCAGCACTTTCCAGAAATGGACGTCACCGAAGCGTTCGACGACCGCCGGGATATGGTCCTTCTCGCCGGCCGACACCGCGCCGCAGGTCAGGACCACGTCGAAAGCGCATGCAGCGTCGCGCAACGCGATCTCGACCTGCCGCGCGTCATCGGGCAGGCGCGGCCAGGCCGTGGGCTCCAGCCCCTCGGCACGCAACAGGCCCATCAGCAATTCGCGGTTGCTGTCGTGGATTTGCCCCGGTGCGAGTGGCAGGCCGGGCTCGACCAGCTCGTCGCCGCTGGTGAACACGGCGACCGTCGGGCGACGGCTCACGGAGAGTGAGGGCAGGCCCAGCGAGGCGGCGAGCGAGACCCGCGCCGGCGTCAGCCACTGTCCCGCGCTCAGCACCCGGTCACCCTCGCCGACGTCCTCGCCGGCGCACCTCACGTTGGCGCCGGCCACCTCGCCGGCCGGTACGAGCACGTGGTCGCCATCGGCGGCCACGCGCTCCTTGATCACCACGCTGTCGGCGCCTGACGGCATCGGCGCACCGGTCGTGATTCGCCAGCATTCGCCGTCCGAGATCGAGCCGGCCTCGGCGGTACCGGCGAACTGCTCGCCGGCGAGCCGGAGGCGGGTCGGCCCGTCGGCGAGATCGGCGTGCCGGTAGGCGAATCCGTCCATGGCGCTGTTGTCGAACGGCGGCAACGGCATGGGCGCGACGACATCCTGTGCCAGCACGCGGCCGTGCGTGCGCCCGAGCGCCAGCGACTCGCTGTCGAGCCGGTGCCGCGCGGCGACCTCGGCAATGATGTCGAGCGCCTCGGCGAGCACGATCGAGGTCGGGAATACTGCTGCTGTCATCTCGATCCTCCATCGGGAAGCGTCGCGCGGGCGGCCTCGAGGTCGTCGAACGTGTTGAGGTTGCCCAACTGCACGCCGGGCAGCCTGGTCGGCCGCAGGCGCGCGGCATCGACGAGCTGATGAACGGCCAGCCGGCCTGCCGCCAGTGCAGCCCGGGCGTGGATGGCCAGGACATCCGTCGCCCAGAGCGCCGCCAGCGGTTGAAGTCCCTCATCGTCGTGGACGACCGCTCCGGCGACGCCACTCTCGGCCAAGGCCGCATCCATCAGGCGCTCCAGCAGATCCACGGGAGGGTCGACCGCATCGACCGGCAAGGTCAGCAGCCACGGGGTTCGACACGCGTTGGCGAGCGCCGCCAGCCCGGCGACCGGCCCCAAGCCGGGGGTGGTATCGGCGATGACACGCAGGCCCAGCAACGCGTAACCCGCGACGGGCCCGTTGCTGCTGACCAGGACCTCCGCAACCTCCGGGAACAGCGCAGCCAGGCGCACCACCTGGGGTTGCCCGTCGCACAGCAGCCACGCCTTGTCGACACCGCCCAGCCGCGTGCCCTGCCCGCCCGCCAGCAATCCGAGCGTGACCGGACGTGCGTCGGCCGCCGCGCGGGTCACTTGCGCTTGACGTGCCTGATCAGGCGACGCTTCTTCGCCACCTGCTTGTCGGTCAGCACGTTCTTCTTGCCTTCGTACGGGTTGGTGCCTTCCTTGAACAGGAAGCGCACGGGCGTGCCGACGAGCTTGAAGCGCTTGCGGAAGAAATTCTCCAGATAACGCTTGTAGCTGTCGGTCAGCGTGCGCAGGCGGGTGCCGTGCACCGTGAATGTCGGCGGATTGGTGCCGCTGGGATGGGCAAACCGCAGCTTGGCGACATGCCCACGCACGACCGGCGGCGGGTTGGTCTCATAGGCGATCTCGACCGCCTTGGTGACCTCGGTGGTGCCGAACTCGCGGGTCGCCGACGTGTGCGCCCGGTGGATGGCGTTGAACAGTTCGCGTAGCCCCGAGCCGTGCTTGGCGCTGATGCGCACCGCTTCGGCCCACTCCACGAACGCGAGCTTTCGCGCCAGCAGCGCTTCGGTCTGCTGCCGCTGGTAGTCGGTCTGCCCGTCCCACTTGTTGACCGCCACCACCAGCGCACGGCCGGCATCCAGGGCGTACCCCAATACGCTGGCATCCTGGTCGGTCACGCCCTCGCCGGCGTCCAGCATGACCACCGCCACCTGGCACTGCTCGATCGCCTGAAGCGTCTTGATGATGGAGAACTTCTCCACCGCATCATCCACGCGCGCCTTGCGGCGCACGCCGGCCGTGTCGATCAGCCGGTACAGGCGGCCATCGCGCTCCATGTCGACCGACACCGAGTCGCGCGTCGTGCCGGGCACGTCGGAGGCGATCATCCGCTCCTCCCCCAGCAGGCGGTTGACCAGGGTCGACTTGCCCACGTTCGGGCGACCGATGAAGGCCACGCGGATGCGCGATGGATCCGTGTCCAGTTGCGCGGTCGCGCCCTCTTCGGGCAACTTCTCGATGATCTCGTCGATCAGGTCGTCGATGCCCTGGCGGTGCGCCGAGGAGATCGCCAGCATTTCGGCGAAGCCGTACCGGGCGAAGTCCGCGCGCACGGCGTTCGACTCCAGGCCCTCGGTCTTGTTGATGACCAGCATCGTGGGGCGGGAGGCCTTGCGCAGCCAGCGCAGGATGTCGTCGTCCAGCGCGGAGGCGCCCTCGCGCCCATCGACGATAAACAGCACCAGGTCCGCTTCTTCAGCCGCTGCCCGGGCCTGACGGGCCGTGGCGCCAGCGAGCCCTTCATCTTCACCCGCGATGCCGCCGGTATCGACCACGGCAAACGCACGCTGACCCTCCGGCCGACAGACGCCGTAGTGGCGGTCACGGGTTACGCCCGGCTCGTCGTGGACGAGCGCGTCGCGGGTGCGCGTAAGCGCGTTGAACAACGTGGACTTGCCAACGTTGGGACGGCCGACGAGGGCGACGAGGGGCAGCATGGTTCGACCTTGAAGCGGGAACGGAGGCGTGGGGAGGACAGGGTCGCCCAGGTTCGCCCCGGTCACCCGCGTTCAGCGCTTGATACCCGCGATGGGCATCCAAGCATCGGCGGCGCGGGCATGCCGCGCCGCCGCAGTGTCATTGACCGAGACGGAAGGCGCTCAGGCGGCCGTCGGTGTCCTGCGCCAGCAGCACGCCATCGGCCACCACGGGCGCTGCACGGAGGGCATTGCCGGACACGCGCGTGCGGGCAGCGAACTCGCCGTTCTGCAGGTTCAGCCAGTGCAGGTAGCCATCGAAGTCGCCGACCACGGCATAGTCACCCTGTACCGCCGGTGCGGTGAGGTTGCGCCGCGCCAGGCCCGGCTGCTGCCAGAGCGCGCTTCCGGAGGCCTTGTCCAGCGCATAGACGGTGCCGTCGGGTGCCGAAACGACGAGGCGGTCCGGCGCCAGGCCGATGCGACCTGCGCCGCCCTGCTGGCTGGACCACATCGGGCGCCCGGTCGGGCCGTCGATGGCGAGGGTCTGCTGCTGGAAGCTGGTGGCGTATATCGCGGCGCCGTCCAGCACCGGAGTGCCGTCGACATCCGCCATCCGGTCGAGCTCGGTGCGCCCTTCCTGATCGCCAACCACCTGCTCCCACAGCGGCGCGCCGTCGGTGGCGCTCAGGGCGGCAATGGTGCCGTCGTCGTTGCCCACGAACACGTAGCCCGGACCGAGCAGCACGGCATCGTTGCCACGCACGGACAGCGACGGCACATCGCGGTTCCAGAACCAGCGACGCTCGCCACTGGCGGCATCGAGCGCGGTGACGCGACCGTCATTGGAGCGCACGAACACCATGCCCATACCGATGGCGGGTGCGGCGATCACCTCGTTGTTGACCTTCGCTTCCCAACGCTGCGCGCCCGTGGCGGCGTCGAGCGCGATCACTTCACCGTCCAGGCCACCGACCACGACCAGCCCGTCGCCGGCACCGGGGCCGCCGCTGATGCGCACGTCAGAGGCGTAATGCCAGGCGGACGCACCCGTCTGGAGATCGAGTGCGCGCACCCCACCCTCGATGGCCGCCGCGTAGACGCGGCCGTCCAACACGACCGGGCCCTGGCGCGCGCCCAGACGACCCTCGCCCTTGCCCACGTTCGACGACCACAGTTCCGCGACGCTGGCCGAGGGGGTGAACTCGGTCAATGCGGCGGGTTTACCCGCCTCGTCGTCATCGCTGTCGAACCAGCCACGAACGGTCGTGCAACCCGACAGGACGGCCAGGCACGCCACGGCGGCGGCGGTGCGCAGGAGAAAGCGGTGCGGATGCAGTGCGGACTTCATCAAGACTGGGCCTCGGAACGGTCGACGGACCCACCGGCATCGGTGAGTTTCAATTCAAGAATGCCGCGCTGCGGGGAGGCGATGTCCATGCCTGCAAGCGCCCGGGTGTAGGCCTCGCGCGCCAGCTCGGCCTTGCCGAGCGCCAGCTGTGCATCACCGCGGATCTCGAGCGCGGCCGGACCGTCGTCCAACGCAAGCAGCTCAAGCGCCTGCGCGGGCTCCCCGGTATCGATCAGCAGGCGGGCCAGCCGTCGCGCGACGACCTCCTGCATGGCCGGGTCTTCGCTGCGGATCGCACGCAGCGTCGTGATCGCGGCGTCGGCCTGCGCGGCTTCGACTTGCGCAGCCACAAGCTGCAACCACGCCAGCTCCTGGAACCTGCCGGGAGGCAGCGCGGCGATCTTGTCCGATGCCGCGGCAGCATCGTCCTGGATGCCATCCAGCGCCTGTTGGTACTGGTCGGCCGCGGCCAGCTTCCGGGCATCCTGCTCGCCCTGCCACCACTGCCAGCCGCCAATGGCGGCCAGTCCCAGGACCACGCCACCGATGAGGCCGGCGCCGTTGCGCCGCAACCAGTCCTGTACGCGTTCGCTTTGTTCGTGTTCGTCGAGCAGATCGTCTAGCGCCATGCCGGGCTGCCATGCAGGGGGCCCACCAGTCGGCGGGCCGGGGATAGAAATGCGATCGGCCGGACTACGCCGGCCGATGCGAGGGGCGTGAGCCGCGGCGCGGGATCAGTCGCGAACCGGCGCCAGCGAGCCGTCAGAGGATAGCGTAAAGCGCGCGACGTTCGCTCGGATGAACGGCTGGAGGTCGATCGCCTCGCCGTCCCGACGCGCCTCGACAGCAGCTGAATTGCCGAGCACCACGCGCCCCACCTGCCCCTTGCCGTAGCTCAGACGCTGGCCCGGCTCCATCATGCCCTGCTCCAGGGCCTCGCCCTCCTGCGAGAACACCTGCACCCAGCTGGCTTCGTTGAACTTCAACGACAGGCCAGATGCGGAAGCCGGATCAGTCGACTTGCGCTGCGGCAGAGCCGCCATGGAGGCGATGATGGGCGTGCGCTCCACGGGTGCCCGCGCCTCAGGGCGAGGGTCGGGAGCGCCGGTAACCGCAGCCGGCAGGTCCAGGGACTCCACCGCCAACCCGTTTGACAGATGCGGCCGGGTGGCCAGCCATACCGGCAGCGCAATCGCGACGGTCAGCACCACGTAAACGGCCCGCCGTGCCAACTGTTCGGCCATCACGCGGTATCGAGGGACATGGGTGTGGCTAACGAGCTCCGGTGGCGCGACCGGCTTGATGGGCGACTCCAACAGCTCATGCTCGATGTCGACCTTCAACAGGCGCGCGTAGCTTCGCAGTTGTCCCCGGACGAACACCGGCGCCCCGAGCGGGGTCCAGTCGTCCGCTTCCAGCGCGCGCACCACGCGCACCGGCATTTTCAGCCGCGCGGCAACGTCTTCATGGGTGAGCCCGGCCGCTACACGTGCCGCCCGAAGGCGCGCACCGCAACCGTCGCAACCGGGTGCGACATCGTTGGTCTGGATCATCGCCTGCTTTCTTCCCCCGTACCGGAGCCCGAAGCGCTCGGGAACTCCGCCCTCATTCGCTGAACGTATCTGGCGGCTGCGGCGCTGTCGCCGAGCATTTCCTCAATTTGTGACGCAAGCAGCAATGATGCCGCATCCGGCGGCGCCGCAGTCAGTCGTCGTTCAGAAAAGGCCCGGGCCTGCATCCCATCGCCCCGTCGATATGCCCGCTCCGCTAAGGTGGCAAGCGCGATCGGATTAGCGGGGTCCATCTGGATCGCCGTCCGCAAATAGGCATCCGCACGCGTGTCGAGCCCAGCCCGATCCGCACACCGACCGGCATTGGCCAACGCGCCGGCCCGTGTCGGGTAACCCGGAGCGGCCACCGCACGCTCGAACCACTCGAGCGACGCCTGCTCGCGGCCATTCGAGCACAGCCAAGTGCCGTAATTGTTGAGCGGCCCGCCCCGGTTCGGCGCGAGCTCCGTGGCCTTGCGGTAATACTCGCCTGCCTGCGCAGCGTGTCCCTTCTGGTCATGGATCACCGCCAGCAGGGTGTAGCCGCCTTCCGAGGCCGCATCCAGCCTGATTGCCTGGCGCGCCTCGTCTTCCGCCTTCCCGAATTCGCGTCGGGCCAGATGCGCTTGGGCGCGCCGCAGGTGGACGCTCGCCTTGCGGGCCGCGACGCGCTCGCTGGATTCGCGCACGTCAACGTCCGCTGCCACCTTCTCGAAGTCGCCCCGCTCCAGGCTGGGGCGGACAAACGTCAGCCGGTTGCAACCGGTCAGCGTCGCCACGGCCAACAGCAGCCCGATCACAGGCAGCGTGTACGGACGCAGCCGGGCATCAAGCGGCATCGCTGACTCCGCCGTCCTGCAACGACTTGCGGAACTCCGCCTGCCGCCGCGTCCGGTCCATGACCTGGCCCTTGAGCTGGCCGCACGCCGCATCGATGTCGTCGCCCCGCGTACGCCGTACCGTCGTCAGCACCCGGGCGTCCTGCAGCAGCTTCTGGAACGTGCGGATGTCCGTCTCCGGCGAGCGCTCGAAGCGCGTACCCGGGAACGGATTGAACGGGATAAGGTTGACCTTGGCGGCATCCTTCATCTGGACGGCATTTTCGAACTGCCGCATCAGCCGAGCCAGTTCGCGCGCGTGGTGCGGCTGGTCGTTGACGCCCTTCATCAGGGTGTATTCAAAGGTGATGGACGAGCGCGGCTTCCGGCGCACGTAGCGCTGGCATGCGGCCATCAGCTCGGCGATCGGGTACTTCTTGTTGAGCGGCACCAGCTCGGTGCGCAACTCGTCGTTGGGCGCATGCAGCGACACCGCCAGGGAAACATCACTGACCTCACCCAGCTTGTCGATCATCGGCACCATGCCCGCCGTCGACAGCGTCACGCGCTTGTTGGCCAGGCCATAACCCAGGTCGTCGCGCATGATGCTCATTGCGCGCACAACGTTGTCGAAATTGGCCAGCGGCTCGCCCATGCCCATCATCACGACATTGGTGAGCTTGCGCTGCTGGTGCGGCACGTTGCCCAGATGGCGCGCCGCCACCCAGACCTGGCCGATGATCTCGGCAGTCGACAGGTTGCGGTTGAAGCCCTGGGTTGCGGTGGAACAGAACTGGCAGTTCAGCGCACAGCCGACCTGGCTGGACACGCACAGCGTGCCGCGTCCCTTGTCGGGGATGTAGACGGTTTCGATGGCGTTCTTCGGATCCATGCCAAGCAGCCACTTGTGCGTGCCGTCGGCCGAGGGCTGGTCATGGAGCACCATCGGTGCGCGCACTTCAGCGTGCTCGTGCAGCTTGGTCCGCAGGGCCTTGCCGAGGTCGGTCATGCCATCGAAGTCGGTGACATGCCGGTGGTGGATCCACTTCATCACCTGGTGCGCGCGATAGCGCTTCTCCCCCAGCGTCTGCTCGAAGAAGTCCTCCAGCGAGACACGGTCGAGGTCGAAGATGTTGCGCTTCGACCTCGACCCGTGGGTGTCCGCACTCCCCGCAGGTACCGAGCTTGCGCCGGGGTCCGGAGCGAGCGTGATGTCGATGCGTGTGTCTGGGGGGCTCATGGAAACCTGCAGTGCTCGGGATTGAGGTCGATCAGCGTGCGTAGACGTCGGTCGCCGGGAAGAAATAGGCGATCTCGATCGCCGCGTTCTCCAAGCTGTCCGAGCCGTGCACCGCATTGGCGTCGATGCTGTCGGCGAAGTCCGCGCGAATGGTGCCGGCGGCGGCGTCCTTCGGATTGGTGGCGCCCATCAGGTCACGGTTCTTCAGCACCGCGCCCTCGCCTTCCAGAACCTGGATCATCACCGGGCCGGAAATCATGAACTCCACCAGCGCACCAAAAAACGGACGCTCGCGGTGCACGGCGTAGAAGCCCTCGGCCTCGCTGCGGGACAGGTGCTTCATCTTCGAGGCGGCGACCTTCAGGCCGGCCTTCTCGAAACGGGTGTAGATCTCGCCGATCACGTTCTTGGCAACGGCATCGGGCTTGATGATCGAAAGGGTGCGCTCCAGCGCCATGGGATGTCTCCGGGTAGGCGGGCCGCGGACCCTGCTTTGAAGGAGTCTCGCGCCCGAGGATAACAGAAAAACCCGCGTCGGGACGCGGGTTTAGCCGATATGGCTACGGTAATGCTATCGGATTGCGACGCTGTTTTGCAGGCCCGACGGCCGGTCGACGCTGAATTCGTCGCGGCCCGTACGTTGGAGGTTCAGCGTTGACGTCCGCCGCCCGCCTCCGTAGCATCAAACAAGCGTTTGATTCACCCCCTCTCCTGTTCTGACGTCCCCATGGCTACCTCCGCCCATTTCTCAACCAAGGACCGCATCCTCGGCGCTGCCGAGGAGTTGTTCGCCCAGTTCGGCTTCTCCGGCACCTCGCTGCGACAGGTCACCAGTCGCGCGGACGTCAATATCGCCGCCGTCAATTACCACTTCGGCAGCAAGGAGAACCTCGTCAACGAGGTGTTCCGTCGACGCATGGATGGCATGAGTGCCGACCGGCTCAGTGCGCTGAAGGCCGCGGTCGACCAGTCGCCCGACGAACTCGAGCCAATCCTTGCCGCATTCGTGGAACCCGCATTGGCATTGGCCCAGGACCGCCATGGCGGCGGCGCATTCGTCCGGGTCGTGGCGCGTGCGTATGCGGAGAAGAACGACAGCCTGCGCAAGTTCCTGTCCGACCACTACGGCCATGTGCTGCGCGATTTCGCCAAAGCGATCGCCACGTGCGTGCCTTCGCTGAGCAAGGAGGAGCTCTACTGGCGCCTGGACTTTCTTGCGGGCGCGTTGACCTATGCGATGGCCGACTTCGGCCTGATCAAGCGCCCCGCCGGGGTCAGCGAGAAGGCGCACCGCGAGCGCGCGGCCCGTGAGCTGATCCGCTTTGCGGCGGCCGGATTCAAGAGTTGAGGTCGGCCGCGGGCGTCCTGACGGGTGTAATGCACCCTCGCAGCCCTGCCGCCCCCGTTTAAACATCCCTGTTTTTCAAGGAGCTATGAAACATGGCTAACAACATGCTCGTGCGGCGCGCCGCCGTGCTGGGCGCCGGTGTCATGGGCGCGCAGATCGCTGCACACCTGACCAATGCCGGCGTGGACACAGTGCTGTTCGACCTGCCAGCCAAGGACGGTGATCCCAACGGCATCGTGAACAAGGCGATTGCGAATCTGGCCAAGCTCAGCCCCGCGCCGCTGGCGGACAAGGCGCTGGCCGAGCGGATCGTCGCGGCGAACTACGAAACCGGCCTGGAATTGCTGGAAGGCTGCGACCTGGTAATCGAGGCGATCGCCGAACGCATGGACTGGAAGCAGGACCTCTACCGCAAGATCGCGCCGCACGTGGCCGATCACGCCGTGCTGGCGAGCAATACGTCCGGTCTCGGCATCAATGCGTTGGCCGACGTGCTGCCGGAAGCGCTGCGCCCCCGCTTCCTGGGCGTCCACTTTTTCAACCCGCCTCGCTACATGCACCTGGCCGAACTGATTCCCGCCAAGTCGACGGACCCGGCCGTGCTGGCGCAGCTCGAGGCGTTCCTGACCACGACGCTCGGCAAGGGCGTGGTCATCGCCAAGGACACCCCCAATTTCATCGGCAACCGCATCGGTGTCTTCTCGATGCTGGCGGCCATGCATCACACCGAGCAGTTCGGGCTCGGCTTCGACACCGTCGATGCGTTGACCGGGCCGGCGATCGGGCGACCCAAATCGGCCACGTACCGCACTGCCGACGTGGTCGGACTGGACACGATGGTCCATGTCATCAAGACGATGGGCGATACGCTTCCCGATGACCCTTGGCACGCGTATTTCAAGGCGCCCAAGTGGCTGTCGGCGCTGGTCGAAAAGGGCGCACTCGGCCAGAAGACCGGTGCCGGCTTCTACACGAAGAAGGGCAAGGACATCCTGGTGCTTGACCTCAAAGCCCAGGAGTACCGGCCGGTCGCGACTGAACTCGACCCCGAGGTCGCAGGCCTGTTGAAGGAACGCGATCCATCCAGGAAGTTCGCGGCGCTCCGCGCCAGCGCGCATCCGCAGGCGAAGTTCCTGTGGGCGTGCTTCCGCGACACGTTCCACTACACCGCGTACCACCTGGAAAGCATCGCCGACACCGCCCGCGATGTGGACCTCGCCATCCGCTGGGGTTATGGCTGGTCGATGGGCCCGTTCGAGAGCTGGCAGGCGGCGGGATGGAAGCAGGTGGCCGACTGGATCGCCGAAGACATCGTGTCGGGCGACGCCATGAGCAGTGCCGCCCTGCCCGACTGGGTGTTCGATGGACGCGAGGGCGTACACGTCACCGATGGCAGCTACAGCCCGTCACGCGAGGCGCATGTGGCGCGCTCGACCAACCCGGTGTACGGCCGCCAACGGTTCCCTGACCCGCTGCTGGGCGAGCGCTTCGCCCACGGCCGCACGGTGTACGAGAACGACGGCGTGCGGATGTGGGCCGATGAAGGCGACAGCATTGCCACGGTCGGCTTCAAGACCAAGATGCACACGGTGAACAACCATGTGTTGGACGGCCTCCAGGAGGCCATCGCCGTCGCGGAGCGCGATTTCGCCGGTCTGGTGATCTGGCAACCGAAGGAACCGTTCTCTGCCGGTGCCGATCTCGCCGGCGCGTTGGGCCTGTTGCAGGCGGGCGACGTTGCCGGCTTCGAAGCCATGGTCGCGAACTTCCAGGCGACCAGCCAGCGGATCAAGTACGCGCTGGTGCCCGTGGTGGCCGCC
This sequence comes from uncultured Lysobacter sp., assembly GCA_966210725.1. GTDB lineage: Bacteria > Pseudomonadota > Gammaproteobacteria > Xanthomonadales > Xanthomonadaceae > Lysobacter_C. The sequence goes on along the minus strand of CBIHLN010000001.1, from coordinate 12,451 downwards.
GTCCGCGGGCTGGCTCTGGGCGGTGGCTGCGAGTTCCAGATGCATGCCGCGCGCAGCGTGTTCGGGCTGGAGAGTTACGTCGGGCTGGTTGAAGCCGGCGTCGGCCTGCTGCCTGCCGGCGGTGGCCTCAAGGAGTTTGCGGTCCGCGCCTCGGAGAAGGCCGGACCCAACGGCGACGTATTCGCCGAGCTGAAGGCGGCGTTCGAGAGCGTCGCGATGGGCAAGGTGTCCACGTCGGCGATGGAGGCACGCAACCTGCACCTGGCTCGGCCGACGGACCGCATCGTGTTCAACGCCCACGAGCTGCTGCACGTGGCCAAGGCCGAGGCACGCGCGCTGTCGGAGGGTGGCTACCGTCCACCGCTGCCGGCACGACGCATCCAGGTGGCAGGCGACGTGGGCATTGCGACGTTCAAGATGCTGCTGGTCAACATGCTCGAGGGCCGCTTCATCTCGCCGCACGATTACGAGATCGCCAGCCGTATCGCGACGGTGATGTGCGGCGGCGAGATCGATCGCGGCGCGCTGGTGGATGAGGCATGGCTGCTGCGGCTGGAGCGCGAACACTTCGTCGCGCTGGCCCAGATGCCCAAGACGCAGGAGCGCATCGCACACATGCTCAAGACCGGCAAGCCGCTGAGGAATTGACCCGGCGCGGCCTACGCACACCGTCAGCGACACCCCATCTTTTCCGCGGCGCCTGGGCGGGCTGGATCCACCGTTCCACGCTCGCCCCCAGGCCCCGCCTCCGGAGAACACCATGAAGCAGATCCAGGACGCCTACATCGTCGCCGCCACGCGCACCCCGGTGGGCAAGGCACCGCGCGGCGTATTCCGCAACACCCGCCCCGACGACATGCTGGCGCACGTGCTCAAAGCCGTCGTTGCGCAGGCACCGGGCATCGACGTCAGCCGCATTGATGATGCGATCATCGGCTGCGCAATGCCCGAGGGCGAGCAGGGCATGAACGTGGCGCGCATCGGCGTCTTGTTGGCCGGCCTGCCGGACACCATCGCCGCCCAGACCATCAACCGCTTCTGCTCTTCGGGATTGCAGGCCATCGCCCTGGCGGCGGACCAGATCCGCCTGGGCAATGCGGACCTGATGCTGGCCGGCGGCACCGAGTCGATGTCGATGGTGCCGATGATGGGCAACAAGGTCGCGCTCTCGCCCTCCGTCTTCAAGGATGATCATGTCGCGATCGCCTATGGCATGGGGATCACGGCCGAAAAGGTCGCGGAAGAATGGAAGGTCTCGCGGGAGGACCAGGACGCCTTCGCCCTCGCCTCCCACCAGAAAGCCATTGCGGCCATCGAGGCGGGCGAGTTCAAGGACGAGATCAGTCCGTACGAGGTGGTATCGGGGGTTCCCGACCTGGGCGCCAATACCGTGCGCCTCAAACAGCGCGTGGTTGACACCGATGAAGGCCCCCGCCCCGACAGCTCGCTGGAGGGCCTAGCCAAGCTGCGTCCCGTGTTCCGCAACGGGCAGTTCGGGGGCACCGTCACCGCTGGCAACAGCTCACAGATGAGCGATGGCGCGGGCGCGGTCCTGCTGGCGTCCGGGCAGGCCGTCAAGGACTACGGCCTGACGCCTCTCGCACGCTTCGTCAGCTTCTCCGTGGCGGGCGTGCGCCCCGAAGTCATGGGCATCGGCCCGATTGCCGCCATTCCGAAGGCGCTGAAGCAGGCCGGCCTCACAAAGGACCAGCTCGACTGGATCGAACTGAACGAGGCATTCGCGGCCCAGGCACTGGCGGTCATCCGTGATTCCGACCTCGACCCGTCCAGGGTGAACCCGCTGGGCGGCGCCATTGCGCTGGGCCACCCGTTGGGCGCGACGGGCGCGGTGCGGGCGGCCACCATCGTCCATGGGTTGCGGCGCCGCCGGCAGAAGTACGGCATGGTGACCATGTGCATCGGCACCGGCATGGGCGCAGCGGGGATTTTCGAGGCGCTCTGAGATCTACCGTATACGCTTCAATTCAGCGACCACGATCACCGGCCTTGAAACCAAGGCCGGTACTCACTGGAAGCGGGGCGCATCAAGCATTGCGCCTGCAGTCGGAAAACGCCTTCTCTCGCTGTCCAGCCGATAATTCAGTTGACTTCGAGTAGTCGACTGGTCTGTCGAGACAATTGCTCTCGTGCAGCCTCCCGCTCCTCTCTCATCTGGCGTACAGACCTGCAGTTGGATTGCAGGCGATGACTGCCCGTAGTCTGCTCTCGACGACAGACAATGCGATCGTCCTCGCCACCTGATACCGCTGAGGCGATCCACTCCAACTCGTTAAACGCGTATAGTCGCTCGGAATCAGAAAGCTCGCTCACGGTGGAGCGATCTCCTATAAGCCGCAACAATCTCTCTTGGCGTGCGATCAGCTCTTCGCGCTGACGCGCAGGCATCGTGCGAAACATGCCCGCACCCGCTACCAGTTGCTCTTTCAGTTCGATCTGATGCGCCACTATCTGGTCGAGGTCGTCGCTCGATGTCTTTACGCTTTCGGCAGCAACTCCAGCGCTGCTCGTCATCAGCGCAAATGCGATTACAAGATTCTTCATATCAACACCCTCTTGAATGAACGCAGGCGTCCTCGCACCTGCGAGCGGCCCGCACGGGACGATATCACCATAATCCAAGCCGACATCAAGTTGTCCAAGTCAACTTTGTCGGATTACATCCGAACGCCATCGATCAGCGAGCTGGGCCCACCAGTACCCCAGCTGCGCGGCCACTAAGCCGGCCGGCTTGAGCGCGGAGACCAGCCCGTAGTCGGAGAATTCGCGCCATCGGGAATCGTTCTCGGCGATGGCGGCGGCCACCAGTTCACCTGCGAACGTGGTCGGCGCCACGCCATGCCCGCCAAAGGCCTGCGCCAGCCAGAGCCCGTCGTCCAGGCGGCCGATCTGCGGCATCTGGTGGCGCGCATAGCTCATCAGGCCGGACCAGGCGTATTCAACGCCGACGTCATGCAACTGGGGAAACACCTTGATCATGTCGCGCCGCAGCAGCCGCTCCACCGTTTGGGGTGACCGGTCCCGCACCGAGATGCGACCGCCCCACAACAGCCGGGTGTCGGCCAGTGGCCGGTAGTAGTCGAACGCGAAACGGGTGTCGTACACGGCGGCACGGGTGCTGATGGCGCTTGCAAGCCGGTCGCCCAGCGGCTCGGTGACCATCACGTAGGTGGCGATGGGCATGACGCCCGCGTCGACCGATCGATGCAACCCGGCCAGATAGCCGCCGCAGGCCAGTACCACGTGGTCCGCCAGGACGCGCCCTTCCGGCGTCTCCACCTGCCAGCGTGACCCCATCCGTGCCAGCGAAAGCGCCGGGCTCGCATCATGCAGCCGCCCACCCCCTTCCGTTAACCGGTGCGACAGGCCATGGACGTATCGAAGCGGATGGAAATGGAATCCCCTCCCCTCCAGTAAACCACCGTGGTAACGATCGGTGCGCAGTAGATCGCGCAGCTCCCGGGCGGGGATCCATTCCCAATCGACCCCGAACGCTTCGCTGAGCAGCGTCTGGCGGTCGCGCAGGACACGCTCGTCGCGGAACCAGTTGGCCCAGATGACACCCGATTCGACGGGGTCGCAGTCGATGCGATAGGTCTGGATCCGTTTGCGGATGAGCTCCACGGCATCCAGCGTGCCTCGGTAGAGCCCCCGTGCCCGCTCACGACCGAGATCGCGCAGGAGTGACGCCTCGCCTCGCGAAAAACCGCCAAAGACGAAGCCGCCGTTGCGTCCCGACGCGCCATGGCCTGCACGGTTCGCCTCGAGGACGACCACATCCCGAACACCCCGCTCCAGCAGGCCCAGCGCGGTATTGAGCCCGGCGAGCCCCCCGCCCACGACGCACACCCGCGTGTCGACAGGGCCACGCAGCGCGCCCAGGCCGGCGCACGCGCCCGCGGTTTCGAGGTAATAGGAACGCATGACGTCACCCGCGGCTACAACCGCAAGATGGTTGCCCAAGACGCGTTCAGCAGGCAAGCCGGACGCCGCTACCCGGGCACTAGTCGAGCTCGGTCACCCCAAGCTCCTTGAGCGCGTCCTGCATCAGCTGCTGGGCGGCATCACTGAGCTTTTCGTGGTCCAGCGCATAGCGGATCGTGGCCTCGATCAGGCCCAGATGCGTGCCGCAATCGAACCGGGTGCCGCGGAACCGGTACGCATTGACCGTCTCTTCCTTCAGCAGCGCCGAGATCGCATCGGTCAGCTGGATTTCGCCCCCCGCGCCGGGCGGGGTCGACTCAAGCAGGTCAAAAATGCGCGGATTCAGCACGTAACGTCCAACCACGGCCAGTGTGCTGGGCGCCACTTCAGGCTTCGGCTTCTCGACCATGGCGTTGATGCGCCCCTGGCGGTCGGCAAAGTCGTCCGTGGCGACGATGCCGTAGCTGCCCGTCTTCTCCCGGGGCACGTCCTGTACCGCAATGACACTGGCACCGCTGCGTTCTGCGGTATCGGCCATCTGCTTGAGCGCGCCATCGCCGCGATTCCAGATCACATCGTCCGGCAAGATGACCGCGAAGGGCTCGTCCCCAACCACCGGCCTGGCGCACAGCACCGCATGCCCGAGCCCGAGCGCTTCGGCCTGGGTGACGAAAATGGCGCGGACCCCATCGGGTAGCACGTTGCGCACCATCTCAAGCTGCTCATGCTTACCGGCGCGTTCGAGCTTCTGCTCGAGTTCGTATGCCTTGTCGAAGTAATCCGCGACCGCGTGCTTGTAGCGGTTGGTCACGAAGATCAGGGTGTCGCAGCCGGCTTCGATGGCCTCGTCGACGGCGTACTGGATCAGCGGCCGGTCGATGATCGGCAGCATCTCCTTGGGCACGGTCTTCGTGGCAGGCAAGAAGCGCGTGCCCAATCCAGCGACCGGAAAAACAGCCTTGCGAATGCGGGGATGGACAGGGAGCGGGGTGGAACGGGACATCAAACCTTCCTGGCGTTGCGGGCGGGAAATGCAACGACGGTCGTGGAATCCTGCAGAACGGGCAGCTGCTCGCTCATGGGATTGAAATCCGGAACCGTCGACCGAAGCAGGCTAGCAAGCGTGGCGCGGTCGTAGCGTGCAGACGCTTCGCGCATCATGGCCAGCGCCGATTCGATCTCCGCCGCCGCGACCTGACGCGGCTCGGCCTGCAGGATCTTCGGATGCCCCGTCGCCCGGTAGCGTTCGTCGGCATGGAACAGCGTCTCGTGCAGTTTCTCGCCGGGGCGCAGGCCGGTGTAGACAACCGCGATATCCCGGCCCGGCTGCTTGCCTGCGAGGCGGATCATCTGTTCGGCGAGGATGCGGATCGGCACCGCTTCCCCCATGTCCAGGGTGTAGATCGCCTCGTGGGTGCCAATGGCGGATGCTTGCAGGATCAGCTGGCAGGCCTCGGGGATCGTCATGAAGTAGCGCGTGACGTCGGGGTCGGTCACGGTGACGGGGCCCCCGTTGCGGATCTGCTCGCGGAACAGCGGGACCACGCTGCCGGCCGAGTCGAGCACGTTGCCGAAGCGGACCGTGACGAAGCGGGTCGAGCTCTGCTCGGCCAACGACTGGCACGCCATCTCCGCCAGCCGCTTGGTGGCGCCCAGCACGTTGACCGGATCCACCGCCTTGTCCGTGGAAATCAGCACGAAGGTGCCCACGCCGAGGTTCCGGCATGCGCGCGCGACGGTTTCAGTCGACAGCACGTTGTTGCGCACCGCCTCGCGTAGTTGCGCCTCCAGCAGCGGCACCTGCTTGTACGCGGCGGCGTGGAATACAGCCTCGGGCTCCGACTCGGCCAGCGCGTGCCCGATGACGGCGGGATCGCCGCAGTCGCCCAGCACCTGGATGAACTCCACGTCGGGGAAATCACGGCGCAACAGCGATTCGGTCGTGGTCAGGGCCAGTTCGTCGATCTCGACGAGGGCGATGCGGCGCGCGCCATGCCGCGCGCACTGGCGGCACAACTCGGAACCGATCGAGCCGCCCGCGCCCGTCACGAGCACCGAACGTGCACCCAGCCAGTCGCGGATTGCCTTCCAGTCCGGCAACACCGGCTTGCGGCCAAGGAGATCCTCGATCGCCACCTCTTTCAGCTCGCCGGGCAGCGAGCGTCCCTCCAGCACGTCGGCCAATCGCGGCACCATGCGGAATGGCAGCCCGGTGCGCTCACACGCCACCACCACCCTCTGCAGCGCAGTGGCGTTGGCCGAGGGCATGGCGATGACGAGCAGACCGGCGGCCGACTCCCGCGCCACCTCGGTGACATCCGAAACCCGCCCCAGCACCGGAACGCCCTGCACTTTGGTCCCGCGAAGGCGACCTGCATCGTCCAGGAACCCCACGGGCTGGTAGGTGCCGAGACGCCGCAAGTCCCGCACCAGCGCTTCGCCCGCATGCCCTGCACCCAGAATCAGGATGCGGACCGATCGCTCCTGGCCACGCTCGTTGCGGCTGTCCTTCCATGCCCGGTACATGAGCCGCGGCGCACCCAGCATGCCCATCAGGACCAGTGGGTACAGGACGAGAACCAGCCTGGACACCATGTCCAGGCGGTTATAAAGAAAGAGACCGACCGCGATGGCGACCGCGCCAAACGTGCTGGCCTTCAGGATGTTCCACAGATCGGGAACGCTGGCGAAGCGCCACAACCCGCGGTACAGGCCGACTTGCCAGAACACGGCACCCTGCGCCACCAGGACCAGTGCAACCTCGGTGCTCCACAGAGGAATCGATGGCGGATTGGCCACGATGCTGTAACGAAGCCAGTGCAATCCCAGCCAGACCACCCACACCACCGCGAGGTCGTGTGCGACCACGGCCAGTCGTGGGAACGCGCCACTCCATCGGTCACGCCAGACACTCATTGGGTACGATCCCTTTCCTGTTCCTGCCCGGCCGCGACCTTGCCGGCGCGGTGCTGCAGCCAGAGCCATACGAAAGCCGCGGACGTATACCACGCCAGCATGCAAGCGGCCATGAAGGCGGTGCTGTGGCGCCCGCCTGCCAGATCCAGCAGCAGGACGGCACCCGCCAGCGTGGCCACACCGTAGGCCACGGTGACCCGTGTGTGCCCCGCGCGTCGTGCCCACCCCTGGTAGGCATGCTGCACGTGGGGCGTCCACCACCGCTCCCCGCGCAACACCCGGCGCCCGAGGGTCAGGCCCGCATCGACGAGGAACGGGGCGAGCGGCAGGATGAGCAGGGGCGCCACACCCGGATCCGGCAGTGCCGCCAGCACCGTCAGTGCACCAATGCCGTAGCCCAGCGCGCCGCTACCGACATCACCCAGAAAGATTCGCGCTGACGGGGCGTTGAAAGGCAGGAAACCGACGCAGCCGGCGACCAGCGCCCCGCCCAGTGCAGCGGCAGGTCCACCCAGCGCCAATGCGAGCGCGGCGGCCACGATCGCGGCCTGGCTCGCGGCAAGGCCGTTGATGCCGTCCATGAAGTTCCACACGTTGGTCAGCGTGACGATCAGGCCGAAGCCCACCAGGACCAGCGGCAGATCGCCCGTCGCAATCCAGACGGGCGCAAGGAACACGGCCGCGGCCAGGGCGTGCACTGTCAGGCGCAACCAGGGGGACAACGGTCGGTGGTCATCGATCCAGCCCACGCCCGCCACCAGCAAGGTGCCCAATCCGAACGCGGCCAGCCAGGGCAGATGCGGGGGATGCCGCAAACCCAACGCGACGCAGGCCGCGAGCATCACCGCGACGATCGCGATGCCGCCCCCACGGGGCGTGGGGATCGCGTGGCTGCGCCGCGCGCCCGGCTCATCGACCAGGTTGCGCTGCAGCGCGTAGCGACGTGCCAGCCACGTGCCTGCCGCGCCCATCATGAAGAATACCGCCAGCCAGCCTGCCATCAGGCCTCAGACCACGGCATAGTTCAGCAGCGGCTTGACGGTGCCCCATTCCTTGCAGCTGGGGCACTGCCAATGGTGGCTGCGCGCACCGAACCCGCAGCGATTGCACCGGTAGCTCGGATTGCGCACCAGCAGCTGGTCCGTGATGTGCTTGAGGTCGTGAAGGGTCGCCAGGGGATCGGCGCCCTCCGCCAGGGTGAGGTCGATCAACGCCGCCTCGCCCCGCACGGACGGGCGGTCCTTGAGCTGCTGGGCGAGATAGGCACGGGCCGCGGCAACACCCTCCCCCGCTTCGACCATCCGGGTCAGCGCCAGCACGGGCGCTATACCCCGGTAGTGCTCGCACATCTCCGCGAGGAACGCGCGGGCGCCGGTGACATCGCCGGTCTGCTCGTAACTGGACAGCAGGGACGGAAGGACTTCCGGCAGATAGTCGGGGTCATTGCGTGCGACGCGCTCAAAGGCCCGGATGGCCGCCGGATGGTGTTGCGCCTCTACCTCGATGCGGCCTTCGATCATGCCGGCCCGCACCGAGTTGGCGTCCGCCTCGTACGCACGGGCGACGGCCAACCGAGCCTCGTCGACCTGCCCAGCCGCCCGGTGTCGGTCGGCCAGCTCGCATTCGAACTGGGCAATCAGCTTGCCCATCGGCTCACCGGTGGCGGCCTCGAAACGCTGGGCGTTCTCGATGGCCTTGTTCCAGTCGCGCTCGGACTGGTAGATCCCGATCAGGTGGCGCAACGCCAGAGGCGCACGCATGTCCAACGCCACCAGGTCACTGAAGACGGTTTCAGCGCGATCGAGGAGACCCGACCGCATGTAGTCCTCGCCGAGTGCCAGCAACGCCTGCACCTTCTGCTGGTCGCTCAGCCCCGGCCGTTGCACCAGCGCCTGATGAAGGCGGATGGCGCGATCGACCTCGCCCCGGCGCCGGAACAGGTGGCCCAGTGCGACCTGGGTCTCGAACGTGTCCTTGTCGAGTTCGGCGATGTGCAGGAACAGTTCGATCGCTTTGTCAGGCTGTTCGTTGAGCAGATAGTTGAGGCCGCGGAAATAGGTGGTGGACAACCGGCTGACCTGCGTGTCGCTGTGCCGCTCACCGCCACGGCGGCCGATCACCCAGCCACTGACGGCCGCGATCGGCAACAGCAGGAAAAACCAGAACCATTCGCTGATGAAGGCCATGGCTTCAGCCCTCTGGTGGCCGCGTACGCGACGTCACCGCGTTGCCATCGGCCGCCGGCACCTGGCGTTCCAGCCTTGAAAGACGCCGCCGCAGGGGCAGGACCACCGCCGCGCTGACCGCCAATCCGCCTACCAGCACGCCGATCAGCAACGAGACGAGCACGGCGATGCCCAGCGTGGTCGAGATCACGAGGATTCCGAAATCGATCTGGACCAGGTCGCGGTTCAACGCGCCCACGATGGCACCTGTCGCAAGACAGGCAAATGCAACCAGGATGCGTATCAGACGCATGCGCGACGATCTCCTTCTGCCGTGCGGGCCACAGCTTAGCCGACGTGTCCGATGCGGGCAGCCCGCGAGCCGGGACCCCGCGTATCAGACCGCATCATCGTCCAAGGGCATGACCGCACTGACGCGCTCGCGCAACTCCTTGCCCGGCTTGAAGTGCGGCACGTGCTTGCCCTGCAGGGCGACCGACTCGCCCGTCTTGGGGTTGCGGCCCATGCGCGGCGGGCGGTAATGCAGCGAAAAGCTGCCGAAACCACGGATCTCGATCCGCTGCCCGTCCGACAGCGACGCACCCATCATGTCCAACAGCGCCTTGACCGCCATGTCCACATCGTCGCCCTTCAGGTGGGGCTGGCGCTGGGACAGGATTTCGATCAGTTCTGACTTGGTCATGGCGTATGGCGACTCCCCTGCCTGCGGCCTCGGCCACGCCACCAGACAGGCCGCCGGACTCTTCTTTCACTGGGCCGGACACGGACTGACGCGGATGAACACGGCTGGATGACACCCGTCCGTGCCGATCCGCGTCAAGCCGCGCGCCGGCAAATCTGCAACAACTCGATCTGCAACAACCGGAGGCGGCCCATTGGGGGCCGCCTCCGTACAACGTTGGCCGGATTACTCCGACTTGTTGCCCAGCTGCTCGCGCAGCAGCGCGCCCAGCTTCGTGGTGCCACTGGCGGCGTCGGCATTGGCGCGGTTGTAGTCGGCCACGGCCTCCTGCATCTCCGCCTCGTCCTTCGCCTTGATCGACAGCTGCATCGTGCGGCCCTTGCGGTCCATGCCGATGAAGCGTGCCTCGACCTCGTCGCCGACCTTCAGGTACTTGGTGGCGTCGTCCACGCGCTCCTTGGCGATGTCGCGCGCGGCGACGTAGCCCTCGATGCCGTCGGCCAGCTCGATCGTCGCGCCCTTGGCGTCGACTTCCTTCACCGTGCCGTTGACGATCGAACCCTTCGAGTTGGACGCCATGTACTGGCCGAACGGATCCTGCTCCAGCTGCTTGACGCCCAGGCTGATGCGCTCGCGCTCCGGATCGACGGCCAGCACCACGGCTTCAAGCGTGTCGCCCTTCTTGAAGTTGCGGACGATGTCCTCGCCCGTGGTGTTCCAGCTGATGTCCGACAGGTGGATGAGGCCGTCGATGCCGCCGTCCAGGCCGATGAAGATGCCGAAGTCGGTGATCGACTTGATCTGGCCCGACACCTTGTCGCCCTTCTTGTGCAGCGCCGAGAACGCTTCCCACGGGTTCGGGGTGCACTGCTTGATGCCGAGCGAGATGCGGCGACGCTCGCCGTCCACGTCCAGCACCATCACCTCGACCTCGTCGCCCAGCTGGACGACCTTCGACGGGTTGACGTTCTTGTTGGTCCAGTCCATCTCGGACACGTGCACCAGGCCTTCGACGCCCGGCTCGATCTCGACGAACGCGCCGTAATCGGTGACGTTGGAGACCTTGCCGAACACGCGGGTGTTGGCCGGGTAGCGGCGCGCGATGTTGTCCCACGGATCCTCGCCCAGCTGCTTCAGGCCGAGGCTGACGCGGTTGCGCTCGCGGTCGTACTTGAGCACGCGGACGTCGAGCTCCTGGCCGACTTCCACGACTTCGGACGGATGGCGCACGCGCTTCCAGGCCATGTCGGTGATGTGCAGCAGGCCGTCGATGCCGCCCAGGTCCACGAACGCGCCGTAGTCGGTCAGGTTCTTGACCACGCCCTTCAGCACCGCGCCCTCGACCAGCTTCTCCATGAGCTGCTCGCGCTCCTCGGAGTGCTCGCTCTCGACCACCGCGCGGCGGGAGACGACGATGTTGTTGCGCTTGCGGTCCAGCTTGATCAGCTTGAACTCGAGCTCCTTGCCTTCCAGGTAGGTCGAGTCGCGCACCGGGCGCACGTCGACCAGCGAACCGGGCAGGAAGCCGCGGACGTCCTTGATGTCGACGGTGAAACCGCCCTTGACCTTGCCGCTGATGCGGCCGGTGATGGTCTCGTTCTTCTCGAGGGCTTCCTCGAGCTCGTCCCACACCATGGCGCGCTTGGCCTTCTCGCGCGACAGCACGGTCTCGCCGAAGCCGTTCTCGATGGAGTCCAGCGCGACCTTGACCTGGTCGCCCTCGGCCACGTCGATCTCGCCGGCGTCGTTACGGAACTGTTCGATCGGGACGATGCCCTCGGACTTCAGGCCGGCGTTGATCACCACGACGTCGCCGCGGACTTCCACGACGGTACCGGTGACGATGGCGCCGGGCTTCAGCTTGGCCAGGTACTGCTGGCTCTGTTCGAACAGTTCGGCAAATGATTCGGTCATTGGAAAAATACTCGGTTGATGACACAGACCGGCACCGCGGCCGGTCCACCCGTTGTCGGCCTGCGCGGGATTGCGTATGGCCGTGAGTGTTGTGGTGGATGACCCACCGGGACTTACCGGCGGGGCCTTGCTACTGCATCTGCTACGGCGATTTGCCCTGCACCGCCCCAAGGACGCGCCGGACCACCTCGTCGATGCCGATGCCGGTGGTATCGATGCAGACCGCGTCGTGCGCAGGCCTCAGCGGGGCCACCGCGCGATTGGCATCGCGGGCGTCACGGGCCAGGATCTCCCGTAGCAGACCGGCCAATGTAACCGGAACCCCCTTGTCTTTCAACTGCTTATATCGCCTTTCGGCCCGTTCCTCGGCACTGGCCGTGAGAAAAACCTTGTAGGCCGCGTCCGGGAAGATCACCGTGCCCATGTCCCGTCCGTCGGCCACCAGCCCGGCGGGCTGCCGGAAGGCGCGCTGGCGGTCCTTGAGGGCCGAGCGCACCTCGGGGATGGCAGCAATGGCCGAGGCAGCGGCGCCCGCGGTTTCCGTGCGCAGCTCGGCCGTGGCATCGGAGCCGTTGACCAGCACCAGCAATTCATCGCCCTCTTCACGGAAGGTAATGTCGGTGTCGAAGGCGCAGCGCACCAGTGACGACGGGTCGGCCAGGTCAATGTCGCCCCAACCGGCGGCCACGCCGATCGCCCGGTACAACGCGCCCGAGTCCAGGTAATGCCAGCCCAGCTGCCGGGCAACGAGGCGGGAGATGGTGCCCTTGCCGGAGCCCGATGGGCCGTCGATGGTGAGCACGGGGGCGGC